>CAYMHP010000043.1:1930-26426 GCA_964390225.1 uncultured Solibacteraceae bacterium
GGCGCGGTAGCGGCAGCCATTCGACCAGGAGGCGACCCGGCGGCGATCGGCGCTATTCAGGATCTACTGAGCGGCCAGGGCTACCGCACGATCCCCGGGATCACCTCACCTGCCGTTTACGGCACCTTCGGCCCAAAGACCTCGGCCGCGGTGCAGGATTTCCAGCAACGCTGCGGCCTCACGGTGAAGGACGAGGTAGACCGCGACACGCTGGTTAAACTGGTGAGCGAGCCGGCAGCCGATCCTCGTGCGAGCCAAGCCTATTTGGGACTGGCGCTCGGCGTGATTCTCGAGAGGATGCACAAGGTGCTTTGCCTGGTGGCGCAGATGGAAGGAATGGGTCGCTTCGGGGCCATCAATCTCAATACCGACGGCGCCGGTCTCTCGTTTGGAATCATCCAATGGGCGCAGAGGCCGCGGCGTTTGGCGGAGCTCGTAGCTGCTTTTCGAAGCGCAGACCAGGCTCTCTTTGTGCAGACCCTCGGCGGCGGCGATGCGGCCGTGTGCCAGGGCCTCATTGACCACCTGAGCAAGCCGGATGGCGGAGTCGGCGCCGGCGGCCAGACCACGGACCCGGCATTCAACCTGGTGGAAGACCCTTGGGTGTCCCGGTTCCGCCAGGCGGCCACCGTCCCCGCATTCCAGACGGCACAGGTCGACACCGCGATGACCGCTTTTCGGAAATCCTACGAGTCTATTCGGAGCGCGGCCCCGGAAGCGGCCACGGAACGCGGCATAGCGTTTCTTTTGGACGTTGCGAACCAGTTCGGCGATGGAGGAATGCGCAAGCTGTGCAGCGCGGCGCGGCACCCCGGCATCACGGAGACGGCTCTACTCGAAGCCGTAGCCGATGACACGGTCGAGCGGATGCCCGATAAATTCAAGGTGGGGGTGCGTTTCCGGCGCGACACGTTCCTGCACACTGCATTTCTGTCGGATGGCCCCTTCGAAACGGCGCAGGCTGCCGTTGGCACGTAAGAGCGCGCAGCGGTTTGCTGCGGCCCGGCTATCTTTGGTACTACCCGATCGGCTCTTTTTCCAATTTGATACATTTCGTGTCCGAAACTGCACTATGATTCGAAAGAGGAGAACGGAATGCCGATTCATCGTTCGTATGGCTGGGTTCCCGACCTGCCCGATCAGCGCGATCATCTTTATGCCGCCGCGCCCATGGTCCTGGCAAAGCTGCCGCCGAAGAAGGATGTGCGTTCCGGTTGCCCACCCGTCTATGACCAGGGGCAGTTGGGCAGTTGTACGGCGAACGCGATTTCCGCGGCAATCCAGTTCGACCAGAAGAAACAAAAGACCAAGATCTTCATGCCCTCCCGGCTATTCATCTATTACAACGAAAGAGCCATTGAGGGAAGCGTGAACTCCGACAGCGGCGCGCAGATTCGCGACGGCATCAAAAGCATCGCCAACCAGGGCGCCTGCCCGGAAGCCGAGTGGCCGTACGACATCAATAAATTCACGGACAAACCGACGCCCAAGTGCTACAAGGATGCCAGCTTGTGCAAGGCAGTCGGGTATCAGCGGCTCGTCTCCAGCAACCTCAACCAGCTCAAGGGATGCATCGCATCGGGGTACCCCTTCGTCTTTGGGTTTACCGTCTATGAGAGCTTCGAAAGCCAGGAAGTCGCGAAGAGCGGCGAGTTGCAGATGCCGGGGCCGTCGGAGAAGGTGATGGGCGGGCATGCCGTTCTCGCGGTCGGCTACGACGATTCCACGCAGCGGTTCGCGGTGCGGAATTCGTGGGGCAAGGACTGGGGCATCAAAGGGTACTTCACCATGCCCTACGCTTACATGACGAACCCCAACCTAGCCGAAGACTTCTGGACCGTGCGCATCCTGAAGCAAGGTTGAGTTACGACGCCACTCGAACGGTCAAACTGAACGATTTTGCGGGTTGGACGTTTGGCGTCCAGGAGCGTCCGAGAGTGAACCGGATGGAAGTCTCGCCGGCTGCGGCCGCCACAAAACGCCAGGAATGAATTCCCTCGCCTCCGGGGGCGGAGGCTGGTTTGAAATCGTCGCCGGCAAGCGTGCAGACCGGCTCTAATCGGCCAGCCAGATTCCAGCGGAAACCGGTGGTCGGGTTTTCGGACAGGGAGATTTCGAATGTCTCGCCGAGTTTGACGTCCGCCGCCTCGGCGTTATTGGCTTCGGTAAATTGGCGCAGCACCCGAATCTTAGTGTCTCAAGCGACGGGTGTTGTCCAGGGCCATGATCGTTCTAGACACCGATGCGCCCTGTTCCGACAACACAGGTAACCGACTGGTTGGCCGGGCAGCAACACTCGCCACACGTAACGCAGTCGATTTCGAGAACTGCGGGATACAAGTCTTCAATCCGTGGAACCAGCGATGAAGTCCGTCACTCCCTACGCTTCCAAACCCATCTGCGTCAGCCGGTAACGCAGCGCATTGCGGGTCAGGCCCAGGAGGCGGGCGGCGTGGCTCTTATTCCCATCGGCGCGGCGCAAAGCCTCGCGGATAATTTCCTGCTCGTATTGGTCGAGCGTCATTCCCTCCGGCAAAAAATGCTGGTCGGGTTGGTTGCGCGGCCGCGGAGCAGTCTCCAGCTTGACGTCCGCGGCGTCCAACTGTTTACCCCGGCATAGAATGAGCGCGCGTTCGATTACGTTCTCGAGCTCGCGCACATTGCCCGGCCAGTGGTAATTCAGCAGCTTTTCCATGGCCGTGTCGGTGATGCCTTCCACCTGGGAGCCGGCATCCGGCGCGAGTTTGCGCAGAAAATGATTCGCCAGATAAGCGATATCCTGCTTCCGCTCGCGCAGCGGGGGAATATTGATGGGCACGACGTTCAGGCGGTAGTAGAGGTCCTCCCGAAATGTCCCCTGCTCCAGCGCGGCGCGCAAGTCCTGGTTGGTGGCGGCGACCACGCGCACATCGATATGCCGCGTGACGTTGCTGCCGAGACGCTCGAACTCCCGCTCCTGAAGGATGCGCAGTAGTTTCACTTGAATCACGGCAGGAACGTCGCCGATCTCGTCGAGAAACACGGTGCCCGTATCGGCCTGTTCGAACTTCCCGGGCTTGGCCGCAACCGCACCGGTGAAGGCGCCTTTCTCGTAGCCGAATAGCTCGCTTTCCATGAGGTTCTCTGGAATGGCGGTGCAGTTGATCTTTACCAGTGGACGGTCACGGCGCGGCGAATGAAAATGGATCGCCCTGGCGATGAGATCCTTCCCGACTCCGCTCTCGCCGGCCAGCAGGACAGTAGCGCGCGTGGGCGCCACACGCTCGATGGTGGCGAAGATCTCCTGCATAGGCTCGCTGCGGCCGATGATGTTGTCGTACTCGTAACGCCGCCCGAGTTGCTCCTTCAGCAACCGGTTCTCATCGCGCAGCGCGCGGACTTCGAGAGCCTTATTGACCACCTGCATGAGGTGATCGAGCGAGAACGGCTTGAGCAGAAAATCCGTTGCGCCGGCCTTCATCGCTTCCACGGCAGTTTCGACACTGCCGTACGCGGTCATGATGATCACCGGCACCTGCCCGTTCTGGCGGCGAACCTGCCCGAGAAATTGCAGGCCGTCCATATTGGGGAGCCGCAGATCGGTGAGGACCAGGTCGGCGCGGTCTACGAATTTCAGCGCATCTTCCGCGGTGGCGGCTTTGTCGACGTCGAAGCCGGCCGAGACCAGTTGCAGCTCGACGACGCGGCGCAGCTTCTCTTCGTCTTCCACCACCAGGATGCGCTTTTTCATGCGGAGGCAGCGGGAGCGGGACGGGACATCGGCAGCAGCACGCGAAAGACGCTGCCCTTTCCAGGTTCGCTCTCCACTGCTATCTTACCCCCGTGCTCGTCGACGATCTTGGAAACGATCGCGAGTCCCAGGCCCACGCCTTGCGGCTTGGTCGTGAAGAACGGATTGAAAATCGATTCCAGATGCTTGGGGTCGATGCCCGCGCCGCGGTCGATGACGGATACCTCGGCCGTGCCCGCGGCGGCGCGCGTTTTCACCGTCACTGCGCCGCCAGGGGCGGTGGCCTGCGCGGCATTCAGGATCAGATTGTAGAAGACGCGCTCGAGCAATTCGGCGTCAAAGGGAAACGGTGGAACTTCCGGAGCGTAGTTTTTGTAGATCGTAACCTGCGGCGCCTCCCGCTCGGCGGCAGCCACGGCGCGGTCGAGCATCTGCGCGAGATCCGCGGTGTCGGGCCGCAATTGCAGCGGACGCGCAAATTGCAGGAACCGGGTGATCAAAGAATTGCTGCGATCCACCTCAGACGCGATGAAGCCGGCAACTTCGCGCGCCACTTCGTTTTCCGCGCTGACATTACGCGCCAGCATCTCGGCCGACGCCTTGATGGTTCCGAGGGGATTGCGCAGTTCGTGAGCCAGGCCCGCGGAGAGCTGCCCGAGAGCCGCGAGCCGGTCGGAGCGGCGGACCTCCTCTTCGGCTTCCTGGAGTTGCCGGTTGGCCTGCGAGAGTTGCTCGGCCGTGCGGCGATGCTTCTGCGATTGGACGCGCAGATCTTCCGCCAGGGTGTTGGCCAGGTTGCCGACCATCGCGAGGAAAAACACGCGCAACGCGATTTCATTGGCCTCGGCGGGCTCGATCGTAAAACGAGTCCAATCGATGTAGAGCAAAAACGAAAGATACACGCCGCCCGCCGCTAAAGTGAACAGGAGCGTCCCCACAACTCCCAGCGCGGTGGCCGCAGAAACGACCGGAAGCAGCAGCACCAGCCAGTAACGGCTCTGCAGACCGCCGGTGTACCCGATCAGGAGGTAGCCGAGCGCAAGTTTCAAAACGATCCAGGCGACGCGGCTTTGCGTGGAGGGCAGCGCCGGAATTTTGGGCTCGAGCACCTGGACAATCGCAACGGCTACCAGCATTGCGATTTCGGACGGATCGCGATTGTTACTCGCCGCTACAACAGCGGCGAACAGCAGCAGCCAAACGAAATCCTGAGGCCGGACCAGACGGCTCCAGCGACGCAGTGACACCGGGGGCACGCGAGAATATCCCAGTCGGGATTATGCCACAATGGCTGTATAAGCTCTCATGTCCAACCCAAGCATGCTGGACCGCAACCGGGCAACTGGCCCGGACGCCCCAGCCAACTCCAACGAGCCGAACGAATCGTTCGGCGATATCCTCTCCCAGTACGAACGCTCTCATTCGCATAAACCTGAAGAAGGCGCACGAGGCCTGGAAGGCACGGTCATCGCGGTATCCGGCGAGTCGGTGTTCGTCGATATCGGCTACAAAACCGAGGGGATCATACCGCTAGCGGTTTTTCAAGCCGCCGGGGAGACAGTGAAGGCCGGCGACAAAATCGCTGTGTCGGTGAAGGGCCGGGATCCGGAAGGATACTACGAACTCTCGCGCCTCAAAGTGGAGCGGCCGAAGGACTGGTCCGCCCTGGAGAAGGCTTTCGCCGGTAAAGCTCCGATCGCCGGCGTGGTCAGCGCGGTGGTGAAGGGCGGAGTGAGCGTGGATATCGGGGTGCGCGCCTTTATGCCCGCCTCGCGAAGCGGCGCCAGAGATGCAGCCGACTTGGAGAAGCTGGTCGGCCAGGAAATCCGCTGCCGCATTATCAAGCTCGACGTGGCCGACGAAGATGTCGTCGTCGACCGGCGCGCCGTGCTCGAGGAAGAGGAGCGCGCGGCCAAGGAGCGGCGCTACACCGAGGTAAAGGAAGGCGACATCGTGCACGGAACGGTCCGCAGCCTGACCGACTACGGCGCATTCGTCGACATCGGCGAAGTGGATGCCCTGTTGCATGTCGCGGATATCTCCTGGGGCCGCATCAACAAGCCTTCCGATGTGCTTACCGTAGGCCAGCCGGTAGAGGCCAAGGTGCTCAAGGTCGATTCCGCGAAGCGGCGGATTTCCATCGGTCTGAAACAATTGCAGCCGCACCCTTGGGACCAGGCGGGCGAGAAATATAAGACGGGCGACCGCGTGCGCGGCACGGTGACTCGTGTCACCGACTTCGGCGCTTTCGTCGAATTGGAGAAGGGCGTCGAAGGTTTGATCCATCTCTCCGAGATGTCCTGGTCCAAGAAGGTGCGCAAGCCATCGGATGTGGTGAAGCCGGGCGACACGGTGGAAGTCGTGGTTCTCGGCGTCAACCTCGCGGAACGGCGTATTTCGCTGGGGCTGAAGCAGGCGCTCGGCGATCCGTGGGCCGAAGCCCCGCGGCAATTCCCGGTCGGATCCGTGGTAGAAGCCCCGGTGAGCAGCTTGACCAAATTCGGCGCCTTCGTGCAGCTTGCCGAAGGGGTGGAAGGCATGATCCACGTGGGCGATATCAGCGCCGACAAGCGTATTAATCACCCGCAAGACGTGCTGAAGGTCGGACAAGTTGTGAAGGCGCAGGTCCTCGAAGTAGACGCCGAAAAGCGGCGCATCCGTCTGGGAATGAAGCAACTCATCCCCACCAGCCTGGACGAATACATTGCGGAACACAAAGAGGGCGACGTTGTCACCGGCCGCATCCTGGAGGTCTCCGGGGAGCGGGCACGCGTCGAACTGGGTGAAGGCATCCAGGCCACCTGCCGCTTGAGCGCGGCGGGGGCCGCCGGAGAATCTGCGCAGGCCGAAGCGCGAGCCGATCTCTCGTCAATCACTTCCATGCTGCAGGCGAAGTGGAAGGGCGGCCAAGGTGGCGGCGGTGCGCGGCAGGAGCCGACGCGCAGCGGTCAGATCCGTAGCTTCCGCATCATGAAGCTCGACCCCGGCGCAAAGAAAATCGAAGTGCAGGTCGCTTAGAACCCGGTCACTCGACCGGTTGTGCCGCGGGTTCGGTAACCACGGCATGCTCCGGTGCCCCCACTGGCACAGGCGGCGCCCCCGCCGGAAGGTATCTCGGAAAGCGCGCCAGCAGGATCCCGAAAAGGACGTGCCCCAGAAGTGTCGGTTGCTCCGCATGCAGCAGTGTCACGAGGGGGCTCACGGACTTCCAGATCACGTGAAACGAGAGATAGTACCAGGCGACGGCCACGACAACTCCCACTAGCACGCGGCGTGTCCTCGGAAGGCGGTTCTGCACTACGGCGGCAAACAGAATTCCCAGGGTGCTGTAGACGAGAACGTACAATGCCAAGCCCGAGAGCGTGCTGCCGGAAAACCCGCGGCGGATCGCGGAGGCACCCTGGAAGGTGCTGGCCAGAAGGTTTTCGGCAGTCCAAAAACTGCGGCGCTGCCAGGCCGAGCTCAAGCCCAGCCAAGCGAGCATCCACAGAACGGCCACCATCCCCGCCTGCAGCCCCGCCAGAGACGCGGCGAAGGTGTTCCCCGCGCGCTTGTCTTTGGCAGCATCCATAAGTTTCAGCCTATACTGAGGGCGCCTTGAAAGGCAAAAGACATAGGTCTCCCGGAATGCGGAACCTCCGATGGCGCCGGGGATCTTAGCCGATTTCAGCCGCGGAAGTCATGCCGCGGTTCCCCTTCCAAATCGGCTTCACCGTTGCTATACCCCGGCCTCACGGGCAGGGCTGAAGACAGCTTTTCAGCCGCGTCCGTGAGGCCGCGGTTGAACAACCCGCTCGTCGCGGCGGTGCCGAAGCCGAAGCAGTCATCAGATGCCCATGTCGCGTAGCGCGAGGTGCGCGGCATTCCAGCCGCACATGCCGTGCACCGCTCCCCCCGGCGGCGTCGAAGAGGAGCAGAGGTAGATTCCGCGCAAGGGCGTTCGGTAGAGCATGCGCGTCGGGCGGAAGATCAGCTGCATGATATCCTGCGCTCCGCCGGTGATGTCCCCTCCCACCAGGTTTGCGTTGTGCGCTTCCATCTCGGCTGGGGTGAACGAATGGCGCGCCAGGATGGTCTTGCGGAACCCGGGTGCGAAGCGCTCCACCTGAGCCTCAATGCGGTCCGTCATATCGACAGGCGATCCGTTCGGCACGTGGCAATAAGCCCATGCGGTGTGCTTGCCCGCCGGCGCGCGGGTGGAATCGAAAAGGCTGGGCTGCACCAGCAGGACGAAGGGCTTCTCCGCGGTCGCGCCCCGCCACGGCGCTCGCTCGGAGGCGGCGATCTCTTCCAGCGTGCCGCCGAGATGCACGGTGGCGGCTGCGGCGCATTCGCGCGCAACCCAGGGAATCGGCGCGTCGAGGGCCCAATCCATCTTGAAGACACCCGGCCCGTACCGATATCGTTCGAGCGTTTGACGGAACGCCTGCGGAAGCCGTTTGCCTGCGATGTTGGCGAACTGCCGGGGTGTGAGATCGCAGAGCACCGGGCCGTTGCTCTCCACCTCGTCGAGGGAGCCAACTCGGGTGCTCGTGAGGATGCGCCCGCCGAGCGACTGGAAGTAGCGCGCCAGCGCATCGCTGATCCGCTGCGAACCACCTTTGGGAACCGGCCAGCCTACCGCGTGCGCCAAGGCGCTCAATACCCAGCCAAACGATGCAGAAATGTATGCCTCGAGTGGGAGAATCGAGTGCGCGGCAACTCCGGCGAACAACGCGCGACCCGCTGTGGTTTGAAAGACTCGGCGGGCGGAAACTGCCGCCGGCCAGACCGACATCCAGCCGAAACGGGCGAGTAGGAAGGGGGCCTTCGGAACATGCAGCATGGGCCGCAGGATCTCGCCGGCCAAGTCGGGCCAGCGGCGAACCAGAGGTTCCATCGCGCGGCGATAGGCCGCGCCATCGCTGCCCAAGCGCTCGCAGGCGGCGTCCAACGGCTTCGGTAAGACCGCGGCGGTACCGTCATCCAGAGGGTGCGCGAAGGGCAGGGGCGGATGAATCCACTCGAGACCGTGTTGCGCAAGCGGAAACGACTGGAACGCCGGCGAGGCGGCCGCCATCGGATGCACGGCCGAGCAAACATCGTGGAGAAAGCCGGGGAGCGTCAATTCGGCGGTACGCGCGCCGCCGCCGACCGAGGCCTCGGCTTCGACCAGAGTCGTGTTGAGGCCCGCCTGGGCCAACACGATCGCCGCGGTCAAACCGTTCGGGCCGGAGCCGATCACGACTGCTTTTTCATTGCGAGCCATCAATGTTCCTCGGCAGGGTGCGCAAATTTCAGCCTATACTGAATTTGCAAGATCAACGGAAAACGTTTCCATGCGGCGCGCGGTCATCACGGGAATCGGTGCTGTCAGCCCCAACGGCATCGGCAGAGAGAGCTTCTGGAGCGCAACGCGCTCGGGCCAGAGCGGCGTTCGCCGCATTACTCGCTTCGATCCATCCGGGTTCCTGGTGCAGGTCGCGGGCGAAGTGCCCGACCAATTCGACGAAACGCTTTACGTCAGCGCCAAGGACCGGCCTCACGTCTCCCGCGCCGTCCCCATGGCCGTCGCCAGTGTCGCAGAGGCTCTGGACGATGCGGGCGTCGACACGGGCGGCATGACGCGCGAGGAACTGCGGGGCATCGGCGTGATCGTCGGCTCGGGCGGCGGGAGCCAGGATTTTACGGAAGAGCAGTACCGCCTCTATTACACCGGTAAACAGAAGCAGTGCAGCGTTTATACGATTCCCACCGGCACCATCGGCACGCTCTCGAGCGAGGTCTCGATGCGCTTCGGCTTCCGCGGGATGAGCCACATCGTCTCCACGGGGTGCACCTCCTCCACGGACGCGCTCGGCTATGCGTATCGGAACATTCAGGCCGGCGTGCTCGATTGCCTGGTCGTGGGCGGCGTCGATTCGCCCATCGCGCCCCTGATTGTCCGCGGCTTTCAGCTCATGCGCATCATGACGGCGAGCTGGAACCACGCTCCCGAGCGCGCGTCCCGTCCGTTCTCGCGCGACCGCGATGGTTTCGTACTGGCGGAGGGCTCGTGGTTCTTCTTTGTCGAGGAACTGGAGCACGCCAGGGCCCGCGGCGCGCGCATTTACGGCGAGATTGCGGGATACGGATCCACCTGCGAGGCCTACCACCGCGTGCGCCTGGATGAATGCGGAGAGGAGCCGGCCCGCGCCATCGGCCTGGCGCTGGAAGAGGCTGGCATACCGCCCTCCGCCGTCGAGTACATCAACTATCACGGCACCTCGACGGAATTGAACGATCGCATCGAAACGCGCGCCGTGAAAATGGCCTTCGATGGCCATGCCTACCGGCTCGCCGGATCGTCGCTGAAGAGTCTGATCGGCCATCCGCAGGGAGCCTGCGGAGCGGCCGGCGTGGCTGCCACGCTGCTCGCGATGCGGGACGGCATCCTGCCGCCGACCATCAACGTGGAAGAGCCGGACCCGGAGTGCGATCTCGACTACGTCCCGTGCCCTGGCCGCAAACTGCAAATCGAGCACGCCGTCGCCAACTGCATCGCCTTCGGCAGCAAGAATTCGGCGCTGGTCTTGCGAAGAATTTAGAAAACGTGGCGCATGCTGCAGTCATGCGCCACGGTCAAGAAAAACCGGCGGTCGCTCGGAGGAAGACGGCCGCCGGCTGGCCCGCTGGAAAAAAATGAGCTCGCGGGACCATTCGTAGAAAGGGCTACTCTCGAGGACGCGCGCGCCGAGCCGCGGGTTTCACTCAGCCGCCGGAGCCATGCCGCGGTTCGGCTGCCACAGAACCATCACTGGCGCCCTGAACCTGCGGCGCCGCCGCGGGCGCCCGGTACAATAGAATTTCCCTCCTGAATGACGCTCGCCGCGCAACTTGCCGCCTTTTTCGAGAAGCGGGTCCAGTTCAAAGGTATGGATCTGTTCCACGCGCGTGCCGTGCAGGTTCACAGTGCAGGCCCGGACCATCTGAATGCGGACGTGCAGGGGACGTACCTATACGAATTAGATCTCACCTTTGCAGATGGCCGCCTCCTGCTCTACTGCGATTGTCCCTACTTCGAATCCAACGGAGAATGCAAGCATCTTTGGGCGGCCGTGCTGGAAGCGGACCGGCGCCGAGCCCTGAGCAACGTCATCGCTGCCGGCCGCTTTAAGGTGGAAGTAGATCGGGCCCGCGAACGCGCGGAACAAAAGCCCGACTTCGCGCTGCGGCCGAAAATTCAGATTCCGCCCCCACCTCAAATCCCGCAATGGCAGCAGCACTTGACGGCCGTTCAACGCGGGCTCCAGCAGGAGAAACCCGCGCCTGCCGGCTGGCCCCACGGTTTTGAGGTCCACTACGTCATCGACGTCGTTTCATCAAAATCCTCCGGCACCATGGTCCTGGAGGCGCTATCGCGATCGCGCAAGAAGAGCGGTGAGTGGACCGGCTATAAAGAACTCCGCCTGTCCCCAACACAGGCCGGGTCCTTGCCCGATCCGCTCGACGTCGAGGCCGTCAGCACGCTGCTCGGCGGCCAGGAGGCGTTCGGATACGGCTTCAGCTACGTTTCCGACCTTGGCCGGCCCGTGCGCAAAACGCTCCCGCCGGCACTCGCTTTGAAGCTGATTCCCATGCTCGCCACCGCCGGCCGGCTCTTCTCTCGTGCGGAGCTAGGCGCTCCACTCAAACCGCTTGCGTGGGACAGCGGCGAGCCCTGGAAGCTTTGGCTGGAAGTGCGGCAGGATGAGCGCGATCAGTGGGCGATCACCGGGTCGCTGCGCCGCGGCCAGGAACGAATGGATTTGGCCGAGCCGCTGCTGATCCTGGAAAGCGGCTTGCTGTTGGGGCACCGCGAGGTGGCTCGCTTCGACCCGGCCGGGATGTTTCCGTGGGTCGAGCAGCTCAGGGGCGTGAAGCGAATCCCCTTTCCCGACCGCGAGCGCGACAAGGTCTTGGCGCAGTTACTCGCTTCCCCGCAAGTGCCCCCAATGGACCTGGATGAAGCGCTGCGGTTCGAGCGGCGGAACGAGCGGCCGAGGCTTGGGCTGCGGGTCAAACCGGTCCAGAACGCGTTCGGCGAAGAGCGCTTCGAAGGGCGTCTATTATTTGATTACGGGCGCGGATGGATGGAGGACCAGTCCGGGGTTGGCGCAGGAGTTTGGCTCCCCGACGAGCGCGTCTTCATCGCCCGCGATCCGGCCACCGAAACCGCAGCGCGCTCCGAACTGGAATCTTTCGGACTGCGCCAGGAACGCGATAGCCTCACCTGGCGGCTCTCGCCCAAAGCCCTGCCGCGAATGGTTCGGGAACTCGTCCGTGCAGGTTGGTACGTCGAGGCGCAGGGTAAGTCGTTCCGCCGGCCGGGCGAAACGCGCGTCGATGTGCGCTCCGGCATCGACTGGTTCGAACTGCACGCCGAGGTCGATTACGGCGGCGTGACCGCGCGCCTTCCGGAATTGCTGGCGGCTCTGCGCCGCGGCGAGACTATGGTGCGGCTGGGCGACGGGTCGTTCGGTCTGCTTCCGGAGGAGTGGCTCGAGCGCTTCGCGCCGCTTGCCGGCCTCGGTTCGGATGAGAAAGACCACCTGCGCTTCCGGCGCAACCAAGTCGGCCTGCTCGACGCGTTGTTGGCCGCGCAACCGCAGGTTGGTTTCGATGAAGTCTTCGAGCGCGCGCGGCAGCGGATGCTGTCCTTCCAGGGCATCCAAGCGGCGCCGCAGCCCGCCGGCTTTTACGGCCACCTGCGCGATTACCAGCGGGAAGGCCTCGGCTGGATGGAGTTCCTCCGCGAATTCGGTTTCGGCGGGTGCTTGGCAGACGATATGGGCGTCGGCAAAACCGCCCAGGTGCTGGCGCTTCTGGAGACGCGCCGCGCCGAGGGACGAGGCCCTTCTCTGGTGGTCGCGCCGAAGTCGCTCATGTTCAATTGGCGCGCGGAGGCCGCCCGCTTTACGCCGCACCTGCGCGTCCTGGAACACACCGGAATGACGCGCGAACCGGAGCTCATTCCGAGACGCAACCTGGTCCTGACCACTTACGGCACTCTGCTCCGCGACGCCGCCGCCCTTTCCGAGATCGAGTTCGATTACGTGGTGCTTGACGAAGCGCAGGCCATCAAGAACGCTTCCACCGCGTCCTCCAAGGCCGTGCGGTTATTGCGCGGCCAACACCGGCTGGCGCTGAGCGGCACCCCCGTGGAAAACCATCTCGGCGAGTTATGGAGTCTGTTCGAGTTTCTTAATCCGGGGATGCTCGGCGAGGCGAAGGTGCTGAAAATGAGCGGAGGCCTCGGGCGCAATCCCGGCGAAGAGGCGCGGCACCTGCTGGCCCAGGCTTTGCGGCCCTTCATTCTGCGCCGGACCAAACAGCAGGTAGCGCGCGAGTTGCCGGAAAAAAGCGAGCAGACCATCTTTTGTGAGCTGGAGGGCGCGCAACGCAAGCAATACGACGAGCTCCGGGCGCACTACCGGGATAAACTCCTTAACCGCGTTCAGAAGGAGGGCTTGGGGCGGACGAAGTTCCAGGTGCTCGAAGCGTTGCTACGCTTGCGGCAGGCGGCCTGCCACCCGGGCCTGATCGATCCCAACCTGGCCACCGAATCGAGCGCCAAGCTGGACGTGCTCATGGATCAGCTCGAAGAACTTCGCGAAGAGGGCAACAAAGCGCTGGTCTTTTCGCAATTCACCAGCCTCCTGGCGATCGTGCGGCAACGGCTCGACAAAGCCGGGGTGCGCTATGAATACCTGGATGGCGCGACGCGCGACCGCCAGGCGCGCGTCGATGCCTTCCAAACCGACCCGCAGTGCGGCTTGTTCCTGATCAGTTTGAAGGCCGGCGGTCTCGGCTTGAATCTCACCGCCGCCGAGTACGTCTTTCTTCTGGATCCCTGGTGGAACCCGGCCGTGGAGGCGCAGGCCGTCGACCGCGCCCATCGCATCGGCCAGACTCGCCACGTCTTCGCATATCGCTTGATCGCGCGCGAGACCGTCGAGGAGAAGGTGCTCGAATTGCAAAACACCAAGCGCCAACTCGCCGATGCCATTCTAGGCGAAGACAACAGCCTCATCCGCGACCTGAAGCGCGAAGACCTGGAGCTGCTGCTCTCGTAAGGGAGTTGCGATGTTATTCCGTTCCGCGGGTGACCCCGCCGTTACGGGCGGGGCTGAAACCTTTCAGCCGCGTGCCGTAAGGCGGCGGGTCGGGCTGCCGGGGGTCGTTGGCGCTCGCCTGGTTCAAATTCGTCCCTGCTGGCGCACCGGCATCTGAGGCACGTGACGTGGCACCGGCCGACGCGCCGATATCGTGAGGCGATTAAGTCGTTTACATTCGCGAAAAACAGCTGGGCATCCATGTGCACTGGATCAGGCCGTCACCATCGCGGGAGAAAAATTGATCGGACGAAAACACCTTCGAAAGTGACACTCGAGAGAACACAGGGAGAGTACATCATGAAATCACGGTTGATCTATCTTCTTCTTGCGGCCATATCTACCACGATGGCGCAACAGCAGCCTGCGGCCAGCGCTCCACAAAAAACGATATCCAGCTATATGGGACTGCACGCGTTCCCGGCAAAGAACCAAACCGCAGCACAGCAGCAGCAAGACGAGATCGCCTGCTATGAGTGGGCTAAACAGGACTCGGGCTTTGATCCTCTGGCCGCGCTCACCGCTCAGCTACAGGCTCCGGCCGCTGGATCGACACCGCCGGCTCCGGGCTCTGATCCTTTAGGTGCATTCGCGCGGCAGCTACCGCCTCCTCCAGGTGGCTCGGCACAGTCTACTTCGGGATCTGATCCTCTGGCTGCACTCGCTGGGCAGCTACCGCCTCCTCCAGGTGCATCGGCGCAGGCGACTGCGGGATCTGATCCTCTGGCCGCACTCGCTGGGCAGCTACCGCCTCCTCCAGGTGCATCGGCACAGGCGAGTACGCGCGAAACACAAGGAGCAACAACGAAAGGAAGCGCGGGGGAGCCGGCGGGAGGCACGGCGACGACCGCAGTTGCGCGAGCTAGCGCGGGCGAGCCGGGCAAAGCAACTGCCCCCAGTGCTGCCACAAAGAGTGCCCAGGGTTCGGGCATGGCAAGCCGAGCCCAAACGGAGTCACAGAAACAGACGCAACCACAGCAGCCGCAACAAGCGCAACAGCAGCCTCAGGCTCGCCCCGAGGTGCAACAGAAACTCGACGGCTTTAAGAAAGGGTTCAGTGGCTGTATGGAGGCCAAGAATTACGTCGTGAAGTGATTACGGAACGGCTGCTCTCGGTATTGAGCCGCGATGTTATCGCGTTCCGACGGTGACGCCCGCCGTGACCGGCGCGGCCGAACTTTTTCAGCCGCGTGCCGTAAGGCGGCGGGTCGGGCTGCAGCTAGTCGTTGGCGCTCGCTCAGTTAAAGTTCATCCCGCACATTCCGGGATTGCTGCACTGGCCGCTGGGGCACGACGGCATTTCCGCGGATTTCGAGCTGCCGTTGGCATGCGCGGCAAAGGTGGAAAGCTCCTGCTTCAGATGCTTCTCCCCACAGGAGGGGCATTCGACGCTACCCGCGTCCGCCGCCCGGCGCACCAGCTTTTCGAACTTCGTCCCGCAATCTTCGCAACTGTATTCGTAAATCGGCATGTCTGTGTGTCCCTACCTCACTATTAAAGTACAAATGCGGTCGATCACGCCACGGACCTCGGCGGCCGGCCCGGTATAGTTGTTCACCATGATTGAAAATGCTACCCATCGGCCGTTGCGCTGCTGCGCGTAACCGGATAAGGTGCTGACGTGCGAGAGCGACCCCGTTTTAGCATGGATTCTTCCCGCCGCGGGCCCGTCGCCGAAGCGTGCGCTCAGCGTCCCGTCGATACCGCCCACAGGCAGCAGCGAGATCCACGCAGCCCTCGAGGGCGAAGCGTACAGGAACTGGAGCAGTTGAATGGTAGCTGCAGGAGTGACCAGATCGAGATGCGCGAGCCCCGAACCATCTTCAAAATCGTATTGCTGGGGATCGATACCGATTTCGCTTAGAAATGCTTTCAGGTCGCGCAGCCCTGCTTCTCGGCTGCCGCTGTTTTGGCGAGCCAGCCCGACCGCTCGCACCGCCAGCTCGGCGTGCAGGTTCTGGCTCACTTTGCCGGTGACCCGCAAGTCTTCGAGGAGCGGAGCCGATACCCGCCGTGCCAGTTCGACCTCGGTCCCACTCGCGTCGGCGAGTTCATTCCGGAACCGATGTTTCACGGCCACGCGGCCCTCCACCACCACGCCGCGGCTCTCCAGCACATGCCGGAATGCCCGGGCCGCATATTCGGCGGGATCGTCCACAGCCACCGTAATTTCCTGGCCTGCGTCCTTGAGAGGAATCGTCCCCCAAACCCGCAGTTGGCGGCTCCCAGGCTGCCGATCGGACTGGATCTTTCGCTCACCGCCGGCTGCCACCGTCCGAATGCGGTTGTCGATGCTGTAAAACTCAACAGCCGGAATCAGATTCACTTCCGCCAGGTCGCCGGCATGCGCCCCCGGCGTGATTCGCAGCGTGAGGGCGTTGTCGTTGACGGAGAGCGCCGAAACGGGAGCGCCGTCGTCGCTGAGCGTGTCCTCAATCGCCCATCCATCGGCATAGGGCTCCCATACGTACAAGCTGTCGTCGCCCGTGATCCCGCCCTCGACGCGTTTCACTCCGCGCGCCGTTAGCTGATCGGCGAGATCTTCCAGCGGCGCCAGCGGATTGCCCGAAGTCTTTCCCATGCTATAGGGAATCGCCCGCGCGGAGAGGTTCGGGTCGCCGCCTCCCACCAGCCGTAGCCCACGAATCCGCCCCTCCGCGTCAGGAGCGGATTCCGCTACGACCCTCGTTGTGAAGCGGAAGTCGGGCCCCAGGCGCATCAAAGCCAAGGCAAGCGTGAACAACTTCGCATTCGAGGCTGGAACAAACAGCCGGTTGGCATTGCGGGAATAGAGAACAGTGCCGGTCTGGGCGTCTGTGACCTGGATGCCCCAAAAAGAACTTCGCGCCGCCGGCGAAGAGTCGAGCAGCCGTGAAATCGCCGGCCCTAACGGTGCCGCCGCAAGTTGCGCCGCTACCGCGCAGAAGGCCACCGCCGCCAGCACTGGCCTCATCGGCCTGTCACCTTCGACTCCAGCCAGATGAGCAGCACGAGCATCATCACCATTCCTGTCCCGAGCAGTGGGATACCGATCACCACCCCCACGCCAAAATCCGCCGCGGCGTACCCTAGAGACGCGGGGGCCAGCATGCCTCCCGTCAGAGCCAGTGAAAAGATCCCGTTGAAGAAGCCGGGGTGGTAGTAAGGGAAGCGCCGGCCGATGGCCTCCGCCACCAGCGGGTAAATCGCCGCGTAGCCTGCTCCCAATAGCAGCGCCCCCATGGTCGCCCCGAACGCGTTATTTGTGAAAAACAGCAGCAGGATTCCGAGCAGCGCTCCCAGAACGCTGCCGGCCAGGATACGGCCATGGCGGACTCTCGGCAGAATGGCCGCCGATGCAAGGCGTCCCATCAGCAGAAACAGCCAGTAGAGCGCCAGAATCAACAACGCCGACCGGGGGCTCAGCCCGATGCGCCGGATCAGAAACAAGGGTAACCAACCGGCAATCGACCACTCGTTTCCGAACTGGAAGAACAACAGGAGAGCAAACAGCACCGCGCCGGGGCTTCGAAAATCCGCGAGGGCCTGCCGGAAGCTCGGGTGAGCCCCGCCGGGCGGCTCAGGATGATGCGTTTTGGCGAACAGCCCCGCAAAGACACCCGGTACCAGGGCCGTAAAGACGACGATACTCCCAACCGTGTACGCGGAGAGCGTGCTGGCCACCAGCAAGGTGGCGGCGAGACAACCTGCGCCGTACCAGATCCCGCCCCGGGTCACGGCTGCCGCCGCATCCACCTGGTAAATCGCCGAGATCCCGTGGAATAGCGCAAGATTCAGCAGCCCTGAACCTGCACCTAACGCCAGCAAACCAGCCGCGCGCCACCCGGGCGAGACCGGTGGAGGCACCATGGCCAGAAACAGCAACGCGGCGGAGGCGGCGGCCGATCCGATGACCAGCACAAACGAGAGGCCGCGCCGTTGCAGGAGCGGCCGCGCCAAAACCGGAGAAAACGCCAAGCCTGCGGCGAGGCTCAAAAAGTAGTTCCCTACAGCGGTGAAATCCGGCGGGTCGCGGTGGTAGCCCCAGGCGGGCAGGATCGCTCCCAGCAGCGCCATCAAAAATCCGGAGAGAAGAAATCCCGAGAGGATCGTCCCTCCCCCGGCCGGATGTGCTCCGGCAACTGATGATGCGGCAGCCACTGGTTCGATTGTATTCTTTTGGTCCTTCGCCGGGCGGCCGAGGACTGTGGAAAACCGTAGCCGCCGCTCCCGAATCTAGAAGACCGTCGGAAGGGAACCTTGAAACCGCAATCACTTACAGGTGGCTACCCATTTGCACTCATGGGGGCGGGGTTATAAAACGAGGTCTCTTCGCTTTGGCGAGTTGCCTCCTGCCGAAGCTGTTACGCCTCACTGTGGTCCCATCTGCCGCAGTGGGGCGTTTTTCTTTTGGTACACTATTCCTTCTCAGGACATGCAGGGATTCTATGGGCGGTGGATCGACCGCTGGGAGCGCCGCCTCGCCACGCGGGACACCAATCGCGTGGAGCGGCCCTTTGAATGGGGCACCGAGTGGCTGGCGCGCATCGGGTTCCCACACTGTCCAGCACATGTAAACGGCGACGGGCCCGAGCGCCTCTCGCAATTTGCCAAAGACGCCGTGAGCGAGTCCGACCGGTTCTATGCGTACGAGCCGGTGCGCGATTATCAACTGCGTGACAACGTTCTTACGTTCAGTAGTCCGGTCATTTCCGAATATCCCGACAACGACACGGCGCATGCCCTCTGGTTTCCCGCCTCGGGGCACCAGGGCCGGGCGCTGGTTGTGCTTCCGCAGTGGAACTCAGGAACGGATGGCCATGTGGGCCTGGCAAAGCTGCTGAACCGTTTCGGAATCAGCGCGCTGCGGATGACCATGGCCTATCACGCGGAGCGCATGCCCGACGAACTGGAGCGCGCCGATTACCACGTCTCCAGCAATATCGGCCGGACGATCCATGCGTCGCGACAGTCGGTCATCGACGCGCGCGCCTGCCTCGATTGGCTCCAGCTTCAGGGCTATTCCCGCCTGGGGATACTCGGCACCAGCCTCGGGTCGTGCGTTGCCTTCATCGCGGCGGCCCACGACTCGCGCGTGCGCACCGGCATCTTTAACCACGTTTCGATGTATTTCTCCGACGTGGTGTGGACCGGGCTATCGACGCAGCACGTGCGGCGCGGCTTCGGCGACCAGGTCACCCAGGACGATTTGCGCCGTTATTGGTCGGTAATCAGCCCGGCATCCTACCTCGCCCGGCTGCGCGGCCGCTCCATGCGCAGCCTGCTCATCTGGGCACGGCATGACTCGAGCTTTCTCCCGGTCTATTCGAAGCAAGTGCTGCAGAGTTTTCGCGAACTGGGGCTGGACCACAAGGTTTTCACCCTTCCCTGCGGCCACTACACCACCGGGCAATTCCCCTTCAACCTGATGGACGGCCTGGCCATGTGCCGGTTCGCTGGGCGGCATCTGTAGCCACCCGCTGTCACCTCACTTCCGAATTGCCGGCCCTTTAGAAGCATGGTGTTGACAGCTTTCCAGTCGCGTGAGAGCATGAAGGTATCACTGGGAAAGGAGGTGGTCCAGTAAAAATGGATAGTAGTATAAAACCGCGCGAGGTGGCCGACTGTTGAAGTCGAGCCTCTAATGCTGGGATCCCGTCCAGTACCGGGATCACGTTCCTGTGGACCGGCTGCCTCACGCGTCAGTTAGGCCTCAGGTTTTTCTTTAGGCTACCAAGCCCCCGTGAGCTCGTCAGGGCTCACGGGGGTTTTCATTTGCTATACTGAAACTCTCGAAAGGACTCCCCGTAACAAAATGAAGGCCGGTATTCACCCCGCGTATAACGAAATCAACGTGATCTGCGCCTGCGGGCACACCTTCAAGACGCGTTCCACCCACAAGGGCGACATCCGCGTGGAAATCTGCTCCTCCTGCCACCCGTTCTTCACCGGCAAACAGAAGTTGATTGACACTGCCGGACGCGTCGATCGGTTTGAAAAGAAGTACAAGGCAACCCGCGGCGCCAAGAAGCAGCCGGTCGGCTAGTCGCGGTTCATCTCGCGCCGCGATCCGCTAAAGATCGGATCGCGCGGCTAGCACCGTTCTCGAAAGACGATCGCGTAACAGGGGCCTCAGGTGTAAGCGTTCCACCAAAGCCGTATCGTCAAACCCAAGCATATAGTAGTCGAAGAAGTTAGCTGGGCTCTCGCGGACCACCGGCTCCATCCAGTCCAGCCCCCACGAAGCGCGATAGAAGTTGATTACCGGTTCCAACTGCCAGCTTGCTCCCACCTTCACTCTGGTTCCGGGCTTCTGTGCGTGTTGAGCCCGGACGACTTCCATCATGTCCTTCCCGGCCGCGCAGTACGCCCACTCGGCGAAGTAACGGGTATTGAACTGCGTAATGAACTGAACCACGCACAACACCAGAGCTGTAGCGACTGCCACGGACAGGATGCGTTCGAGTTTCGCCCCTTCCGCCAGCCGCCGCACCAGCGTCAGGCACGCCAACGTTAGAAGTGGGCTCCAATACATCACCGTACGCAGCTCCGGATACGGTTGGTGAAAGACATATCGGCTAACGACAATCAGCAGAATCCCGAGAAGCAGCATTCCGGTTATCAGTAGCAGAAAGCGATCGACCAGCGGCGGTGCATCGAACCGGTGCTTACCGGTCCACTGGGCGGCGGTGGAAACGGCGAGCACGGTCAAGGACACAAGAAGCACGGGCACGCCCACGTAGGTTGCGATGCGAATGGCGATCTCCGCCGGAAACCACGCCAACAACCCCGCGAACCCGCTCGGGGAATGCAGAAACGAGTACCGCACCAGGTCGCTAAGAGCCGAGAAAAGCGTAGGCGGCCCCATGTATCCGGCTTCCAATTCGATAAGCTGGACCGGAAGCACCAGGAAGAAGCCACCCACCGCCACGGCCACGGCCGCAAACTGAAGAAAAGCTTCCTGCCAACTCCCACCGCTGGACCGGCCGGAAGCATCGTGGCGCGATCTGCGCCGCCGTTCCTTTCTCGAAACAGGAGACTTCTTCTTATCGTTGGAAGTACCGGCGATCACCTCCGGTTCCGGACGGCGAAAGACGGAGTCGGCAATCACAATCGAAAGAAAGGAAGCGATCAGCGCGCCGCCGGGAAAGAGCATAATCGGATTGCAGGCGATCGACAGCCCGAGCGATACGCCGGCCTTGCGTAGAAACCAAACGGGACGGACGCCAGCCGAGGGTTTCTCTGGGGCCGTTTTGAGATACCACGTCAGTTGGTACAGCGCGTAAAAGAGGAACCCCAATCCCGGGCCGTAGCCCCGTGCGCAAGTGAGGTAGTCCAGAACAAACGGATTGAGACAGAGGACCGCCACCGAAAGCAACAGGAGAAAGGCTTCCCCGAACAGGAGCAGCGAAAGGCCGAACACGGAGTAGAAGTACAGAAGGCCTCCCAGGAGCACCGGTATCCGCACGGAGAATTGCGAAAGGCCGAACAGCGAAGTCGTTAGCTTGCACAACAAATCGGACAGGACATGGTGATTCCCGTGTTCAAACGCCAGAACCTGGCTCCACGGACCGGAGAGATACCACTCGAACATCATTCCTTCGTCATGGCTGATCGATTGGGTGGCCGCGCGGTAAATATTGGTCAGGAAGAGAGCAGAGATAAGGAGAACAGCACCCAGACGCCACGGTCTGTGGAGCAAATCCCGCACGGGTACGAAAACCCGGGCTGGTTTCGAAACAAGTCCAATCGCTTGCGTGCTCATAGCGTGAAACGGTCACTCGGAAGGGAGACGTTTACGGATTATCCCACGCCTCATGGTATACGGATGGTTTGCGGGGTTTTGGGGAAGCGATGCTTAGGAACGCAGTGGTATCGCCTTGATATGGCGCGTCCGCTACCGGTTCGCCGCGTCCTGGACCTTTTTCCGCCGGTCGCGTTCGGCGCGGATTTTCCCGTAGATTGGCTTCTGGTCTTCCCGCAGCATCGCCCAGATGCGGTTAATTTGCGCATCCGTCAGCCGTTGAACTTCCTCGCGATCCCGGCTCCGGATCGCATTCACCTCGTCCCGCGTATCGTCCAGGATCTGGTTCAACTGCTTCTTCTGCTGCTCATCCAGGTTCAGAGGCGCCATTTCCGCCATGTAGTTCTTGCGCCACGCCACGGGATCGGGCCGGCGTTGGGCCGTCGCCGTAACCGTGTTCACCGAGTAGAGCCGGTAGGCGAAACTGCCCACCAGCGCCCCGCTCAAGAACACCAGCAGTAAATAGATCGCAGCGGAGACCCTGGACCTTGGCATGCCTCAGTTCACTCCGATCAGATCGGCAACGTCAAGGGCGTTGGCATCCGTCAGAACCTCGGCGTAGCTCTGCGAGTAATAACCGGGAGCCTTCGGGAGGGCCATGTACACTCCGAGCGCGACTGTGGCGGCCAAGGCGGCTGTCATCAGAGCACTGGCCATCCGCTGGAAGGAAAATGAGTTCCGTTGCCGGGATTCGATCTTCCGCCAGAGCTGAGGCATGAAGTTCGCGCCGGGCTCCGGCGTCGGACATGCATCGCGGAACATCCTCAATAAATTATCGAGTTGGTCGTCTTCGCTACCGCGCATTGAATTCATACATCATCCGGCTCTTGCCGGCTCCTTGCCTTTGGCTACTCCCGTAAAGGCTTTTAGCACCCTCTGGCGGGCCCGAAACAAACGGACCTTTAGAGCATTTTCGTTGACCTTATAAATCTTTTCAAGTTCTTTCAACGAAAGCCCTTCGACTTCTTTCAACATCAGCAAAATGCGATCGGCCTCGGAAACCGCGCCCAGGAGAGCCTCCACGGACTCACGGATCTTCTTCTGGTGCTGCTCGTCCTGCTCCGCCTTTCCGCCCGCCGTCGCATCGGCCATCATGACCTGCTGCTCCGACAGATCGGACATGCGGTACTCCTGGCGGCGACGCTGCTTGCGAAGGTAGTCGTAAGCCGCATTCACCGTCAGGCGATACAACCACGGTTCAAAGACCTCTGCCGTCCTGAGCTGATCGAGGGAGAAATACAACCGCAGGAAAACCTCCTGGGCGACATCCTCGACATCCTCAGAACGGGCGATCAAACGGGTGATCGTCCCTAATATACGCTTCCGATAAGCCAGTACGATTTCGTTAAACGCCGCATTGTCACCTGCTTGCGCACGCTTAATGAGATCGAACTCAACCAGCATGCCGCACCTTACGGGCCGGCATCCTTCCGCTCCTGAACTTCAAGAGGAAAGGCGTACCAGTCGCTGGACAGGTTACAAATGGTTGTAAGGGAAGAGAAAAACCACAGTCCGGGAGCCTGGGAAGGCGGCGAACCTGGCCGATGGCGGCCCGGAGAATGCCCGCCTGGAAACTCATTGCGCTAAGTTCATCCTATCGCAGAACTTGCGCTGCTCCAAGGAATTACAGCCCAGACCGAGGTCACTAGCCATAAATGGTCAGCAGGGATACGGCCGGCGGACTCGCCCGGCCGGTCGCAGGCCGCTCTTCGACGGATTAGAGCGTCGGGTGGAGGAGCTCCCGAGGTCTTTCGCGGTCCAGGAGACACTTTTCGGCCGTGCTCGCTCCGAAATGAGGAGACGATTTCAGTTTGGAAACGTCCGGTTGAGGAATGCCGAAGAGTTTGCCGGCCTGAAGGGTTGCACGCGTACGCCGGGTGATGAGTCGAACGAAGCAATCAGGCGCTCTGGGCCGGCGGCCGAGAACCCGTGGCGGCGCGGATTACAGCCGCTTGCCTCTGGCCGGCTGGCCAGACATTAAGAAAGTGCTCGGGAGCCGCCCCGTCCCACAGAGTTTGAATGTTCCAAAATCCTTGTACCAGTCACCGTCCGGCACATCCGGATCTTGTGCCTTCCAGTTGGCCAATTCGAAAAGGTCCTCCATCGAGACTTTGCGCTCCTTGGCGCGATCCCGCAGGTGGGCCCATTTCTCTCTGGGGAGATTCTCCCACTGGATTTTGGGCATGCTTTAGCGGCCCAGGATCAACGTGCGGAACTCGTCCACCAACCGGTCCTGCTCGCGGGGATCGTCGTTGCCCAGATTTTCCTTCAGTCGTTTGAAGAACTCGCGCTTCCGATCCTCCTGACTTTGCAGGCCGAGGCGTACGAGCGCAGCGATTGCCTTGCTCATACTGATGTCTCCAGTCTCGGCGTACCTTTCCACTTGACTGACGAGAGGCGATGGAAGAGCGACCGTGTAGCGGGTTTCGGGTTGGCGCCGGCCGTTCATACGGGTTTTCCTGGGTCGGACTCGTGAATTCTCTTTCGGGACTCTGGTCTGAGGCATATATCTTCAGTATGCCTCAGAATGCATCGCCTGCTGCACAACGATCACACCGGGCGACGGGCGCGTGAGAGGAAGGCAGATCTAACGAATGCGAAAACAGTCTTGCAAGAGTAGGGGGCATAGGCTTTGTCGGGATGAGAAAATTCGTGAAAGGCGTGACCGAGCGCGAAGATCACAAGGTCAATCGATCCCGCTAGGACAACGTCACGAGGGCCGGCATCTCGTCCCAGGTTCGGCCGTCGAGTTCGCGGCCGTGACGTTTCTTCTGGACGCCGCCCCATTGTTTGAAGAAGAACGCGACGCCTGCTCGCTGGCACTGGTCCCTGACGTCCGCCACCCAGTCTGGTTGCAGCGGCCGTGCGCCT
>CAYMHP010000044.1:0-9288 GCA_964390225.1 uncultured Solibacteraceae bacterium
TCTATTCTGCCCATCAGATTTCGGCTGGCGTGCCGTTTTCTTCGCCCTTCAGCGCAAATGCCTCTTGTGTAGCGCCGGCATCCTGCCGGCCTAACGCTGTGCCAGCGGACACGCCAATCCTAAGCGTCAGCCACTCAACTGACGAGCGATGGCCGCCGTCCCGGCGGCGCTACACTCGCTGCCGCTCAACTTTCTGCCGGCGGGACCACTAGCCAGCGGCTCCCCTGCCCCAAGCTGGGTGCGAATCGAGGCGCGGCTATTTTCGTCGAGGCGCGAATCGAGTAACCGCTCGTCGACGCCATACCCGGGGCTCGTGCGCACGAGCGTCGCGCTGAACATGCCGCCAAGTAAGGTGGTCAATGCGAGAGCACCGAGATGCCGAGCCGCCTTGGAACACCAGCGCTTCACAGAGCGCCTCCTTCGGCGACGTGCTCGGCGAGTTCCAGCAGTTCGGGCGGCTCGACGGCTGCGCGAGCCCGCTGCTCTTTGGCTTCTTGCTTGACCTGATACATGCGGCGATCGGCGGTCGCCAGAAGCTGCTCGGCATCGCCTCCGTCGTCCGGGAACGACGCATCGCCGATGCTCACGCCGAGGATGTCCAGGCCAGTCACCTCTTTGCCCGCGGCCACGCCGATCTGCCGCAATTCCGTCATGCGCCGCTCGAGCGCCTCGTGGCGGCAGGCCGGGAGGATCAATACAAACTCATCGCCGCCCATGCGGGCAACGTAATCGTAGCTGCGGCAGCTCTCCTGGAAGCCGGCCGCCACTTTCCTGAGAAGCTGGTTTCCGGCGACGTGCCCGAATCGATCGTTCACCTGCTTGAATCCATCCAGATCGCAGACCAGAACGGTCAGCGGTTCATTATTGCGGTGGCATCGGGCCACTTCGCTGTCGAGACGCAGGAACAGCGAGCGGGCGTTCGGAAGATTCGTGAGATAGTCGGTGGTGGCCGAAGTTTCCGCTTGCCGGAACTTGAGAGAATTTTCCACCACCAGCGACACTTTGGCGCTGATTGCCAGAAGCACTCGCAGGTGATCGGGCAGAAACCCGTTTTCCTCGGCGCGATAGAGCGTCAAAACGCCGATCGAGCCGGCAACGCCGACTAGCGGCACAGCCACTGCCGAGTGCAGCGTCTTTAGGTTGGCGCCGTCTTCGAGATGCGCGCCTTCCAGTTCCGGATTGCCGTTCAGGATCGGGTGTCCATTCTGGGCGACCCAGCCCGAGAGGCCCTGGCCGATGGGCATGCGAAGCGACGATAAGACGCGGAAGCTTTCACCGTTCACGTATTCGGCGACGAGCTGGCCTTCGCGCGCAAGGTAGACGCCAATCGCGTCATATGGAACCATTCGCTTCAGGCGCGTGGCCACGACGGAAAGGGTTTCGTCCAGACCCAGCGAGCTGCCCAGATCCTGCGTCAGCTCGAACAAAAGCTGAGCTTCCTGCCGCGCCGCTCCAATCGAAGTCAGAAAATCGTAGCCCCGCTTAGGAGACTGTTCCCGTGCAGTTGCGGATTCGGCGATCGTTTGGGCGGCCAGGGCTCTTGGCGCCGCCGTGAAGCGCGTGGCCGGCGCCGGCTGGCTTTTGGCTTTCTTTTCGAGCCACTGATACGAGCGGCCCAGCAGGTCCACGATCTTCGGATCGAAGCTGATTCCGGCGAGCTTTCGGATCTCCTGCATCGCCTGGTCCAGCGGCAATGCCCTGCGGTACTGGCGATCGGAGGCGAGCGCATCGAAGCAATCGACGATCGCCAGGATGCGCGCGCCGATCGGGATCTCCTCGCCCACCAAACCATCGGGGTAGCCGCTTCCGTCCCACCGTTCGTGGTGCGACCGGACGATCGGCACGACGGGATACGGAAACTCGACCCGCTCGAGAATTTCGGCGCCGACCACCGGATGGATTTTGACCTTCTCGAACTCCTCGGGCGTCAGTTTGCCTGGCTTCGAGATGATGTGCTCCGGCACCGCGAGCTTACCGATGTCGTGCAGCAAGGCGGCCGCGCGTAGGGCATCAAGCTCTGCCGGCGGAAGGCCTATCTGCTGACCTAGTTCCATCGCATACGTACGAACCCGGCTCAAGTGCTCGTGAGTGGTATGGTCCTTCGCATCAATTGCGAGCGCCAGGGCCTCGATGGTGCGCAAGTGCAGGGAAGCCATCTGCCCGGCGTGATTCTTCTCGACTTCCAGGCGCCCCAGATACATGCGATACGAACGATAGATGAGAAAGATGACCGGAAGCAGCAGCAGCGTACTCAGCCAGTAGCCCCGGTCGGTCATTACTTTGAAGAGCCAGGCGAGAGAAGCTCCTAATAAGTAGAACGGGAATGACCAGAAATAAGAACCGCGCCAAACGTTGATTACGGACTTACGCTCGGTCAAGCCGACTACGGTGGCGACACCCGTGGTATTCAAAAAGAAGTAGGCGAATGCGGCAGCAATCAGGGCGATGGGCGTGCCATTGCTCAACCGGCTGGCGAGCTCACAGTGGTAGAAATAGTAGGATCCGAATACGGCGACCGCCATATTCATCACGCTGAACAGCGTCTGCTCGAGCCGGAGGGGGTTCTTGGGCCGCCAGAGGCATTGAACCACAGCCCCGGCGCATCCGATCACCATCGTCTGCCCGGCACTCAGTTCGAGCATGCCCACCAGGATGAACAGGAAGTTCACCGACATCGTGCCGAGAACTCCCGGCAAATTCACCTTCAAGGCCGACGCGAGAATGCAAATGACGAGATACGACGCAAAGCGCAGCGGGTCAATCAGCGACCAGTTCGCAGTGGCCAGGCAGACTATTCCTAGGGCGATCACCGAAGCTACATAGATTCGGGCTCGGACAGGCATTAATCGGTATCCTTATCTCGTCGGACGCTCATTAGGGCAATCGATTCAGCATGCGATGGCGTGCATCGCGTGCGCCTCGGATTTTTGCGCTCCGTAGACCTTCAACTTTCGAATCAGTGTTCTTCGCGAGATCCCGAGCAGCATGGCGGCGCGGTCCTGCCGTCCGCCGGTCTGCGAAAGAGCATTCTCGATCGCCTGTTGCTCGATTTCGTCCAGGGTGCGGACGGCGGCGCTCCGGCGCGGCGCAGGGCGGCCGCAAACCGCCAGGACTTCGGCCGCGCCAATCTCTTCTTCAGACATCAGGGCCGCCTTAACCACGGCATTGCGCAATTCGCGGACATTGCCCGGCCAGGAGTATTCGCGCAAGATCTCCATCGCCGCCGGCGAAAACGAAAGATGTGGGGCTTCTTTCTCGAGGAAGTAGCAGGCCAGTGCTTCAATGTCGTCCGTTCGCGCTCGCAAAGCCGGGACTTGCAGGCGAACCTGGTCGAGACGGTAATAAAGGTCGCGGCGGAAGGTGCCCTTGTCCACCGCCTCGCGAAGATCGGCGTTCGTCGCCGCGATAATGCGCACGTTCGCCGTCACCTTGCGGGTTCCTCCCAGGCGGTAATACGGCGTCCCGTCCAGCACGCGAAGCAGCTTTACCTGCATCTTTTGATCGAGCTCGCCGATTTCGTCCAGGAACAACGTGCCGCCGTCGGCCAGTTCGTACAAGCCGCGCTTCAACGAATCCGCGCCGCTAAACGCGCCTTTTTCATATCCGAACAGCTCGCTCTCCAAAAGATGATCGGGGAGGGCCGCGCAATTGACATCAATCCACGGTGCGCTGGAACGCGCGGAGTAATGATGAATCGCGCGCGCCACCAGTTCCTTGCCGCTGCCCGTTTCGCCGGTGATCAAGACGGCCGCGCTGCTTCTTGCCAGAAGTCGCGCGGTGTCGATCACCCGCTGCATCGCCGGGCTGCGTACGATCGCCGTCATTCCCAAGAAAGAGCAGATATTGGTAGTCTCCACTGATTTTTCCTCCTCCACGGCTGCCTCCCGATCGAATCGTCGTTTGGTCATCGATAACTACTTTCTAAATATGCGGCCGCGACGCCATGCTTACAAGAAGCGCGGATACTAGCGGCGTACCGTCTAGTCTTGGTACTTCGGGGGAAGCCGCCATAGCACTTAGCTGTCTTCAGTAAGCTATCGATGGTAGATGTAAATAGAATTCCACGAACCCGTAAGGCGCCAGACGAAACAAAGGTTGCTTTCGATAACTATCTACAGTTAGCTGGCTTATATCTATCCGAATGTGGCATAACTTTTCCTTGCTCTGAGGAAAACGCGGCTGCCATAGTGAATGTATGGCTGATCACACCACGAGACGAGCCTGGTCGAAGGCTGGGATCGCGGCACTGTTATTCGCGGTCATCTCGCAGGCCCAGACTGGTGGTGAGCTGCGCTTCTGTCTGCGTTCCGATCCAAAGACGTTCGACCCGATCCTGGTGGACGACGAAAACTCCGAGACAATTCGCTATCTAACGGGGGGCGTGCTGATCCGGGTGCAGCGCGTCTCGCAGCAACTGGTTCCGGAACTGGCGGCGTCCTGGAAGGTGGACGAGCAGGGGCGCAGGATCACGTTTCACCTTCGCCGTAACGTAACATTCTCGGACGGGACTCCATTTACCGCGGCGGACGTGGCGTACACCATCAATCGCCTCATGGATCCGAGCGTCCACTCGCCAACGGCGGATCCGTTCCGGTCCAGCACCGAGGCGCCTCGCGTGACGGTAACCTCCGAAGATACCGTCTCCATTACTTTTGGCGCTCCCGTTTCGGGGCTGGAGCGGTTATTCGATCAGGTCGCCATCCTCTCTTCGCGGTCGCCGCAGAAGATTCGCGCGGTGCTCGGGCCGTTTTACGTCGCTGAGTACAATCCCGGCGTTGAAATCGTGCTGAATCGCAATCCGCATTACTGGAAGACCGACTCGAAAGGGAAGCGGCTGCCTTATCTCGAACGCATTCGTCTGCCCATCCAACAAAACCGCGATCTGGAGTTAGTGAAATTCCGCCGCGGCGAACTCGATCTCATGAGTTCGGTGGATGCCGATATGTTCGACCAGATCGCGCGCCAGAACCCTTCGTCCGTAGTCGATGCGGGCGTTTCGTTGGAATCCGAGTTGGTCTGGTTCAATCAGGTTCCCTCCGCTCCTCTGCCGGCCTACAAGAAGGCGTGGTTTGCCTCGCAAGCGTTCCGGAGGGCGGTTTCTGAGGCCGTCAATCGCGAGGATATCGCCCGGGTCGTATATAAAGGGCATGCTCGCCCGGCGGAAGGGCCCATTTCTCCGGCCAACCGTTTCTGGTTCAACAGCAGCTTGAAACCGCACGCATACGACGTGACATCGGCGAAACGGCGTCTCGAACAGGCTGGGTTTCACCTGCAGAACGATACGCTGTTCGACGGTCAGGGGCACGCGGTCGAGTTTTCCGTGATTACCAATGCGGGGAACCGGTCGCGCGAGAGAATCGCTGCGATGCTGCAGCAGGACTTGAAGCGCATCGGTATCCGGCTGAATGTCGTGACCCTCGATTTCCCGTCACTGATTGCAAGAATCAGCCAGTCCTTTCAGTACGAAGCCTGTCTGCTGGGATTCACCAACGTTGACCTGGACCCGAGCGGGCAGATGAATGTGTGGCTCAGTTCGGCCGAAAATCATCCGTGGAATCCCGGCCAGCGGACCCCTGCGACCGAGTGGGAGGCTGAGATCGACCGTCTGATGCGCGCCCAGGCCGCCGAACCCCGAATCGAGAAGCGAAAGGGGATGTTCGACCGGGTGCAACAGATCGTTTGGGAGCAGGCGCCGCTCCTTTATCTCGTCAACAAAGACTCGTTGATGGCGTTCTCGCCCGAGTTGCAGAACGTCGCGCCCGCGGCCATACGGCCACAGGCGTACTGGAATATCGATCTGCTACAGAAGAAATCCGAACTCGCCCGGAACCGCTGAAGCGCCGGCCCTTTTTGCCGCCTGCCTTCGCTCTCAACGGGCGCATTCTGCCTAGTGCACCGTCTCGGCCACGGCGGTTTTCGCCCACGAGCCCGCCCGAAGCGAACGGAAGCGGCATCGAGTCGTCTCCAGGCCGGCCATCACGCGGCCGCCGGAATCCCGAAATACCCGGACTACTTTGGCGCGGAACTCCAGTGCACGCTGTCCGAAGATGTCGTGTGCCGGAAGTTCCACCTCGACGGCAAAGGAATCCCCAACCCGTGGAGACGGAATGTCCGCATCGGGCCGGCTCCATTCAACGAGCATGCCGGCTGCGCTGATGTTCTCAATCCGCTTCCACGCGGTGTTCCGCTTTTTCGTGGATGGCGCAATGCGACAGAAGACATTAAAAGCTAGACGATTGCGATTTCTTTTTTCCATAAGATCGATTCTCCCTGTTGGCCGGGCCGTGCATGTCTGCTTGCCAGGCCGTGTAAAGCAAGCTCGTAGCGATCGGCGAGGTTCAGCCGATTCAATAGCGACGTCAGTAACGCTTTGATGTGCGTCTCGGGAAGCTTCATCGCGACCGCAATCTCTTCGGTGCTCATGCCCTGCGAGACGAGTGAGACTAAGTTGCGCTCGTTGGCATCGCACGCTTCGAGGATGTCCTGGCCGTCTCCGGTTGGCGCAAGAAAACTCGACAGCATTCCCAGGGTCTGCGTGAGTTGTTCCGCCCCCGCATCATGCGGCAGGACGGCGCGCGCACCCAGCCGCGCGGCCTCTTGCCTCAGTTCCTGGGTGGCGTGCACCGCTCTGAGCAGTAACATGCACCGCGGTTCCTGACGGCAAAGGTCGGCGAGCGCCGAAATACTCGGAAGTATGTGAGCGTCGACGATGGCCGCGTCCGGCCGGTCCCTCTGGAGCAGATCGAACAACGCGCCAATGTCGCCGGCGACGGCCGTGACCCGAAATCCTCCCGCCAGCAGCGCGTCTTCGAAGCCACGAGCCAGGACGGGCTGGTCGGTTGCAATCACAACTTTTTTCATGCCGCGATTCGCCTCGCTCCCACAATCTCGCCCGTACGACAAATTTTCTGTGCCCGGAAACGGGTCATTGAATAGTTACCGCCTCGAAGTCCGGCTTCGCGGCCGCGGCTAGAGTGGGCCGGTTCAGTTTGCGCGCCTGCTTGGACTTGTACATGCGACGGTCGGCTTCGGCCAACAATTGGTCGGCATCGTTGCCGTCGTGCGGATACACCGCCGAACCGACGCTCATCGAAACCTGGCCATGGTTGCCGTCGATGCATCCCGCCTCCCAGGCGATTTGCCGCAACTGCTCGATCCGGTTGGCAATCGACACCTGCTCATTTCCGGGCAGCAAGATCACAAACTCATCGCCGCCCATCCGCGCCACGTAGTCGTATTCGCGGCAACTCGTGCGCAGCGCCTCCGCCACATCCCGAAGCACGCGGTTGCCTTCCAGATGTCCGTAGCGGTCGTTTACCTGCTTGAAGCCGTCAAGATCGCAGACTAATACCGTCAGCAGGCCTTTTTCGCGCTTGCATCGCGCCAACTCTGCCTCGAGCCTGAGGAAAAGCGAACGCGCGTTCGGGAGATTGGTCAGGTAGTCCGTAACGGCCGAATCCTCGGCTTGCCGGAATTTTAGGGCGTTCTCGATCGACAGCGAAACTTTCGAGCTGATGGCCAGCAGGATGCGCAGATTATCGCGCGAAAACGCATCCTTTTCGGCGCGGTAGAGCGCCAGCACTCCGACCGTTCCATTCAGACCTTCCAGCGGCACTGCCAACCCCGACCGCAGCGTGCTGAACTTCGACGGATCATTCAAATAACCGGATTCCACCGAGGGGTTGCCATTAAGGATCGGTTTCCGCATTTCGGCAACCCATCCCGAAAGGCCTTCGCCCACCGGAATCTCGAGCGAGGAAAACAGCCGGAAATCCTCGCCGTTGACGTACTGCGGAATCAGCCGGTCGCCGCTGACCACATACACGACGATCGCGTCATAAGGAATCATGCGCTTCAAGCGGGCAGCCACGACCGAGAGGGTCTCGTCCACGCTCAACGAGCTGCCGAGGTCCTGAGTCAGTTCGAATAACAGATGAACTTCTTGCCGCGCGGCGGCAATGGAAGAAAGAAAGTCGCTTCCGCCCGGGGAAGAAGTCAAGCGCGAGGTCTCGAATCCCGCGGCGGGAGCAACGCCTCTTTCGACCTTCACGTCGCGCGACAGCCGCGATTTTCCGAGCGGCTGAGCCTTTGCCATCTGCTCCAGTTCCTGGTAGCGCCTCTTCAGTACTTCAACCACCCGCGGATCGAAGCTCTTGCCGGACTGCGATTCGACGTGGGCCATCGCCTGGTCTAGCGGCATGGCGCGGCGATATTGCCGGTCGGAAGCGAGCGCATCCAGGCAATCGACTGCGGAAAGAATCCGCGCGCCCAGAGGAATCTCTTCGCCCTCGAGGCCGAATGGATAGCCGCTGCCATCCCATTTTTCGTGATGCGCCTTCACGATCGGGACAACCGGACAGGGAAAGCCGACACACTCCAGAATCTCGGCCCCGACAATCGGGTGGATCTTCATCTTTTCAAATTCTTCCGGCGTCAATTTGCCGGGCTTCGAAATAATGTGCTCGGGCACGGCCAGCTTTCCGATATCATGCAGGAGAGCGGCCGCCCGCAGACCGTCCAGTTCCTGTTCGGAAAGACCCAGCTCTTTGCCTAGCTCTTCAACGTAGGTTCTGACCCGGCGCAGGTGCTCGTGCGTGGCCTGGTCCTTGGCTTCGATGGCCAGAGCCAGGGCCTCAATGGTCCGCAGATGCAGGTTGGCCACTTCTTCCACATGTTTCTTCTCATCTTCCAGCCGGCCAAGATAGACGCGGTAAGACCGGTGGATAAAGAAGAGAATCGGCAGAAGGACCACCGACCCGCGCCAATCGATCTGATGGCTCAGAACGCTGAGAATCCATGCGATGGAGGCGCCCACCACGTAAAACGGAAACGACCAGAAGTAGCAGCTGCGCCACGTTTGGGCCAGGCGCTTCTTTTCGGTCAACGCAATCGCCGCGGCGATCGGCGCCGTATTTAGGAAGAAGAACACCAAAGAAACGGCCAGTAACACGGCCGGGGTCTTCCGGAATGGGATGAGGTCGCAAAACGCGTAAGAGCCCCAGACCGCCGTCGCCATGCTTGCCACGCTGAACAGAACGCGAATCGGTTTTACAGGCTGCCTGGGCTTCCACAAACATTGAATCATGGTGCCGAGGCATCCCAGAATCATCGTTTCGCCCACGCGCATCTGGCTGATGCCGATCAATATGAAAAGGAAGTTTACCGACATCGTGCCCTTGATGGAAGGTAGGTTTACCTTCAATCCTGAGACAAGAATCGCCACGCCGAGATAACAGATGAAGCGCAGCAGATCGTCGGATCGAAACGCCAGTAACGTACTCACGAGGC
>CAYMHP010000044.1:9298-23227 GCA_964390225.1 uncultured Solibacteraceae bacterium
GCAGCAGAGCCCGAGCAGAATGATCAGCCAGATATAGAGCCTGGTTCTAAAGTTCATTCCAAAGTCCCCCGGCTCCACGGTGACCCTGCTGAAAGTCGGCAGCAGTCGCGGTTCTTCGATAAGTCATATTCGGCGCCGCTAAGCCATTCCTCGACCGCTCACCGCGACTTCCGAATGACCCGAAATTGGTTATGAGTAGCATCCAATTGTATCTGCCGTGGCCCCACCGCTCCATTGGATCTGCGCGGGTGAGCGCCTCGCTTACGGAAACTGTACGGCCTCAGGCGTTCTGAATTCAATCGATTAAGGGGTACCAGACGGTCTGCCGCAGGCCTAAGTACGCGCTTGACTGATGGTTAGCAGTGGCTTACTAACCAACTATATTAGCGGACTTTCGGGCACCCACTTATCCGAGGACAATTTGTCCTCCGGCGGGGAAACCGCTCGAAGAGGCTGTGTTTTCGCGGGAAAGAGACCATCGGGCGCCGTGGCTTGCTTCCGGTGGAGACGACAAGTTGTCCGGCGTAATTCCTGCCGAATCGAGTATTTGCATCAAAACGAGTCAATTACGAGTGGTCCGGCGCGTGCTCCTCACCCGGCTGCAAATCACATTGCGATTCGAACGAGGGATGAAAGCAATGAAGAGCGAAATCATGACAGCCCATCTCCTGCCGAAACTCGCAGCTCCCGGTGAACTCGATATGCAAACCGGGGCGCTCACAGTTCCGGCAAACGAGGAGAAGAACGGTAGAACACCCGCGATCTCGATGACGGCCGCCCTGCCAATGGCCGCCGTCTGGGGTGACTGAGGGACACACGATGAAAATAAACAAGTACAAGTTGCGACTGCGGACAAGCCTTACGATTCTGATTGCGATGAGCGCGTCGATAGGCGTGTCTGTTGCAGCCCCCGCATCCGGAGGCGTGTCCACGACTCCATCTCCATCTACGCCGGCCAGCGCGTCTACGCCGGCAACCGGCCCCAAATTCGCGCCCGACTTCAAGCCGGGCAGCACTGGCATGGTCGATGTCATTATTCAGTTCAGTAGTGCGCCGGGCAACAGCCAGTTGCAGCAGTTTCGAACTCTTGGCCAGATCAAGCACCAATTCCATTCGATCAACTCAATCCACATCACCATCCCGGCAGCGCTTATTCCGCTGATCCAGAAAATTCCGGGTGTGGCTTACGTGTCTCCCAACCGCGCCCTGAAAGGCAGCCTGGATATTGTCACGGCCACTGCGAATGCCCCATCTGCTTGGTATCAGGGGTTCGATGGTACGGGCATCGGCGTCGCCGTGATCGACAGCGGCGTGACGTTAAGAGACGACCTGAAAACCAGTAATTCACTGGCCTCCCGAATCGTCTATAGCGAGAGCTTTGTTACGGGCGAAGACGCCACCGATCTGTACGGTCACGGAACTCACGTCGCCGGCATCATCGGGTCTGACGCGGCCGATTCCACCGGCCCCACTTTCACGCGCACCTATCAGGGCGTCGCGCCGAATGCCAACATTATCGATCTGAAGGTGCTTGATCAAACCGGCGCGGGCCAGGAAAGTGATGTGATCGCCGCCATTCAGCGGGCCATCGATCTCAAGGACACCTACAACATCCGGGTCATCAATCTTTCGCTCGGCCGGCCCGTGTATGAGAGCTACACACTCGATCCCCTTTGCCAAGCCGCCGAAGCCGCGTGGAAAGCGGGTATTGTCGTGGTGACAGCAGCCGGGAACTTTGGCCGCAACACCGCGGCCAACGGGTACGGCACAATCGTCGCGCCTGGTAATGATCCGTATGTAATCACCGTCGGTGCGACCGTCACCAATGGGACCAAAACACGGGTCGACGATAAGTTGGCCAGCTACAGTTCCAAAGGCCCGACGGCCATCGATCATTTTGTGAAGCCCGATCTCGTCGCGCCCGGGAACACAGTAACCTCATTGCTTTCCTCGCCGAACGCCACGCTGTTCGCGTCGTATCCATCGACCCACTTACTCAACCAGAAGTATGAAGGTCTCGGCGCACTCGGCTTCTCGACGGATTATTACACCTTGAGCGGCACCAGTATGGCGACCCCCGTGGTCAGCGGGGCGGCCGCTCTCTTGCTGCAAAAAGATCCGACCCTGACCCCTGACCAGGTGAAGGCGCGGCTCATGAAAACCGCCAGTAAATATTTCCCCCTGTATTCCACCTCCACCGACATGAAGTTCGGCTGGATTTTCAACTTGCAGTCCGATATCTTCGCGGTGGGGGCGGGATATCTGGACATTGGCGCCGCCCTTGCCAGCAACGACAAGGCCACGCTTCCGGCTCTGTCGCCGCAGGCCGTGTACAATGCGGCTTCGCACAAGGTTACGATCGTCCGCAACATGTCTGTCGCGTGGGGCGACTCCTTGGTCTGGGGTGACGTGGCTCTATTCGGCTCCTCCGTATTCAACGGTACGCTGAACGGGCTTTCGATGGTGTGGGGCGATTCGATGGTGTGGGGCGATTCCACTCTTACCGGCTTCAGCATGGTATGGGGCGACTCGGTACTCGCTTCGAGTCCGATGCAGGCGTTTTCGGCCGATGATGGCGACCAGTAGATAGCTCGTAGCTCCAAGAGCAAGGGTACAAGTATGCCAAACAGGGCAAAACTCTATATCACGGCCATCATCGTGTTGGGGCTCTCCGTGTTACTGAGTACCACGGTGTTCTCCTGGCATTCCCCGGACCCGTACCGATGGTCCAGCTATCTCTTAATCACAATCCTGGCATCCATGTTCAAAGTGCGGCTGCCCGGATTGACGGGTACCATGTCGCTGAACTTTCTGTTCGTCCTGATCGGACTCGTTGAGTTCGGCATCTCGGAAACGGTTCTCCTTGCGTTCGCAGGGGCAATTGTTCAGTCGGTCTGGAAGACGAAGACGCGTCCCAAGCTGGTGCGGCTTTCGTTCAACACGGCCGTCCTGGTCATCAGCGCAGCGCTCGCTCACAGGACCACGCACTTGCTGTTGGCCGGGGAAGCGTCCCGCTATCTGCCGGTCCTGCTTACGGCCTCCGCCACCGTGTACTTCTTTTCCAACACTCTGTTGGTTTCGGGAGTGCTTTCGCTCATCGAGCGGCGGTCTTTAAGGCAAATCTGGCAGCAATGCCACCTTTGGACCTTTCCCTATTACTTGGCCGGAGGCGCCATTGCCGGCCTGATTAGCGTATCCAGCCGGACGGTGGGTTGGCAGCTTCCGTTAGTGTCACTCCCGATGATCTATTTCGTTTATCGGTTCTACCGGCTCTATGTAGACCGCCTGGCCGTTACGGTCAAGGCGAATTAACCCACCACGAAAAGCGGGCGGCGTTTCCCGAGAAGCTTCGGAGATACCGCCCGCTCCCTTCTAAAATCCCTATTGTTCCGGCAAACCACCTAAGTCCATAACATTGGTTAACAGGCGACTTGATGCGCTGAGTACGGCTGGGTTACCTGTAAACCTTGTAGCCCGCGGCTGGGCGTGCGATATCTAGTGTGGGAGCGCCGCCAGTAGGGCAGCGTTTCCTGGGTATCAGGACCGGACCGGGAGGAAAACAATGTATCCGCTGGCAATCGGATTAGTAATTCAGAATAGTGGTTTATGGGCCGATGTAAATGCAACGTTACGCGAGTTTCCGTTTCGCGTCGTCGCTGATTTCCACGCGGTGCACAATGCCGACGCAGCCATTCTGCAACTGGCCGACCGGAAACCCGATATCGTATTTGTCGAGGTGAGGGACGGCTCGCAGGATGCCGAGCACATCATCTCGCAACTCCGCGCGCTAAACGCTTCTCCCACCATTGTCGCTCTCCACCGGGCGCCAACCGTGGAAATCGTAGTATCGGCTCTGCGTGCCGGCGCCAACGAGTTTCTGCAGGCCCCTTCTCCCGAGTCCCTCCGCGAGTTGCTCCACCGCGCGCAGGACAGAGTGCGAGCGAGGCCGAATGGAGGCGCGATCGCAGTCATTTCAGCGAAGGGCGGTTGTGGCTCTACCACCATTGCGTGCCACTCCGCCGTCGCAATCGGTGCTCGCGCCGCAGCCATGGAGAAGCGGGCTTTATTAATGGACCTGGATCTCAGCACCGGACTTACCCGTTTCATTATGAAGGTCCAAAGTAACTATTCCGTCTTGGATGCAGTGAAGAACCTGCAGAAGCTCGATCTGAACTACTGGAACGCGTTGGTTTCTTCCACCCACCCCGGCTTGGATGTTCTAAGTGCGCCGGAGGATCTGAGCCCCAAACAGCAACTGGATCGGGAACAGGTGCAGCACATGTTGAGCTTCGTGCGCGCCCACTACGACTGGACAATCCTCGATCTGGGCCGCGGCTTCGGTCAGCTGGCCAACTCGATCTTGCCCGAGCTGAGCGAGATTTACCTGGTGGCCACGCACGAAATTGCCCCCTTGCACGTCACCAAGAATATCCTTCGCACTCTCGAGACCGCCGGTTATCCGCTCGATCGCGTCCGGTTGATCATTAACCGCGTGCCGCACAGCGCGTCCGCCATTTGCAAGGAAATCGAAAAGGCGCTCGGTATTTCGGTCTTTCTTTCGCTTCCGAACGACTACGAGACGCTGTCGAACTGCTATTCGTACGGCCGTCTGCTGCCTCAGAAGAACAAGCTCGCGGCGGGTATACAGACCCTCGCCGCGACCATTATGGGAGAGAAGACGGAACCGAAGAAGACTCTGTCGTCGCGCTTCTTCCCGAGTCATGCGAACGTGGCCAGTTCGCCTCGTCACGGCGCGATCGCAAGCTGATTGGAGACGGTGCGGCGGAGCTCTGCTACTCTCCAATGTCCTCGTTCCACAGCTCGGGATGCGTCCGAATAAAGTTCGTCATCAACTCGATGCACTCCGCGTCTTGCAGCACTTCGATTTGGATTCCATTGCCGCGCAGATAATCCTCCGCGCCGGTAAAACTTCGATTCTCTCCAACCACGACCCGCGGAATCCTGTATAGGACAATCGCACCGCTGCACATCGAACAGGGGGAAAGCGTTGAATACATCGTGCTCTCGCGGTAAACGGTCGCGGGCAAGCGCCCGGCGTTCCGCAGGCAATTCATTTCGCCGTGATCGATCGCGCTTCCGCTCTGAACCCGGCAGTTATGCCCCTGGCCGATGATCTTTCCGTGGTGAACCAGCACGGCGCCGATCGGAATGCCGCCTTCCGATAAGCTTTTCTTCGCCTGGTCGATGGCAGCCCTCAGGTAGGGATCGCTGCTGTTCATCGCCTCGATCCTGGCGTGACTCCCGCTCCGGTGCTTTGCGCTTCCGGCGGGCTAAAGATCACGCTGCGAGGGGACATCCGGGTCCTCGTCGTAGAGCACAACCCGGTTGAATCGGTTCAGCGCATCAATATACCTGCGGAGGGCGGCGTTCCGGTTCTCATCCGTGGCCCGATCATATTGTTGGCGCGCATTTCGAAGCTCCGCTGACAATCTGTCGTGGAGGTTTTCTCGCCGCGGTTGTGGACTCATAGTCGCACCTCCAGGCTCATCTCTCGCTGCTGATGGAACCTATTATTGTTGGCGGCTCACTCCGTGTCAAGCCGTGCGCCGAACTGCTATGTGCCCGAATCCGGACGATCCGGGTGAAACGGCACCGTGCGGCCCCGTTTCCGCTCTCCTTCCGGGCTCTCCATTGGCAGGTTGATGACGATCGGATCCTGGCCGCTTCGCACCACTACGGCCTCGACGGCTATGTCCTGTCGCGCGTTGATTTCCTGGTGCGGGACATACGGCGGAACGTAGATGAAGTCTCCCGGGCCCGCCTCGTCCACGAACTCCAGCCGGTCGCCCCACCGGAACCGGGCCCGGCCGCTGATAATGTACAGCACTGTTTCCAACTCGCCGTGGTGATGCGGACCCGTGGCCGCCTCGGGCTCCACCACCACCGTTCCTGCCCATAACTTCTGCGCGCCGGTTCGCGCGTAAGTGATGGCTGCGGCTCGCGTCATCCCCGGCGTCTGCGGCGTGTCGCGATCCAACTCGCCGGCGCGGACGATGCGAATTCCGTGGCGCTCCCAGTCCGGCTTCGCTTCAGTCATACATCCGTTGTACTACATGCGCCCGGATCGGATCGCACAACCGCGAACCCGCTTGAAACGAAGCTGCGTTGCGAGCGGTCTACCATGTAGTATGCAATTCCCGGCGGTTCAGGCCCGAGCGGTCCCGGCTTTGTTTCTCGGCGTTCTGCTCTGCGGACAATCGGCGATGAGCGCGACCATAGCGCCTGGGAGGGTCCAGGAGACCTTTTCAGAAAACGGTAAGCAGATCCAGGTGGAGACCTACGTGCCCCCAGACGCCGGCCGGCACCCCGCCGTGCTGTTGCTGCATGGCGCAGATGGAATCGAGGCGCATGCGTTGTCCTACCGCAGATCCGCCGAGCAACTCGCGTCCCAAGGCTATGTCGCGCTGCTCGTCCACTACTTCGATGCAACGGGAACCCGCTGGGCCGACAGCACCACGATCGCTCGCGATTTCCTCGATTGGATGGAGACGGTTGCCGCCGCCGTGACGTTCGCCGAGGCGAAGCGCAACGTCGAGCCGCATTCCATCGGCCTGATCGGCTTCTCGCTTGGTGCGTCCGTGGCCCTTTCGCTCGCCTCGCAGGACGACCGCATTCAGGCCGTGGCCGAGTTCTACGGAACCATGCCGGAACTCGCAGCCACCTTCGCCAAGCGCATGCCCCCGGTCCTCATTTTGCACGGCGCGGCCGATCGCGTCGTTCCCGTCGAGGAGGCGCGCAATTTGGAGACACTCCTCAAAACCAGAGGAGCGCCTTACGATATGAAAATCTATCCCGGCCAGGGGCACGGCTTTTCAGGAGAGGCTGCCGGCGACGCAGCCGAGCGCACGCTCGCCTTCTTCGATCGTTATCTGAAACGCTAGCCGTGGCGGCTTTCCACTTCGCTCCGTGCCTGATAGATTAGCGGCATGCGAGCCGCTCCCGTTTATCTATTTCTCCTCGTCGCCGGAACGGTTCTCCCGTACTGGCAGTTCCTTCCGTGGGTGTTCGAGCATGGCCTCGATTTGCGCCTGCTCATACACGAGTTGCTGCTTAACCGGATCAGCACCTTTTTCGCAATAGATGTGGTCATATCCGCGATCGCGTTGCTGGCGTTCATCGGTTTCGAAGGTGCTCGGCGGGGCATTCGAGAGTGGTGGATCCCCGTGGTCGCCGTCTTCTTGGTGGGCGTTTCCCTGGGTCTGCCTCTGTTTCTGTACATGCGGGAACGTCAACTGGAGCGCATCCCACGCGGCGCTTCCTCCTCGTGATTCCCGCCACTCGCAGCAGCGATATCATAGACTGGCAATCTGCAGGAGGTGCGCCGTGCCGAAGAGATTGTTTCTCGTCAGTGTTCTTGCCGCGGGCTGCATGCACGCGGCTTTGGTTCGGATCGAGGTCAAGGAACGCAGCGACGTCCTCGACGGAAAATCCTTCGGCAAGACCGGCGCCTACGAGCGGATCGTGGGCCGCGCCTACTTCGCTATCGATCCGAAACTCGCCGCCAACCAAGCGATTGTCGATCTCGATAAAGCTCCGCGGAACGGAGCGGGTGAGGTCGAATTCTCAGCGGACCTCTACATGCTGCGCCCGAAAGATCCCGCGAAAGGAAACGGCGCCGTGCTGTACGAAGTCTCGAACCGCGGCGCCGGTAGCATGCTGCGTCATTTCGCGGGCGGCGGGCCTGTGCCCGATCCCCGCGTCGCGGCGGATTTCGGCGACGGCCTCCCCTTCGAACAGGGCTATACCTTGCTGTGGCTCGGCTGGCAGTTCGACATGCCGCCTGCCGGAAACCTTGTCCGCCTGTATCCGCCGTTCGCCTCGGGTATCCGGGGTATCGTTCGCGCCGAATTTACGCCGGACACGCGCGAGCAGCGGCACAGCGTTGCCGACCGCAATCACAAGCCGTACACGGTGCTCAACCCCGATGACCCGAATCTGCGATTGACCGTCCGCGACCGCGTCGAAGGCCCGCGGCAGACAGTTCCGCGCGGAGACTGGCACGTCGAGGACGGCTTCGCGATCGTCTCGAAAAGCGGATTTGAGCCAGGACGCATTTACGAACTTGTCTATACATCTGAAAACCCGGCCATCGTCGGCACGGGATTCGCGGCCGTGCGCGATATGGTCTCCTGGCTTAAATTCGGAGGCAATGTGACGGGAGCGCCGGCGCCGCCGGAGCATCTCCCGCGGGCCTATGCGTTCGGCGTGTCCCAGAGCGGCCGCTTCTTGCGAACCGGCCTTTACTTCGGCTTCAATCGCGACGAAAACGGCCGCAAAGTATTCGACGGCATTCTGGCGGACGTGGCGGGCGCCGGCCGCGGCAGTTTCAACATGCGCTTTGGCCAAGCCTCGCGTGACAGCAATCCGTTCATGAACACCCTCACCCCGGTGGACATCTTCCCGTTCACCGATCTCGAGGAAACCGACCCGCAGACCGGCCTGAAAGACGGCTTGCTGACGCACTCCCTGCCCCGCGAGTTCTGGCCCAAGATCTTTTACATGAACTCGGAGTACGAGTATTACGGACGCGCGGCCTCATTGATTCACATCTCGCTCGATGGAAAGAGCGATGCCCCGCTCGCGCCCGATACTCGCATCTACATGTTCAGCGGCGGCCAGCATGGACCCGCGGCTTTTCCGCCCGCGCGCCGCGGCACGCAGAATCTGCCGAACCCCAATCCCTACACGCTGACCTTCCGCGCGCTCTTCCTGGCGATGGACGCCTGGGTGAAGGAGGGCAAAGAGCCACCGCCCTCCTCGTATCCCACAATCGCCTCGAAGCAGTTGGTGCCTCTCGAGGAAGTCCAATTTCCGAAAATTCCCGGCATCACATTCCCGGCCCTCATTCACCTCGCGTACCCCTCCAACTACGGCCCTGATTTCCGCACCAAAGGCATCGCCACGCAGGAACCGCCCGAGATTGGCAAACCCTACCCGATGCTCGTTCCGCAGGTCGATCGCGATGGAAACGATATCGGTGGAATCCGCATGCCCGAGATTCAAGTCCCGCTGGCCACGTATACCGGCTGGAATCTTCGCGCACCCGCCATCGGCGCCCCCAATCAACTCGCCACTCAGATCGGCTCGATGATCCCGTTCCCGCGCACCAGGTCGGAGCGCGCGGCCTCCCATGATCCGCGCTTGTCCATCGAGGAAAGATATTCGAACAAACAGGAGTATCTCGGCAAATTCGAAGCGGCCGCCAAACTGCTTGCTCAGCAGGGGTACTTATTGCCGGCCGACATCACTCAGCTGCTCCATCGCGGCGCAGCCGAGTGGGACTACGTGCATCAGTAGGCCAACCGCTCGATCGCAGGTCCAGGAAACGGCCTCCCACGCGGCGCTCGAAGAACAGCAGAAAGGCCGTCGCGCAACCGCGGTCATGCTGCTCTGACGCAGGGGCGCAATTTGCGTCTCCGTCCCGGTTTTTTTTATCATAGGTAAACGCCCCCATCCGCGCGGATCGCAGAAAACGATTACTCACGCGAAGTGTGGGCGCCCAGCGAAATCGTTGGATTTTACGTCAGTAGTAGTCGGGGGCGGTTTTGATATAATCGCGACCCAGGAGGAACGGATGAACTATCCTGCCACAGGGCTCCACCACGTTACTGCATGCGCCGGCGGAGCACAGGAAGATATCGATTTTTTCACGCAAGTTGTAGGGCAGCGCCTCATTAAGCAGACCATTCTGTTCGACGGTCGTTACGCGCACTACCATCTTTATTACGCCAACGCGGCGGCCGAGCCCGGCTCGGTGATGACGACCTTCCCGTATAAGCGGGTAAAGGGCCGCAAGGGCTCCGGGCAGGTTTCCGCCACCAGCTACACGGTGGCCAAGGGCAGCCTTCCGTTCTGGAAAGATCACCTGAAGAAGCACAAGATCGAAAATACCGGCGTTCAGGAGCGCTTCGGTCAGAAGTTCATCCGTTTCTCGCATCCGGCCGGCCTCGATTACGAAGTCCTGGAGGATGGCGAGGACAAGCGCGTAGGTTGGAGCACTCCTGAGATCGCCACCAGCGAATCCGTGAAGGGCTTCCATGGCGTGGTGCTCTCCGTGCGCGAGACCGCCGAAACCAAGCGGTTCTTCGTCGATGCGCTGGGTTTCCGCGAGACCGGCGTCGACGGCAACTATCACCGCCTCGAAACCGGCAAGGGCGGCCATGCGCGCACCATCACGCTGCTGCATGAGCCGGATCGTCCGTCCGGAAGCTGGATCTTCGGTGAAGGCACCGTGCACCACGTGGCTTTGAACGTTCCCGACGACGAAGCGCTCGCTGAGCAGAAGGGGATCTACGACGAGCTGGGCTACACCGATTGCTCCGAGATCAAGGACCGCATGTACTTCCACTCGATCTACTGCCGCTGCCCCGGTGGCATCCTCGTCGAGTGCGCGGCCACTGCCGCCGGCGGCTTTGCCAAGGACGAGCCCTTCGATCGTCTCGGCACCCAGCTCCTGCTGCCGCCGTGGTTCGAAGAACGCCGCGCCGAAATTGTGGCGATGCTGGAGCCGATCCGCGTTCCCGAAACCAATAATCCCGTGACCACCACGCCTCCCGGTATCAAGCCGTCGCACCGTGAAGCCGAGTTCGTCGCCGCCGATGCCGGAAAGGCCTCGGGCGCGCGCTAGTGGCGGAGAGCGACGCTCCGGCGTCGTCCAACGTTTTAGACTCCGGCCAGCCCCGCGGCAAAGCGGAGCTGGCCGGAGTTTTGCTTCATGGGCGTGACCGCTCGCGCGAAGAGAAGGTCGTTCTCGCGTCGAGCTTTCGGGTCGACGGCATCCGCTGGCTGGCGCCGGCCTCGGATACCGGAAGCTGGTACCCCGGGCGCTTCTTCGAACCCGTCTCCGTCAACGAACCGTTCCTCTCGCAAGCCATCGAGCAAATCGATCCTGTGGTCGAAGAGGCCAGTGAAGACGGCCGGCTCGGCCCGGACCGCATCGTCCTCGTTGGGTTTTCACAAGGAGCCTGTCTGGCCCTGGAGTACGCCCTGCGGCGTCCCGGCCGCGTGGGTGCTCTCATTGTGCTCACGGGCGCTCTGATCGCCCCCGAACGCCCCTTCCCCCCGCAAACGCTATCGGGCGTTCGTGTCCTGTTGACCGGTAGCGACGCCGACGATTGGGTCTCGGCGGAAGCCGTCCGCGACACGGCGCGTGTCCTCGAGAATCTTGGAGCGGATGTGCAGTTGCACATCTACCAGGGCCGTCCTCACATCGTCAGCGAGCGAGAGTTGGAAGAATCGCGCGCATTCCTCGAAAGGCTGCGCGAAAGGTAGCGCCGGCGGTCTTGCCGCACCCGCCCAGGCGCTTAGCGCGCACCCGCTACTCCGCGTTCTGCTTATCGTAAAAGCTCTGAAAAAACGACAGGTGCGCGTTGTCCAGCGGGCCAGGCGCGGCTTCGGCCTTCTCTCCGAAGACCATCACGCTTTCATTCTTGCCTTCGCGAAACGCCGGCCACTTCGGCAATCCCTTCCCGTTCGGATCTCCACTAGCGGCAAAGTTCACCCAGTAGGCAGACATTGCATCCGAGAGACGCCGGTCCACGTCGGTCCATGGCCGGTTGCCCACATTCCCGAACACATAGGGAATCTCCGCCGTATGGGTCGCGCCCCGGCTTCGTCCGCCAGGAGCCACCGGCGGCTCATGCGTGAAGTAATACAGATACGCTTTCGATTTTCCCGTCTTGGTCTCCAGCCGCGCCCAGTTCCGCATGACAAATGCCACCTCGTCGCGTGAGGCGCGCAGAGCCGACGCGTAGGCCTCATCGTCCGATCCCATCGGATACAGTTTCAGGTAGGTTTCCGACAGATCGCGGAAGCGCCGCCGCCCGGTTTCAAGGAACTGCTCCTGCGGTCCCTTCTGCAGGAAAAACGTCCCTTCGTCCCGGTTCGATCCCGCCAGCACCGGCACGTCGTTCTGCTTGCCCTGCGCGAATATCACGGCGGGATCTTCGGGGAGCAGCCATCCATCGACAACCGGCCCAAGGCCGCGGCCGGCCTTTAGAATCTGATCGGCCGGTTTGGCGCGGAGTTCCGCCAACGAGCTCGCTCCCGCTGCTGCAGCCAATTTCACGCCGCTTTCTTCAGCGTCGGCCAACGTTCTCATGCGCGCGATGGTGACCGCATTCCAGGAACTGCTCTCGCCGATCACGCGGTGGAACAGGCCTTTGGCGCGCGGCGATGCCATCAGGTTCGCAATCAGGCCCGAGCCCGCCGATTCGCCGAATAACGTAACGCGTTTCGGATCGCCGCCGAAACCCGCAATATTTTTCTGCACCCACTCCAGCGCGGCGATCGCATCCATCATTCCGAAGTTCGCCGCGCCTCTGCGGTCCGATTCTTTGGTCAACTCCGGGTGCGAGAAGAATCCGAACGCGCCCAGGCGGTAGTTCATCGTGACGATGACGGCGCCCTTTTTCGCCAGGGCCTCGCCATCGTAATCGGGCTGAGAACCGGAGCCGACAGAATAGCCGCCGCCGTAGATCCAAAGCATGACGGGCAACTTCTCGCCCGCGGATTTAGCGTTCGTCCACACGTTCACGTAGAGGCAATCTTCGCTGACGGGCTGCTGTGCCGCCGGGCCACCGTTGGTCGCTTGCATACACCGCGCCCCGAACTGTTCGGCCTTGCGTACGCCCTCCCAATGCGCCGGCGCCTGCGGCGCGCGCCAGCGTAGATTGCCAACCGGAGGCGCGGCGAACGGGATGCCTTTGTAGATGCGTACCTCTCCCGAGGAACCCGTCAAACCCGAAACCAGTCCCGTGTCCAATTTCACGGGATCGTTCACTGCGCCTGAAACGGCCATTGAGCCCGCAAGCGCGATCACGAGGCCTGTCATTAACGGTGCTTGCATCCTTCTCCTCCTTGGCAGCGTAAAACAGTTTAGCGGAGTTTGACTCCCCACGGATCGGATGCTATGGTCACTTCGATGGCAAAGCCAGCCAAGGCATCATGGATAGAGCCGCACCTGCGATCGCTCCTCCGCATCGTCGTCGGGTTCACGTTTTCCCTGCACGGATATCAAAAAGTTTTCGGCATTGTTGGCGGCCACCGCTTCCCGATCAACTCGCTGCTAGGCGCAGCCGGCGTGTTGGAGACCGTGGGTGGGTTCCTCATCATCATCGGACTGTTTACGCGGCCTGTGGCGTTCCTTCTCAGCGGAGAGATGGCCGTGGCGTACTTTCGCACGCACGCGCCGCAAGGGCTTTTCCCGATTCAGAATGGCGGCGAGATCACGGTCCTCTATTGCTTCACCTACCTATGGCTTTCCGCGGCCGGCGCCGGCCCCTGGAGCATGGACCGGATCATGGGCAGAAAGTCCTGACCGCCTGCCGGGCCGTTCTTCTTCCGCAGGTTAGTCGCGCCGCTTTCGCTTTCGCCTCGGCGGTCCTCCTTTCGAAACGCGTTTCGCTGGTTGTTTGCGCCCTTCGCCGGATTCCAGAAGCAACCGGAAGTGCTCACTCAATTGGGCCACGGCGCGATCGAACGGGTCTACCGACGCCTGCGACCGGGAAAGCATCACGCCGCCTTCCATCACCGCCAGAACGTAGGTCGCGAGCGCGTCCCGATCCGTTCCTGCCGGCAGCCTGTCTCGGATCTGCTCGATACACTCGCGCACGGCCGCGATCCATCCCTGAAAGTTCTGCGTGATCAAATCGTGCGCGGGACGGTTCTCCGGGTCGACCTCGAGGGCGAGCCTCCCCAGCGGGCACCCGTACTTACAGTCAGTCTGTAAAATGCGCTGGCGGTATCCCTCCAGAATCGCAAAGATCCGTCCCACCGGGTCCTCGGTGCGCCCAAATGCCGGGTTCACCACCATCGGCCGGAGGGCGCCCAGGTACATCTCGAGAACGGCCCTAAGCAACGCCTCTTTGCTTTCAAAAAAATGGTAGAAGCTGCCCGAGTTGACGCCAG
>CAYMHP010000044.1:23237-26208 GCA_964390225.1 uncultured Solibacteraceae bacterium
GAGGTCGGCCATGCTGGTTCCGGCAAAGCCGCGTTCCCAGAACAGATGCCGCGCCGAGTCGATCAGGCGGTCCCGAGTTGACGAACGTTTGGGCATGAAAACGGTTGACTTCCAAGGGTACTTAGGTTTTACTTGAATGATCAACTAAGACGCCGGTCGGCCATAGGAATCGGCCGGTCAGGAGAGTAGACTTCTTATGACGTTTGAACATCTGAATATCTGGGCCGTCTTCGCCGCGGCTGTATCGGCGTTCGTTGTGGGAGGACTGTGGTACTCGCCCATTCTGTTCGGCCGCGTCTGGAAAAAGGCCAACGGCTTCGGACCCGACGAACCTCCGGCGGCCAGCCCAAAAATCTTCGGGATCAGTTTCGTCCTCAGTCTCGTCATGGCACTCAATCTAGCCATGTTTCTCAACAGCGCCAATACAACTGTGGCATGGGGGGCGACGGCGGGCCTGCTTGCGGGTCTCGGCTGGGTAGCGATGGGTATCGGCGTAGTATCGCTGTTCGAACGCCGGCCCTGGAGCTACATGATCGTGAACGGAGGCTATCTCACCGTCGCCTTGGTCTTAATGGGAGCCATCATCGGCGCATGGCGCTAGCTCGCCGTCACGAAAACAAGCAGCTACCTTTCAGCGCCGCCCCTTGAAATCGGTTCACTGGCTACTGGGCGGTGCGCTACTTCGAACCGTTCCCGGCCAGCATTCGATCGAGCGTGTCCAGGAGATCCTCAAGATCGTTAATGTTCGTCCGTTCCGCGTGGAACTGAGTTTCGGTTTCAACTAGTTCCGACTGGCATTGCTGCTCTTGGCTGGCCTCCATCTCCAGCGCAAACTTTAGCTCCGAGAGTATTTCTTCCGCCTGCTTCTGCTCGAACGGGTTATGCGCTGATCGCCGTTTGCCTTCCATGCACACGATTTGCAGTATTTCACTAGTTCTTTCGATGCCGCCGTTGCATCGACAAGCCTGCTGGCGCTCCGCCGGTTGAAGGGAAGCGGCATCAGCACGGATGTTTTCCGCTTGACAAATGATTTAGTTTAAACTAAATTATGAGCCATGAGCCCGGCGGCCCTCGATGCCATCGCCTCCCCGCGTCGCCGCGAGATCCTGCGCCTCGTCTGGAAACAGGAACAGACCGCCGGCGCTATCCACAAAGCCATGCCGGACGTTACGTTCGGCGCCGTCTCGCTGCAGCTCCGGTTGCTGGTCGACGCGGGTCTTCTCGAGGCCCGCGCCGAACAGCGCAACCGGTATTACAAGGCACGGCGCGAAGCCCTCGGGCCACTCGCGGAGACCCTCGAGCGCATGTGGGATGAAGCCTTGTGGAAGCTGAAACTCGCCGCCGAGCTGGAGCAGACGCGCCGCGGGCCCAAACCCCGCCGCCCCCCGGTCAAGAAACGAAGGAAATGAAACTCATGCCAGAGCTGCCGCACCGCTTGGAACGAATTGTCGTCATACGCGCCACGCCCGAAATCGTCTTCCGGTTCTTCACCGACACCGTGCGTTGGGCAAGCTGGTGGGGTCCCGGATCCACCATTGACGCCAAGCCCGGCGGAACGGTGTACATCCGACATCCGAACGGAGTGGAATCACTGGGTGAGGTCTTGGAACTCGATCCGCCGTCGCACTTCGTCTTCACCTACGGCTTCGCCGGCGGCAAGCCGATCGAGCCCGGAAGCTCCCGCGTGACCATCCGTCTGGAGCCGGACGAAGCCGGCACTCGTCTGCACCTGCTCCATGAATTCGCCGAGCCCGGCCCCCGCGACGAGCACATTCAAGGCTGGCGCTTCCAGCTTTCGGTCTTCGCCAACGTCGTTGCCAACGAAGTCTACGCGAACGTTGGGCGCGCGGTGGACGCTTGGTTCAGCTCCTGGTCCGTGGTGGACGATCGATCGCGGGAGGAGATGCTGTCCCAAATCGCCGTTACCGCCATCCGTTTCCGAGACCGCTTCAGCGTGCTCGATGGCTTATCCGATCTGACGGCCCACATCGGCGCGTACCACCGATTCATGCCAGGACTGCGGCTCGAGCGCAAAGGAGAGGTGCGCCAGTGCCACGGAACGGTTCTCGCCGACTGGGTCGCTGTGGGCACTGACGAAAAAGAACGGATGCGGGGCACCAACGTCTTCGTTTTCAACCCGCTCGGCTACATCGAATCGGTCACCGGCTTTACTGTCGCCTAGCGGTGATATACTCGCTCAAGCCGTAGCGCCGGTGTCATACCGCCGGCAGGAGGATCCATGAAGCGCACTTGCTTCCCAGCCCATCTGATCCCAGGCGCCAGCTCCCTCGCCGCCATCCTGTTGCTCGCATCCGTGCCTGCTCAGGCGCAGTGGCTGAATATTCCCACCAAGGGAATTCCGCGAACGCCGGACGGCAAGCCGAATCTGACGGCGCCCGCTCCGAAGACTTCGGATGGCAAGCCCGACATGTCGGGACTCTGGCTGAGCCAGGGCGTTTACGTGGGCAACATCGCCAAGGACCTGAAGCCCGACGCGGTTCCGTTTCAACCCTGGGCGGAGAAACTGTACAAATACCGTCGCGAAACCTTGAGTAAGGATGATCCCACCGGAAACTGCATTCCCGGCGGAGTGCCGCGCAACGATGTGGTTCCTTATCCGTTCAAGATCTTTGCCGGGTCCGACGAGGTCGTGATCCTCTACGAGGCGGTCCACAGCTTTCGCCAGGTCTTCATGGACGGCCGCCCGCTGCCTAAGGATCCGAACCCTACATGGCTCGGCTACTCCATCGGCCGCTACGAGGGCGACGCCTTGGTTGTCGAGACTTCCGGGTTTAACGATCACGGTTGGATCGATAACGACGGCCACCCTGCGACGGAGAAGCTGCACGTGACGGAACGTTTCCGGCGCAAGGACTTCGGCCACATGACCATCGAGATGACCATCGACGACTCCAAGGCCTATACGAAGCCGTGGACGGTTACCGTGCCCTACGAACTGCAGCCCGACACG
>CAYMHP010000045.1:0-25884 GCA_964390225.1 uncultured Solibacteraceae bacterium
CGTAGCTATTCGGTTGCGTGCTCGAGCTTATCGCCCTGGTCCTTGAGGCTCTCGTTCGTCGCACGCGTATGCTCTTCGGCATGCGGGTGTTTGGCTTTTCCGCGCCCCGGATAGTCGGTGGCATGCTCCAACTTGTCCCCTTGATCTTTCAGCCGGTCGTCTGCGTCGCGGGCGACGCTGTCTTTCCGTTCGGGTTTCATCCGTCAGACCTCCACCGAGCCCATCCTAACGCGTTGCGCTGCTGCTTTCACCCGCGCAGATGACGGCGCGGGTCTCTTACCGCCCAATGCCGGCGCGGTGCTCGATCGCACGGTTGTCCGCCGGACCGCCCATGCTAATCTCTCATTTGCATGCGTCACGCCGACTTTGACCTTGCTGCCGCGGCCCGCCAGGAGATGATCGACCACGGCTTCGACCCGGACATCCCGGCCGAAGCGCAGCGCCAACTCGCATCGATCACCGGGTGCGCCAACAGCGCCGGCCGCGATCTCCGCTCGCTGCTCTGGTCCTCCATCGACAATGACAGCTCGCGCGATCTCGACCAGATCGAGTGGGCTGAGGAAGCCAACGGGGACATCCGCGTGTTGGTTGCCATCGCGGACGTGGATGCCTGCGTGGCCAAAACAACGCCCATCGACCTTTATGCAGCCGAAGAAACCACCACTGTCTACGCCGGCGTTCGCACCTTTCCCATGCTGCCGGAACGGCTCTCCACCGACCTGACGTCGCTTGCGGAAGGCCAGGACCGCGCCGCGATCGTCATCGAAATGCTGGTCGCGGAAAATGGGTCGATTCGATCGAGTAGCAGTTATCCTGCTATGGTCCGCAACCGGGCACAATTGACGTACAACGCGACGGGGCCCTGGCTCGAAGGCTCCATGCCCGCTCCGCCGAAAATCGCGGCCTCGGCTGACCTCGCCTCGCAGCTCAAATTGCAATCCGAGGCGGCCCGCCGACTCGCGGAGGCGCGGCAACGCCATGGCGCGCTCGCGTTCGATCGCATCGAGGCCGAGCCCGTGATCACCGATGGACGCGTGGTCGGCCTGGCCCAGCGCCGGCATAACAAAGCGGCTCAGCTCATCGAAGACTTCATGATCGCGGCTAATGAAGCCATGGCTCGGTCGTTGCGCGACGCCGGCGTCTCGTCCATTCGCCGCGTCGTCAAAGCTCCGGAGCGCTGGGCGCGCATTGTCGAGCTGGCGCGCAAGTACGGCGAGCAACTTCCGCCCGATCCCGACCCGGCCGCCCTCAATCAGTTTCTCTGCCACCGCCGCGAAAGCGACCCGCTGCACTATGCCGATATATCGCTCGCCGTTCTCAAGCTGATGGGCCCAGGCGAATACGTGCTGGCGCGTCCCGGCGATCCCCAGGAAGGACACTTTGGCTTAGCGGCCCTCGACTATACCCATTCCACCGCGCCCAACCGCCGCTTCGCCGATCTCGTCACGCAGCGCCTGATCAAGGCGGCAAATGTGCGCAGCGGGCCTCCATACCCGGATGACGAGTTGGATCGCATTGCGCGGAATTGCACGCTCAAAGAAGATGCCGCGCGAAAAGTCGAGCGCGCCATGCAGAAGCGATTGGCCGCAGTCGCGCTCGCGAACCGCATCGGAGATAGCTTCTCCGGAGTGGTTACGGGCGTCACGCCCAAGGGTGTATTCGTCAGGGTCTTCGATCCGCCGGTAGAAGGCCGTCTCATGCGAGGCGAACAGGGCCTCGATGTGGGCGACCGCGTGCACGTCACTCTGCTCAGCACCGATCCCGAACGCGGCTATATCGATTTCGGAAGATAACCCTCAGCCCCGCTCGACGATCTGCTCAAGGATATCGGGAATCTCGAACACCGCTCGATTATCCAGGCGCTCCGCTGCTTCGCGAAAGCGAGCATATGCGTCCGGCTCGAGCAGTTCGTCGACGGCCTCGGCGATCCCCCGGAAATTCGGCAGCACGATGCCCACGCCCTGCTCGCGTACCCACTCCGCGTTGTACCGCTCCTGCGGCAGCGTCCACGCATTCCGCTCGACAATTACCGGCAGATGCGTCGCGACGGCCTCGCTGATGCTCCCCGGCCCGGGCTTGCCGATGAAGTAGTCCGCAAGCTGCATATAGCGCGGAACCTCTTTCGTGAAGCCTTCCACGTAATTCGGCGCTTCATGAGGGAGCGCCCGCAGCTTCGCCGCCAACTTTTCATTGTGGCCGCAGATGAGCAGCAGTTGCCGTCGCGCGGAGAGACGGCGCGCAATGTCGAGCATCACGGCCGCGCCTTGGCCGCCGAATAACACGAGCCCAACCGGAAGATCCGGGTCGAAGCCGAGACGCATCCGTTCCGCCCGGCGCTGTTCCGGAGTCAATGGCGCGATAGCGTAGAACGCGGGATTGAGAATCATGCCGGAGACGCGAAACACTTTGCTCTCGGGGTGTCCCATCAACATTGCCTGATTCACGGCGCGGTCCGAGCCGCAGATGAAATATTGATCCTGCCGCTCCATCCAGAAGTGCGGCGGATAATCCGCTAGATCGGTCAGGATGGTGACCATGGGCACGGCCGGCAAAGTGCGCCGCAGACTCTCATGCAGCGCGCGATTGAAATTGGGTACCAGCGAAACAACCATATCGGGCCGGCGTTCTGCCCACATATTATTCAGAAGAGTAACCTGCCGGCCGTGAAACAGGCGGATTACGCAATGCATTCCCGCGGTAAGTTGGGGCGAACCGAGCGTCCACCCCTTTTTGAGCATCAAATTGTAAAGATCCTGCAGCCGTACCCCGGTAATCTTTCGAAAAACGTCGATTTCGTCGAGTATCTCCTGCAGATTCACCAGCCGGACCTCGAAACGGCGCCCTTGCTGCTCCATCACCTGCTTGAGCGCATTGGCCGCCGCGCGGTGGCCTCCCCCCGCGTCAAAGAAGATGAAGTCCAGCTTCTTCACTCAGATCCGATTGTGACATGGGGTACAGGTTATGGTACTTAAAACATCGTAGTTCATGTATGTTTTTCGGGGCTGTCACCTATCTGTAGCGTGAACAGCAGTAGTTATAGGGTAGGAGCAACTCAATGCGGAGTTGCAGGGATGGAGTCACACCGAGGACACTATGAATAGAGTCGCTGTGCGGACCTTCATCACCCACCGGGATTATACCCTGATGCGGCGCGTCAACCGCTGGCGGCCGCCGCGCTGGATCCGCCTCTGGATGCTCTACGCCACCCGCGGTGGCGACGGCTGGTTGTGGTACGGCATGGGGTTGATGATTTTGCTGTTTGGAGGCGATCGCCGTTTCGGGGCGATCGGCGCCGCCGCCCTGGCCGAAGGGGTGGGCGTAGCTCTCTTCCTTCGGATCAAGAAGCTGACCGGGCGCAAACGCCCCTGTGCCCTCGAACCGCACGCCTGGGCCACGCTATTGCCGCCGGATCAATTCTCGTTCCCTTCCGGCCATACCATCACGGCATTCGCCATTGCCGTCGCCTTGAGCCTGTTCTATCCGACATTGGCTATCGGGCTTTTGTTTTGCGCGGCCAGCGTGGCAGCGTCGCGCATCCTGTTAGGAATGCACTTCTTGAGCGACGTGGTCGCCGGTGCTGCGATCGGCACTATGCTGGCGTATGGTTCCGTGCACCTGGTCCGGCTGCTGCTATAACACCGGCGAGCCGTTCCCTAGCAGCGCGCGCCGCACGATCCTTACAGGCGGTGAGCCCTGCTTCAGGAAAGCGTTATGGAACTCCTCGAGGGAATATTTCGAGCCCTTCATCTCTTTGTAATCACGGCGTAACTTCAGGATTTCGAGCTTGCCCAGGGTGTACACCAGGTAGGTAGGATCGGCGGTTCCCCGCTTCGCCTCCTTCTCCGCCATGGCGCGCGTCTGGTATCCGTCTTTGACGAAGAAATCCGCGGCCTGTTCCATGGTCATCTTGCCCGTGTGCATCTGGATGCCCGCGATGTAGCGGGCATCGCGCAGCAGCGCATCCTGCAACTGCCCCAGCCGCAGCTTTAAGTCGCCGGCGCCGTAGCCTTCGTCGAGTATCATCTGCTCGCAATAGTGGGCCCAGCCTTCCGCGTTGCTGTTCGCGCCGATCAGCTTGCGCACCTCGCTCGGAGCATTCTGCACCCAAAGAAACTGAACGTAGTGTCCGGGGTAGGCCTCGTGGATGGCGGTGGTTGTGATCACCTCCCGATTCAGCCCTTCCAGGTATTCCTCGGTCTGCTTCGCAGGCCAGGAGTGCTCGGGAACGGTGACGTTGAAGAAGGCCTCCTTGGCAACCTTCTCGTACGGCCCGGGCGTGTCCATCGACGCCGTGGTCAGCGCGCGCATGAACGGCGGCGTCTCTTCGACGATCGGCAGCACGGGCGAAGGAATCGTCACGATGTGGCGCTTGTCGATGAAGTCGCGCAACCCGCCGAGCACGTTTCGGAAGGCAACCAGCAACTGGTCAGCCGCGGGGTGATCCTTCTCCACATCGTCCAGGATCTGCTGCGGCGTTCGCTTCGCATCGATCTGCGCGGCTACCCGCCGGAATTCCGCCTGGTTCCGCCGCAAGTCCTCGTAGCCGATGGCCAGCAGCCGGTCCAGGGGGACATCCACCATCTCGTCGTAGAGCAGTTTCTTCGTGTAATCCCCCGCGCCGATGCGGAAATCTCCGTGCGAACGCGGCAGCACGTCGTTCTTCAAGTACGACTCGTACCCGTGCAGCGCGTCAATTACCGCCTGATTGGTTTTATGAAAATCACCGAGCAGCTGCGCGTCCGTCACTTGCTTGAACGCCAGCGGCACGTCTTTTTCGAAGAAGCTCACCATGCCCGGCAGTTGCTCAATCGCAATGCGCGTGTAAATCTCCGGAGGATTCTTCAGGTTTTCCCGTGCCGACTCGAAGACGCGGGGAATCAGCCGCTCGCGCGCGACCACCGACTTCAACCGGTCGGCCGGAGGCGCAAAAGTGCGGCTCATGATCGTAAAAATCGCGATCGTGACGCCCGACGAGTAGAAGTCCGGGTTCTTCTCCCACATGCGGATCGATTCGAGGTTAAGCAACTGGCCTTCGATCTGCGAGAGAACCAACTCCCGGTCCGATACCGCCGCCGGCGAAAGGCTCCGCGGGTCGAAGTTGCGCACCTCGCCTCCCCACTTCTTCAGCTCCGCCACTTCGGCCTGAATCTCGGGTTTCGATTCGGATGGGAGCTGCGCGTCGTACTGGTGAAAGCCAGCCGAAGTCGCCTGCACCGGGTCGAAGCGAAACACCAGTTCGTTGAAATACCGGTCCGCCAGTTGGCTGAATTGCGCATCGCGATTTTGCGCAGAAGCGGTCGCGGCGAATGCGAGAATGAGGACAATGCGCCAAGTTTTCATGCGTTTCCGTGTGCACCGGGAGGACGTTTTCATTATACGGACGTCCTCCTTCGGCGCAGTGGCATGGCCCGGGACCCCGTGCTGACTGCCATCCTCATCTTCGCGGGCACTTACCTCGTGCTCGCTATCGGCCGCCTCCCCGGTTTTCGCCTCGACCGCACCGGCGCGGCGATCATCGGCGCCACGCTGATGATCGCGCTGCACGTCCTTACGTTCGAAGAAGCCTACGCCGCCGTCAATTACGAGACAATCATGCTGCTGTTCGGCATGATGATTGTGGTCGCCAATCTGCGCCTCTCGGGGTTCTTCACAATCGTCAGCTCCTGGGTGGTCGAGCACGCGCGCAGGCCGTTGGTGCTGCTCGCCGGAATCGTCCTGGTCTCGGGCGTGTTTTCGGCGTTTTTCGTGAACGACACAATGTGTCTCGTGATGACGCCGCTGGTGCTCGAAATCGCCGAACGGCTGGAGCGCAACCCGGTTCCCTACCTCCTGGCGGTGGCCATGGCGTCGAACGTAGGGAGCGTCGCGACCATCACGGGCAACCCGCAGAATATGATGATCGGGAGCTTCTCGCATATTCCCTACGCGGCCTTCGCCGCCGCGCTTGCACCGGTAGCCGCAGTCGGACTGGCGCTTACTGTCGTCGTAATTGCGGCGGTCTATCGCAAGGAATTCCTCGTCGAAAAGCCGCTGCCGATACCCCATCGCCTTGTGCGTGTCAATCGCGTGTTGCTCTGGAAATCGCTGGCCGTCTCCGTAGGGATGCTGGTGTTCTTCTTCGCCGGGCAGCCGGTGCCGACCGTGGCTCTTGTCGCCGGCGCGCTCCTGCTGATCACGCGCCGCGTGAAGCCCGAAAAAATCTATCACGAGATCGACTGGAGTCTCCTGGTGCTCTTCGTCGGCCTCTTCATCGTGATCGCCGGCCTGGAAAAAACCAACGTGGCCGCCGATCTGTTCGCCGTCGCGTCCCGTTACCATCTGGAGCGCACGGCGCCAATGAGCATCTTCACCGCGGTCCTCTCTAACCTGGTGAGTAACGTGCCAGCGGTGCTGGTTTTCAAAACCTTTGTGCCGCATCTCCCCGACGCGGCCCATGCCTGGCTGACCCTCGCCATGTCCTCCACTCTGGCGGGCAATCTCACGATTCTGGGATCGGTGGCCAACCTCATCGTGGTGCAGAAGGCGCGCCGCGCGGTGACCATTTCGTTTTGGGAGTACGCCCGCGCCGGCATCCCGCTCACGATTCTCACGCTCGCGGCCGGAATCTGGATGCTGCGCTAAAATACGAACTTGTCTCGTCCATCTGTCGTGGCCCGCACGGGCCAGTGGTTTCTCCGCTCGGGGATTCAGGAGCACTCCGGCGGCGTGGCCCGTTACTACCGGACCGATCTGCAGCGCAACCATGCCGTCTCCACGGAAATCACCGGCTACGCCGTAAGCACGTTTGCGTATCTGCACGAGCTTACCGGAGAGGAGCGGTATTTGCAGCGGGCTCTCGATGCGGCGCGGTTTCTCACGCGCGAAGCCTGGAACGGCCGCACGCTGCCGTTTGAGCTCGGCTCCGATGGCGCCTTCGCTTATTTCTTCGATTGTGGCATCGTGGTCCGCGGCCTGCTTTGCGCCTGGCGCGTTACTCGTGAATCGGAATTCCTCGATGTCGCGGTGGCGCTGGGCAAGATGATGGCCGCTGATTTTGCGTCCCACAATGGCGATTACCATCCCATCCTGGAACTCCCCGGGAACCGGCCCTTGGAACGCGACCCGTTGCGTTGGTCGCGCTCTCCGGGTTGCTACCAGTTGAAATCGGCGTTGGCCTGGTGGGACCTGTTTCAGGCCACCGGCGAGCCGCAATTCCGCCAACACTACGATCACGCGCTGGAAAGCGCACTGTGCGCCTACGCCACGTTTCTGCCCGGCCATCCCGATCGGCTTCGCGTGGTCGATCGCCTGCACGCCTTCCTCTATTTCCTCGAAGGCCTATTGCCGCGGGCGGCCGAAAGACGTTGCGCGGCCGCGATCTGCGACGGCATCCGCCGCGTTGCCGGTTATCTTGCCGACACCGCGCCCGAGTTCGCACGATCGGACGTTTATGCGCAGTTGCTGCGCGTTCGCGTTTACGCGGCGGCTTACGGAATCGCCGCCCTCGATGTTGCCGCCGCGGAACACGAAGCCGCCGCGCTGACCGGCTACCAGGCCGCGGACGCCGATCCACGACTCGACGGCGGCTTCTACTTTGGCGATCGAAGCGGCGAGTTCCTGCCTTACGTCAATCCGGTTTCCTCGGCCTTTGCCCTGCAGGCGCTCGCGATGTGGCAGCGGCACCAGGGCGGACATCCGCCGCCCGAAGCGCATCTGCTGATTTGACGTTGATACCGTTCTCCGGCATCGGCCTGCTAGCTTCCACGGCGCGCGCCGCGGCGCTGTTCCGCCCAAGGAACCGAACCTTTCCGCCGCTTCCCGCGCGCGCTACCGAGGCCGGAATCTCGGTGATCATCCCTTCCCGCAACGGACGAGAGCTTCTGGCCGCATACCTTCCGGCCATTTCACGTGACCTGCCCCCGGCTGCGGAGATCATTGTCGTGGATAATGGCTCGGACGACGCCAGCACCGCCTGGCTACACGCTTCCTGGCCGCAAGTGAAGGTGGAAGTCTCGCGCGAGCCGCTCTCATTCGCGCGCGCGGTTAACCGCGGCATCGCCGCCGCGCGTTACTCGCGCATTTGCCTGGTCAACAACGACATGTTGCTGGAGCCCGGGTTCTTCGCAAGCCTCGACAAAGCCTTCGATGCCGTCCCCGATCTGTTCTGCGCGACCGCCCAGATCCGATTCCCCGCAGGCGTTCGCCGTGAGGAGACCGGCAAGGCCGTCCTCGCGCAGGCATCGCCGGAAGACTTTCCGGTCCGCTGCGACGAACCGCTGGGCGGAGAGGATCTGACCTACGTTCTCTACGGGAGCGGCGGCTGCTCCCTTTACGATGCCGGCAAACTGCGCGCGCTCGGCGCCGTCGACCAGGCGTACGAACCCGCCTATGTCGAGGACCTCGATTTGGGATATCGCGCATGGCAGCTGGGCTGGCCTTCGGTGTACGTTGCGCAAGCCGTGGTGGAGCACCGGCACCGCGCGACGACCTCGCGATATTACACCGCCGAACAGCTCGATGCCATTCTGGAAATCAACTACCTCAAGTTTCTGGCGCGCTCCGTATACTCACCCGACGTTTTTCGAAGGTTATGGCGCCAGGCGATCGAGCGGCTGCGATTGCGAGCGCCCCGCTACACCTCGGCCCGGCTGGCGCTCCGCGGCGCGACCCGCATTGCACTCTCGGGCGGTCCCGCCACGGCGCCGAAGGTTTCCGAAGACCGCTTCCTCGCTTTGACCAACGGCACCGTCTACGTTTTTCCTGGACACGCCGCCACCGGCAAGCCACGCGCCCTGATCGCCGCCGATGCGTCCGGGGATCCTGCGGCCGGCTCGAAGGCCGCCGTGCCGAAGCCGCCCCAGGACTACGACTCCGTCCTCGTCTTACGCACCGCGAATGCTGCAGCGCCACCGGCAGAGATGCTCGCAGCCTACGTGGAAGTCGTTTTGGTCCGGGCCAGCCACTCCGCGGAACTCTCGTTCCGCGCCGCGCTCCAGCAGACCGTGCGCAAATGGAAACCCGAGATCGCGCGCTTGAGCGCCCAAGCCGCCAAGCAGTACGCGGCCGAATGCGCACCCGCGCGCATCATCGCTGCCGAGTCGGATCGGCGTTAGATCTCTCTCGCGCTCGCGTGCGAGCACCGGTCCTCCAGCACGGCCTTCACGCAATCGGCGAGAACCTGCGCGGTATACGGTTTCTGCACGAACCCAGCCAGGCCGCGGTTGCCGAACCGCTCGCGCGCGACCGCCGCGTTATAGCCGCTAGACCCGATCACCGGCACATCCGGGCGAATGCGGCGCAGCGCCTTCAGCGTCTCGTCGCCACTCATCACCGGCATCAGCATATCCAGCAGCACCAGACGGATATTCGCCGCACGCTCCGCGAACAATTCCAGCCCGGCCTTCCCATTCGGCGCCAACTGGACTGTGTAGCCGTAACGTTCCAGAGCCGCCTTGGCCGCGCTGCGCACCACCTCTTCGTCGTCGATCACCAGAATCTCGCCGGCGCCGCGCAGTTCGCGGCTCGGCACCGACAGCTCCGCCTTGGGGCGGGCGCTAGTGCACGCCGGCAGCAGAATCTCGAACATTGTTCCTTTGCCGGGTTCGGTTTCGATGCGGATTGCGCCGTGATGGCCCCGGACGATCCCTAATGCCGCCGCCAGCCCGAGGCCTCGCCCGGTGAATTTGGTGGTAAAGAATGGATCGAAGATGTGCGGCCGCACGGATTCATCCATGCCGTAGCCGTTATCGCGCACCCGGATGCTTACATATCGCCCGGGTTTGACTCCATCGAGAGCGAAATGGTTGCGCTGAACGAACTGTTCGTCCACGTCCACCACCCCGGTGGAAACCATCACTGTCCCCGCGCGGTCCTCGCCAATCGCCTCCGCACCGTTGATCACGAGGTTCATCACGAGCTGCTGCATCTGCCCCGGGTCCGCTTCCACGACCGGAAGGTCGCCGGCAAGATCGAGGCGCAACTCCACCTTCTTGGGAATCGAACTCTGTATCAACGTGCTGATGTCGCGCACCAGAGCCGACAGGTCTGTCTGCTGGACGAAGAGACGGCCCTTGCCGGAGTAGGCCAGCAACTGCCGCGTCAGATCCGCGGCGCGTTCGCTCGCCAGCATTACGGCGTCCAGCATGGGACGGAAGCGGCTGTCTTCCGGCAGTTCGTCCAACACCAGGCTCGCGTTCCCCAGGATGCCGGTCAGCAGATTGTTGAAATCGTGCGCGACCCCGCCGGCCAGCAGGCCTATGCTTTCCAGCTTCTGTGCCTCACGCATGGCCTCGCTCGATCGCCGCTGGTCGTCGATGTCCGTGCAGGTGCCGAACCACTTGACGATTCCGCCGTCGCTATCGCGCAAAGGAACGGCGCGCACCAGGTGCCACCGGTGAGTCCCGTCGCTCGCTCTGCGGAAGCGGAACTGAACGTCGTATACCGATCCGGTCGCGACTGCCCGGGCCCATTGCTGGCGGGCGCTCTGCACATCGTCGGGATGGATCACGGTCCGCCACGGATCATTGGCGTAGGTCTCGCTCTCGGTCAGGCAAGTGTAATCGAACCATCGCCGGTTAAAGTAGTCCACATGCCCATCCGGCCGGGCGGTCCACACGATTTGCGGGATCGCCTCGGCCAGCGATCGATAGCGGCGCTCGCCCGCCTCCGCTTCGCTGCGCGCCGCCTGCTCCCGAATCAGTTGCGCGCGTTCCTCCTCCGCGCGCTTCTGCCCGGTGATGTCCTGCCCCGCGCCATAAATCCGGACTACGCGGTTCCCGGCTTCGTCCCAAACCGGCCGCGCCGAATCGCGCACCCAGAGCAGCCGCTTGTCCTTGGTCAAGATGCGCATCTCACAGGAGTATGGCTGGCCACTCAGTAACGTGGTCCGGCCCTCTTCCACGAAGTGCCGGTCCTCGGGGTGCACCAGCGGCAGCAGCACCCCGCCGTCGAGCTCTTCGATGGAGTAGCCTGTGATTCGCGTGAATGCCTGTGTGATCCACTCGCGCACCACCGTCCCGTCCGGTTCCACGTAATAAGAGTAAGCGTAGTCGGAAGAGAGTTCCGATACCGCGCGGTAGCGCTCTTCCGAGACGCGCAGCCGTTCCAGCGCCTCTTCTCGCTCGCGCCGCAGCCGCGTCTTGTCCAACGCTTCCTGGATCGCCAGCGGAAGGCGGTGCAGGTGCCCCTTCAGCACATAGTCGCTGAGCCCCGCCTTCATTCCCGCTGCTGCAACTTCTTCGCTTCCCGTGTCGGTGACCATGATCACGGGCTCTGTCGGATATTTCCGCCTGATCTGCGATAGAATTTTCAGCCCGTCGCTCCAGTGGAGCCTGTAATCCGTGAGAAATAAATCGTAGGTTCCCTGCTCGATCTTTTCGTCGAACATCGATTGACGCACCACTTCCTCGAACTGAGCCTCGGGATAGGCCTTTCTCACCCTGCTGATAATCAGTTCGCGGTGGTCTGGATTATCGTCAACAACCAAAACCCTCATTGTGTTTCTCCGGCCATCAATTCGATCCAGAACGTACTTCCCTGCCCTGGCGCGGAAATCACTCCGGTCTGCCCGCCCATCAGCTCAACTACCTTCCGGGTAGCGGCCAGTCCCAACCCGACGCCGGCGTAATCCTCCACGCCATGCAGCCGGATGAATGGATTGAAAATGCGTTGCTGGTCTTCCGGGGCGATACCAATCCCGTTGTCGCGGAAGGAGAGCTTCACGCTTCCGCGCTCCCGCTGCGAAAAGATTTCCACGCAGGGCTTAACCGATTTGTCTACGTACTTGATGGCGTTCGACAGCAGATTACAAACTGCGACTCTCAGCAGCGTTGCGTCTGCCTGCACTTCGCCCAGGGCTTCCCGGACCTTCACGTCGGCTCCGCTATTTTCGATTTCCTGTCGCATCTGGTCCATAGCCTGCCGCACCGCGACCTCCAGGCCGATATTCGTCAGCTTGAGGGCCTTTCGGCCGATGCGGGAGAATTCCACGAGCGATTCGATCAACTCCCACATCTGCCGCACCGCAGCCTGGATCCGCTCCAGTTGATGCCTGCCCGCGGCGTCCAACTTCGTTGATTGCTCGTCCGCTATTGCCTCCGCGAAACCCGATACGGTCCGTAGTGGCGCCCGTAAATCGTGGGTCATCGCGTGGATGAACGCTTCCAAATCGTCCTTTCGCAAATTCAGTTCCAACGACAGTCTCCGCGCACGCAGAAGCATCTCCACACGTGCGAATAATTCCACTTTCTCGACCGGCTTCAGCACAACCTCGTCGAACACTGACACATAGGGGCCGGAGAACACGCCCACTGCGTCGCGGCTGATCACCAGCAGGACCGGCAGAAGCACCGGGTCGGCCGCGTGTTTCTGGTTCCGCAGAAAATCGGCGTGCTTCTTCAGCGCGGGCCCATCCACGATGATGAGATCGGCCCCCTCCTCCGTCGTCGCCGCAGGCAGCTTTACTTCGTGCCGCCGCCCGAGAGCCTCGGCCAGCAGCTTACAGTTTTCCTTGTTTTCAAAGAGGAGGAGGATGCGGCTCAAGACGCCTCCCGCCGGAATCAGGGTTCCACTTCCAGAAACTCCGGCGAGCCCGTCAGAATTCCGCGCAAGTTGGTCAGTTCTGGACCGACCTTGATTCCCTCTGGAGTAATGCTTACTTCGCGTACGGTTTTTTCGAAATCACTGAGACGTTTCTTCAACACGCCCAACGCTTTTGCCAGCTTTCCTCGAATTTCCAGATAACGCAGAAAAACGATGTTGTCCACCATGTAGCTCACACCAACGTCCGTGATCCGAAAATCTCCGGTGATGCCCTCTACTTCATTGATCAGCAGCACCGCCACTCCCATGTTTTGCAGGTACTTCGCCAAGGCGTGGAGATGCGTCACCAGTTCCTCGTCCCGCAGCGACAGACGGTAGCCCGCGACGCTGTCGATCATCACGATGCGCGTCTTATTTAGCTCTACTTCCCGCCGCACCATCAGCGCGAATTGGTCGGCGGTAAAGCGCAACGGTTCGACGTGCACCACCGAGAGCTTTCCTTGGGCCGTCATGGCTCTCACGGGAATGTGGATGGCCTCGCAGCGCCGGTACAACGATTCGGTCCACTCCTCGAACAGGTAAACCACCGAGCGTTCGCCCCGCGCCGCCGCTTCCTTCATGAACTGCATTCCGAGCGTTGTCTTACCCACGCCGCTCGGTCCCGTGATGAGGGAGATGGTTCCGCGTTCCAGCCCGCCATGCGTCATCCGGTCGAGTTCCGGTATTCCGAACGGAATCTGCTCCGGCTCGAACGAAATTGAAAACTCCTCCGGCACCAGTCGCGGAAACACTTCGAGGCCGTGATTGAAAATGCGCATGGAATGCGGCCCCGCCCGGAAATCCGAGCCCCGATACTTGATAACCTGCACGCTCCGTTCCCCGCTCCGGAAATCGAGCTGAATGACGCCGTCGGCCATGAACTGTAAGTCTTCGTCGGGCGTCTCGTTCGATTCAGACGTGAACAGAACCGTCGCATCCAGCTCGCACAGGTACCGCAGAAACGACAGTGCCTCCTTGCGAAAGTGGAACGGTCCCGAGGTCAGGTACCGGAACTGCGTCATACCGTCTACAAAGATGCGTGTGGGGCGGAGCGTGCCTACCTCGTCTTTGATCCTGCGCGTCACCGGCTCGCGCTCCACTTCGGAGGGCGGAAAGATGTCGTACCCATCTTCGGCAAAATGGTCCGAGGGGGGGCTGAAGTCTATGAATGCCAGCCCGTTGAGATCAAAACCCATCAAATCGGCATTCTGCCGGATCTCGCCGGCGCTCTCTCCGAAGGTGATGAACAACGCGGGTTCCCCGGCTGCCAGCGCGCAACGCAGGAAGTGCAACCCGAGGATAGTCTTCCCGGATCCCGGGCCACCCCGAATCAGGTAGGCGCGGCGGGTGATTAACCCTCCGCGCAAGATTTCGTCCAGGCCGGCGACACCGGTGGACACACGTTTAGCCGAATCGCTCAACTCACTCCTCGTCAGTCGTGCGGCACCACTAATGAAATCACGATAGCAAGCGCTGCTTGCCCGGCCTGAAAGCACATCCTGGTAGAGTGTTCAACAGATTACACATCCGTGAACTCGCCGGATTGTCAGTACTTTAGTACGGCCCGTACTCTTCCGACCCCAAAGCTCGGGTGTTCGTTGTGCTACGCCCATTTTGCAGAATACTGCCTCAAATTTACTGGCTGAAGAAACGCGGATTTCGGTTAAAGTAATCTTGGGAATGAGAAAACCTCCCAGATCACCTCGTGCCAGTGATCCGAGCCGCGGCCTCGACCTTGCCCGCGTCCTTCTCGTACACGGAGAATTGGCGCCTCGTCTGACTCTGCAGACGATTTTGCAGGCCGGCGGATACGCTGTGGACGTCGCGGCTACTCCTGCCGAGGCTTTGACCAAGCTGGACGAAGGCGTCTACGAGCTGGTTCTCAGCGATGGACGCTTCGGGACATCCGAGGCTGGTCCGGATCTGCTGGCATACGCACGGGTTAAGGATTATCGGCCGGCAACGGCGCTGGTGACCTCGTCCGAGCCTTACGCCCTCCGGCGCTCGCTCGGCGACAAACAGGAGATCTCCATTTACACCGAGAATCTCCCGAATCTGCTGGGCAAGGTCGCCGATCTGATCGGGATTCGCGCCAGCCGCCGCTATCGTCCGCTCCGCCAAGCCGTTTAACCGCATTTCAGTCCTACCGCGGTACCTCGCGGATGATCGTGTATCCACCCACAGAAGCGGCGTAACTCTCGTTGCGGCGTTTTTCCAGCCGTCGCTAGCATGGAATTGGAATACGGCTCTGCACGTCTCGGAGGATGCCTGTCCCGGAAGACACGGCAGCGACAGGGCCGTTCCCAGGATTTAAAGGAGATCGCATGCGAGACCATTACGACTGGGAAAAGGACCGCGATAGGGGCCACGGACGCATGGATTGGGATCGCCGCCCCGAAGCACGGCGTTACGGTAACGAACCCCGCCGCCCGGATTGGGATCGCGAACGGCGCTGGACCGAGCCGGAAAGCCATGATTGGGACCGCAGCCGCGAGGAATGGAGCCGGGATCGCGACGAACCACGGCGCGACTGGCGTGACTGGAATCGCACTCCGGAAGGCTGGTCCACCGGCGCCGACCCGGGAACTCGCCCCGACTGGTGGCATGATGCCACGCCACGCGGCCGCAACGAACGGCAGCGCATCGCTGAGTACGGCGGGGGCGACTTCGGAAACCAGGGTATCTGGGGCAGCCAGGCCAATCGAACCGACCCGGGCCGCTCCAGCGAGTGGAACTGGAGCCAGTCCTGGGGTGGAAACGGGCGAAGCGACACCGGCCATAGTCAACGGCGAGGTTTCGCCGGTCGGGGACCGAAGGGCTGGAGCCGCTCCGACAACCGCATCCGCGAGGACATCAACGAACGCCTCACCGAGCATCCTTACATCGATGCCAGCGATATCGAGGTACAGGTGAGCCAGTCCGAAGTCACCCTGACCGGAACCGTGGAAGACCGCCAAGCCAAACGACTGGCGGAAGATATCGCCGAAGGGGTCTCCGGCGTCAAGGAAATCCACAACCAGTTGCGGTTGCAACCGCGGCACGAGACCGCCGACCGGTAGCTTGCAAATTCAGCCCCGTCCCGTTAGGGCGGGGTCGTTTTCGAAATGATGCCGGTGGTCGTGCCGGGAGCACCCGGCCTCACGGCCAGGGCTGAAAAGCAGAACTCACACGAAGAACTCACCCTCTGCCACAATCTCGGCAGGCCCGGTCAGGTAAACATCTTCCTCCAACCGGAGATCGATGGGGCCCGCCGGCGTGATCACGCGAACGGGCGATTTCACGGCCCCGAGCGCCGCCGCGGCCACCCCCGCTCCTGTGGAACCGGTACCGGAGCTCATGGTCTCGCCGGCGCCGCGCTCGTAAAACCGGGCTTCGATCGTGTGTTCGTTGACGGGCTTCCAGAACGAAACGTTCGTACGATTGGGAAAGTGCGGGTGCGACTCGATTTCGGCGCCCATGCCGCGCCAGTCGAAATCGAAATCCTCCACCGGAACGGCACACTGCGGATTGCCCGCCCAGAGCAGGGTGACCTCCCTCGGTCCGCGAGAGAGCGGCAGTGGGAAACGCTCCTTCGTGATCTCGATCCGGCCCATATTCATCTCGAAGTCGAAGCGCAGCCCTCCCCGGCGCAGCAGGCGCAGGGTCTTGATGCCGGCGCCGGTTCGGACACGCACCACGCCAGCCCCGTAGCCGTGCTTGATGAGGAACGCAGCCGCGCAGCGCGTCCCATTGCCAGAGATCTCGGCGACGCTGCCGTCCGAATTGTACAGCTTGATAGAGCCTTCGGCCTCGGCGTCCTGGGGCGGTTTGACGATCATCCATCCATCCGCACCCACGCCTGTGTGCCGGTCGCACATCAGGCGCGCGACATCGGGCAATTCCCGTTCGGGGACGTCCTTCTGCCATGTCAGCAGAAAATCATTCTTGGCGCCGTGGGCCTTGGTGAACGGAATCTTCATTTTTCGGCGCGTTCGAGCTGGACGGCAGTTCCATATGCGAGCACTTCGGTGACCCCGTTCATGATCTCGGTGGCGTCATAGCGCGCCCCTATGACGGCATCGGCCCCCAGGTCGGAAGCGTGCTGGACCATCAGGTCGAACGCTTCCGCGCGCGTCTGCTCGCAGAGCTTGCTAAACAGCGATATATTACCGCCTGCGATGGTCTGCAATCCCGCCCCGATGGTGCCGACGATGGATCGCGAGCGCACCACGATCCCGCGCACCACACCCAGGTTGCGTCTGACACGGAAGCCGGGAAGTTCGAACGCGGTTGTTACGTTCTCATGCGGAACCATGTTTGCCTCCAATGCGCCTGTAAATCTCGATCACCGGCGCGTCCCCCGTGATAATGGTCTTCTCCAAACGGTAGCGAATCCCGTACCGGGCGGCGCGATTCACTGCGCTTTCGACCGGATCGCCGCCCATGGCAAGCACCCATTCCTGCCAGAGCCACAGCTCGGGCCGCCGCACCGTCGCCAGCCAAGGCAGATCGTTATCCACACTGAAGCTTTCCCGCAGGGGAATTCCCATTTTGCGATAGACGGCCCTGAATTCGCCTGACGAACTGATGATACCGGAACCGCGCACAAAGCGCGGCGCGAGATACTGCGCGGCCTCGGCAACCCACTTGCGGCGGCCTTCGGAATTGCGGAGCGACTCCTCCCAGGTAACCCAGTTCTCCGGTCCGGGATGAACGAGCCAAAACACCGTTCCGGCGGCGACTACCAGTACGGCGACGATTGCCTGCAGGCCGCGTGGAACGACGGTGACCCACGCCGCGGCCGCCATCGCCAAGAGCGGCAGCAGCGACAGGCCATATCGCGTGTTGTAGAACGAGCCCGACATCAGCGAGGGCACGAAGATCGGGCTGGCTCCGGAATGCATACTCCACAAATAAAAGACGGCTGGCAGGAGCAAGAGCGTGACCGGCCACACCGCGCGGCGAATCAATGCCACCGCGATTCCGGCGCATCCTGCCCATGCCAGCCCGGGCCCGACGCAAAGCGCCGCCGCGTTCCGAAAGTAGAGCCACGCCGTGCGCCAGTTGCCGCGGCCAGGGTAAGGCGCACTCCCCTGAATTGCCCGGGCGGAGTACGGCCCGCGATTGAAAGCCAGCGCGTCGCCGGTGATCCACCAGTTGTGCGCCAGCCAATACGCCGGCCCAAGACACGCGACGGCTGAGAACACCAGGGCAGTTGCGAAGCGCCGCCGCCGTGCCGCCCAAAGGAAGTACGCGGAAGCGAAGGGAACGAGGAACCAACCTTCGTAGCGCGCCAGCGTGCCCAGGCAGCACGCCGCGCCCGCGCCGGCGACCGATCCCCAGCCCTGCGTGTCATGAAACCGCACGCTGAAGTAGAGCAGCGCAAGCAGGCACGCGAAGAATGCCGCCTCCGTCATGGCGGTGGATTGCAGATACATGACGTTGGGATTTCCGGCGAAGAGCGCGGCGGAAGCGGCGGCTGCGGCAGTCGAGTGGAACAGGCGCCGCACCGCCGCGAACAGAAATCCTGCCGCCGCTACCAAACAAGCGGCCGAGGGAATCGCACCGGCCAGGCCATTCCGCCAAAGCCCGTCGATCCGCACCAGGGGCAGCATGAGGAGATGCGGCAGAGGCAGCCAGGGGGTGCCGATCTGACGATATCCGGGAGTCTGCGAATCGAAGATCTGGCGCGCGATGTTCAAATGCGCTTCGGCATCGCCATAGTAGAGAAGCCAGCCGTGCGCGTAACAGAACCAGACGGACGCCGTGCTCCACAACGCGAGCAGCAGCAAGCAGACCGGCAGCGCGGCGTCGTCGAGCTTCAGAACGCGGTACAGCTCTTGAACTCCTGGTAGCGTGCCTCGATTTCGTCGCGCGACAGAGTACGGAACCGGTCCACGCCGAACTTCTCGCAGCAGTAGCTCCCCATGACAGAGCCGTAAATGACGGCCTTGCGCAGCTCCGTCATATCCATGCCGCCGCTTTTCGGCTCGATGCCGCGGCCGGCGAGATAGCCCATGAATCCTCCGGCGAAGCAGTCGCCAGCGCCGGTGGGGTCAAACACGTCTTCGAGCAGGTAGCCAGGCGCCATGAAATGAAAATCCTTTGTGAACAGTACGGCCCCATACTCGCCGCGCTTGATCACCAGGATCGACGGACCCATGCCGAGAATCTTGGCGGCGGCCTTGCGCAGATTGTGCTCGCCGGAAAGCAGCCGCGCCTCGCCGTCATTGATCAACAGGAAATCCCAGTCTTTCAAAGTCTCCAGTAACTCGCCGCGGAAATCGTTGATCCAGTAGTTCATCGTATCGCCGCCGGTGAATTTGACGCCATTCATCTGCGCGCGAACGTCTCTCTGCAGGGCCGGCTGGATGTTGCCGAGCAGCAAGAACGGTGCGGACTTGTAAGAAGCCGGCAGCTTCGGCTGAAAGTCGGCAAAAACGTTCAGATCGGTGCGCAAAGTGGTGCGGTCGTTCATGTCGGCGGAATACACACCCGCCCAGAAGAACGTCTTGCCGCCTTTGACATGCTCGATGCCGGAGACATCGATTTTGCGCGAAGCGAGCAGATCCATATCCTCTTTGGCGAAGTCGTCGCCCACCACGGCCACGATCTTCACATTCGTGAAATAGCTGGCAGACAGCGAGATATAGGTGGCCGCCCCGCCCAGCATGCGGTCCACTTTTCCATGCGGCGTCTCGACGCCATCGTAAGCAACGGATCCAACCACGACGAGTGACATAAGAGAAGATTGTAGCAGCCGAGTGGAGATCGGCAGACGCAGGGCCGTACCTGCTTCTGCGAGCGCGGAGAATCGCCGCGCGTTGCCCCCTGGCAGGGAAAATCGATTCGTACTGCTCCACGGCGCTGCCCATTGCGACTTGACGCGCCGTTTGATATCCGTATGACGATGCGCCTGATGAAGAAGATCTTTCTGAGTTTCGGGCTGCTGGCAGGTATAGCAGTTGGGCAGGATCCTGCCGCTCTCAAATCCATCCACAAGGTTTTCATCGAGAAAATGCCGAATGATCTCGATCAATACCTGCGGGCGGAGGTTTCGAAACAGTTTAAGGGGAAACTCATCGTGGTCCTCAAGAAGGAAGATGCCGACGGCATTTTGACTGGCATCAATGAGGAACAGAAAGGCACCGCGGCTAAGATCACGGGCCGCTATCTGGGTCTGCACGATACCGCTAACGGGACGATTTCGCTGCTGGACAAAACGGAATCCAACATTCTCTGGTCCGACGAAGCCGGCGACCGGAATCTCTTCTTCGGTATTGCCCACCGTGGAGGGGAACGAAAGGTTGCCGACCGTCTTATTGCAAAGCTGAAGAAGGCGATGGAAACGCGCTAAGCTTTCATCGAATTTCGTATCCGACTAACTGCGCGTCAGCCCGTGAAGTTTGTCTCCGCACCACCGGCGTAGGGGCATCACTGCTATACTAGCCGCGCTATGTTCTCCATCCGCCATCGTGCCTTACTGATCGCGCTCGCGGTTGCCATCTCGGCGCCGGTGTTCGCGAATCGCGGTGTGACTGCCGAGGACTACTTCGCATTTCGTTTCGCCACCGATGCTCATATCTCTCCGAACGGCAGCCAGGTAGTGTATGTGCTCACGTCGATCAACCAGGAGCGCAACCGCCGGGAATCCTCTATCTGGCTGGTTGGGACGGATGGCCGATCGGCGCCGCGACGGCTGTCCGCGGAAGGTTTCAATTCCAATGCACCGCGGTGGAGCCCCGATGGATCGCGGCTGGCCTTCCTTTCCTCCCGCAACAGCGACACTGCAGGATCCGCTGAAGCGCCCCGCGCGCAAATCTGGGTATTGCCGATGGACGGGGGCGAGGCTCAAGCAGTGAGTCACCTGAAGAACGGCGTCAGCGTTTTTCAGTGGTCTCCGGATGGGAAGCGATTTGTCGCCGTCAGCCGTACCGGTCCGAGCGATCAGATTGCGCCCGGAGCGCACAGGAGCGACGTTCGCCATTACAAGCACATTTCATATAAGTTCAACGACACCGGCTGGTACGACGACAAACGCGCCCATCTGTGGGTGATCGACGCTGTCGCCGGCAGCGATCGACAATTGACCGCGGGGGATGACTGGAACGACTCCGATCCGCAATGGTCTCCCGATGGCACGCACATCGCATTCGTCTCGGACCGAACTGGCCAGGAGTACGACGGCAGCTTTAATAAAGATGTCTGGGTGATTGCTGCCGACGGCGGGCCGCTCACGAAAATATCCGACCACGCGTTCGAGGATGACCAGCCCCGCTGGTCGCCGGACGGTAAGCAGATTGTCTTCGCCGGGAAAACGGCGCGGCGCCAGTTTCCCAGGCTGTATCTCGCAAACTCAGCGGGAGGCTCACCGTCGCGCCTCGCGATCGAAAACCTCGATCTGATTCCCGCCGAACTCCATTGGGCGGGTCCGAACCAGGTGGGGTTTCGAGCGGAAGTGAAAGGCCAACAGCAGATCTTTCGCGTGGATTTAGGGGCCCGCAATCTGACCGTCCTCACCTCCGGAGAGCGCGCCGTGCATGGAGTCGACGTGAATCTCAAGGCCGGCGTCATGACCTATTTCGCCAACGACTTCCAGCATATGGACGACCTCTATGTAGCCGGCGCGGATGGCTCCGGCGAACGCCAGTTGACGCATGTCAATGAAAAGCTGTGGCAGGAACTGGATCTCGCCCCGGTGGAGAGATTACCGTTCAAAAGTAAGGACGGATGGGCAGTTGACGGGTTCCTGGTGAAGCCTATCGGATGGCAGCCTGGGAAGAGATATCCGATGGTTCTGAGCATTCATGGAGGGCCGGCGGGGCAATACGGCGTCGACTGGTATCACGAATTCCAGATCTACGCAGCGAAAGGATGGGCCGTCTTTTTTTGCAATCCCCGAGGTTCCACAGGTTATGGCGAAAAGTTCGAGCGCGGGATTGCGAACAATTGGGGCGGAATGGATTACCAGGACGTCATGGCCGGTCTGGACACGGCGCTGGAAAAGAACCAATGGATCGATAAGGACAGGCTCGGCGTCACGGGCGGAAGCTATGGCGGGTTTCTGACGAACTGGATTCTGGGCCACACCGGCCGGTTCAAAGCCGCGGTGACGCTGCGCAGCATTTCCAATTTCATCAGCGATGACGGTACCCGCGACGGAGCCTACGGCCACGAAGAAGATTTTCAGGGTTTCCTATTCGACGACTTCGATCAGTATTGGAACGCCTCGCCGCTCAAATATGCCAAAAACGTCAAGACGCCGACTCTGGTGCTTCACTCCGACAACGATTACCGGGTGCCGCTGGAACAGGGCGAGCAGTGGTTCCGGGCGCTGAGGCACTACGGAGTGAATGCGGAGCTCGTGATCTTCCCCAGGGAAAACCACAACCTCACCCGAACCGGCGAGCCCCAGCACCTGGTTGAGAGTCTTAAGTGGCAGGTGTATTGGTTTGAACGGTTCCTGGATGTTAACGCAAACGCGAAGGCGCCCGATAGGCCGTAGTCAACTCCCGGACAAGATCGCGCGCGCCTATTCGATAAACTGCGCTTTCACCCCCGTGTAGTTCGTGTTCGCACCGCCGTTAACCTGCAGGGTTCCACCGCTTTGGTTCCACGAGTTGAGCACGAACGTGGAGTTGTTGAAGTTACCACCCGAGGCGTTGTATTTCGCGCTCTTGGCGTACACTGCTCCGCTGAAGTTCATGCTGCCGCCGCTCATGTTGATGTCCGATGCGTTGGTGCGGTTATAGAACATCAGGATCCCCTTGTATGTGCCCGAAGTGGGCGCATTCAGGGTGATGTTGGCGCCGCTCATGTTGATGCCGCCGACATCGAAGTAGAGCGTTACACCACCCGCGCCGTCATCCAGAATCGAGCCCCCGCTGATGCTCAGCCCGTTTTCAAAAATATGTGTGCCGGCCTGCAGCGTGGTGGTTCCTCCGCTGAGACTGACCGAACCGCAGTGCTTTCCAGCGCTCAGGGTGTGGCTCCCAGTGGACCAACTGACGCCGCTATCAACACACGGTCCGCTGGTCGATGGCGCCGGAAGCGAGGCGAAGACATCCGCCATCGACGAGCCCTGCACCCAGGAGGGGTTGATGACCCCGCCGCTGTTAGTGACGCTCCCCACAACCGTAGTGGTCCCCCCGCCTGTGATCTGGATATTGCCGCCGCTCATCACCAGGGCGGACGTGTTGCTGGAATCGATCTGGATGCCGCAGTTGGTATGGATATTGCCCCCGCTGATCGTCATCGCAGTCTGGGTGGGCTCGAGCGTTTCGATGCAGGCGCCCCCAGTGCCGAAAACTCCGGCAGTTCCCCGGGCCGTCGTGTTCAGCCAGCTCAACCCGAGCACGGCTCCGAAGGTCGCCGGCAGCCGCTCGGTAACCGTCACGCTGACCCAATAGGTCGGGGAATAGCCGGCAACCGGCGGGGCCGCGTTAGAGGTGAGGTTCGCCGCGACGGTGACGCTTTGCCTCCCGCTATTGGCGCCGTTGGTGAATCCGTTCTGCTGCGCATACAGGCACGCGGCCTGAATGGGGTTCGTCGGGTTGGTCAGACTGGAAGGGCAAGCGGTGCTGCCCTGACAGGGCACGCCGGTCGAGCAAGTCATGGTCGCATTTTGCGCGGCCACCGCCGCGGCGATGGCTCCGGCCTCGGCCGCGGTCTTGGCAGCTTCCTTGCGCCACTCGGCCCAGCCGGCGTCCACTACCAGACCAAGGACACCGAGCGTCGGGACAATCGAGAGCGTCACGAACAGAGCGGCTTGTCCACGCGTGCCGGCCCTGCGCCGGACTGGATAGCGTTGCATCTCGACCCAATTCTGCGGCACGGGGAACTCGGGCAAAAGTCATGGCGGTACCAGGTAGGGTTGGTGAGACCCCCCCCGATACTCACGAAAGTTATCGAGCGGCGCGCAGAGGTGTCGTGATTCCGAAACACTTTGAGTGGCGTGTGGGGCCGACTGGAAGTCGGCCGCAGGCGACAACCTGCCCCACTTCGGAAGCTGGCAGCGAGGGCGCTACTGTGGGAAGATTTCGTGGGTCAGGTCTTCTTCCGGTTTTTCCCGCGACGAGACCCACCAGCCCGCCCCGAATGCAGCCAGCGTGAGAGCCCAAACGCCAATGTCGATGACATCGAGCGGATGCCGCAGCGAAACGGCAAAGGCGCATGCTCCGGCGCGGATGATCCAGCCATAGAGTTTGCCGGGCTTCTGTAGCCTGCGCCGCACGGCGACGGCGGAGCGCCCCGCCATAAAGGCAAACAAAACGCACAGCACGCCGAGCACGCCCCGCAGAAATTCGAACGATTCCGGCATTAACCTAAAGATGCCGCAGCGTCTTGGGTATTGCAAGCTTCCGCATGTGAGCCGGGGCAAGACCGCCGGCGCTACGGCGTTGCACATGGCAGGAACCGCGGCATGACTGCCGCAGCTGAAATCGGGCTGGCGCTCAGCCGCGCCAGTGACGGCGCGGCGGCGCGGGAGCATCATCTTCAGAAGGCGGTAGGGGTCATCGTAAAATACTCGCTGTGGCTCCTTTGATCAATCGCATCCTTTCTCTCGCGGTATTCGCGTCGGCCGGCGTGGCATTCGGGCAAATGAGTCCTCCGGCACAAACGTCGGTCTCTATCAACGGGAAAACGATCTCGATCCACTACAGCGCGCCGTCGGTTCGCGGACGGAAGATTTTCGGCGCGGGCGGGCTAGTATCGCGCGACCCGACGTATCCGGTGTGGCGGGCCGGAGCTAATTCCGCCACGGCGCTACACACCGATGCCGACCTGGATATCAACGGCCTGCACGTCCCGAAAGGGGACTACACACTCTGGGTCCAGGTCGATATGACTCCTTGGAAGCTGGCGATCAACAAGCAGACGGGCCAGTGGGGTCTGGAGTATCACCAGAACATGGATCTCGGCCGCGTACCAATGACCATGAGCAAGCCTCCAGCGCCGATCGAGACCCTGAAGATCACGCTTTCAAGCGACGGCGGGAACAAAGGAACGCTCCAGATCGGGTGGGAAAACTATCTGGCCGCGGTGCCGTTTACGGTAAGGTGACGGGCCTGCTCATGAGGATGCCGTCTCCGCCCCGCTCATAGTAGCGGGGCACAGTGCGCAGTTTTCGAAAACCATATTTCTCGTAAAAGGCGCGGGCGGCCCGGTTCTTGACGTTGACAATCAGGTGCAGCCGCACGGCGCCGCGCCGCCGCAGGCGGCGTAAGGTGCTGTTCATTAAAGAAGTAGCGACACCGGCTCCGCGCGCGGCGGGGGCCACGGCCACCGAGACCAGTTCCGCGCGTAACGGGCGAACCTCCCCGCACAGGCAGCTAATCATGTACCCGCAGATGCGCCCGCGGCTTTCGGCCACTAGAAACAGGCCCGGGCAGCGCTCGACGAAATATGCAAACAGATTGCGATCATATGCATCCTGGCGAAAACTGGCCCGCTCGATCGCGAGGATCGCTTCGAGATCCGCCGACCGCACCGGGCGCACGCGACAAGGCGCTTCCATTTGTTATCCTTTTATTCTGGAGCATCTGGAGACCAGAGGCAGAGCCGTGTCAGCAAAAAATCGGCGGAAGCGGCGGGCGGGTATTGACAACGTTTTCGGACAAGGTCATACTAAACCGAGATTGCAACTCAGTGTCAACAGCGAGCAGCCGCAACACCCTTCGACGCTGGTGGATCTCCGCCGGGGCGATTGCGCCATTCTCGAAAATATCGATCTGCCGACCGACGATGCTCGCCGGCTGATGGAACTCGGGTTTTTACCTGGCACGAGGGTTACGGCAGGGTTGAGCGCCCCGGGCGGCGACCCGCGTGTGTTTCAGGTGGATGGTTCGGAGATCGCACTGCGGCGGGAAACCGCGCGGCGCGTCACCATCCGGCTGGATAAGAGGCTGCCGTGAGCGATTGCCGAAACTGTGGCGCGACGCAGGTCCTGGAGTTTACAAAAGGCCCGGCCCCGCGCGTGGCTTCGGTAGCGCTGGTAGGCCCGCCGAATAGCGGTAAGACAACTCTTTTCAACCGCATCACCGGTCTTCGGCAGAAGGTCGCAAATTTTCCCGGGGTAACGGTAGAGCGGCACACGGGCATTGCGCTGCTTGCTGACGGCCGCGAAATCCCGATCATCGATCTGCCCGGCTTGTATAGCCTCACCCCGCGGTCGGAGGACGAACAGATCGCCTACGACGTGCTCACGGGAAATCGCGGCGATACGGCCAAACCCCAAGCCATCCTGCTAGTGCTCGATTCGACGAACCTGGCGCGGCACCTGATGCTGGCAGCTCCCATCCTTGCCCTGGGGATCCCGACGCTCATCATTCTGAACATGGCCGACGA
>CAYMHP010000046.1:0-23815 GCA_964390225.1 uncultured Solibacteraceae bacterium
TAAGTGAGGCGATCGCCAAAAATCAAGGATTTTAATGTTATGGCGGAGGGCGGAGGAGTCGAACCCCCATCCGGGTCCTTCCCGGAGCGCTGGTTTTCGGGACCAGAAAGCGCTGCCGTCGCTTCGCGCCCTCCGATGGAGTGAGAGCCGGGACTGTCGCTTATGTTGGCGAACGCTTCGGTTATCAGCTACACGACGTCGTGAATTCTAGGCTTCGCTCCCATGCCCCTGGGTTCGAAATCAAGATCGATCATCGTGAGGGCTTCACCGAATTGCCGATGGTCCGAGTGGCGCTCGTATATGACGCGCGCGTCTCTCCACCGCCGGGCAGACGACCAACTCACCATGACGCTTCGGCCGGTGGCGCCCACAAGATCGAGGGACCATTCGGCGTGCTGCTCTTCAGGCCTGTCGCTGAAGAGTTGAGTGTATCGAAGGCGGACGGAGAGCCCGCCGATTTCGGCCATGACATGAAGCGGAATCAGGAAGTTGAGAATGATGGGCAGTACGCGGGCCCTCCCGACGAGCGGAGCGGGGTTACTGTCACTTGCCACCTCGACATTGTCATCATAAAAGTGGTCGAAAAGCGCGAGGTACTCTTCGTAGCCGTTGCTGATGTCCGCATTCACGAGGGCCTTGTTTAAATCGAGCTCGGCCTCGGCCGCCTTGGAGGAGTGTTCTTTATTCATGGTTTGTCCGTTAGCTTTTTCCGGATTCACACATCAAACCCAAGCGCCACGTCGCTTCCTAACATCACTAACATTTCGATGACGGCCCGCCGAACGGCTTCCTCACGCTCCACTTCCCGGACGAGGGAATTTAGCTCGCGGTCTAATGCGTCGTCTTCATGATGAAGAGTGCTGAGATCGTCTTCCATTCAACATTCCTTTCTTACTCTGTTCGCGATCCGGCGCCGGCCGGCTCCCATACGGCTTTTGACTCAAGTTCCAGAGCCTGACCGCGACGCTGTTGTCGTACGTAATCTGTTTTTTCTTCGTCTCTCGGCAGTGCCTAAAGAATCTGCCAGAGACACCGTCCAGATCGGGCGAGGACGCGACGTAGACGGGAGTTCTCGCTGTGCCTTCCGGCAATGCAAGCAAAGATGGAATGTGCTTTAGCAACCACGGGACTGCGGCAGGTAGACCTCGCATGTTGTCGCCCAGGCGTGTGAGCGTGGGTCCCGGACTAAAACAGTTCGCGGTAATCGTCGATCCTGCGAGGCGCCGGGAGAGTTCGTAAGTAAACAGAATGTTGCAAAGCTTCGAGCGCTTGTAGGCCCCCAACCAGCTGTATCGCCGCTCTCCCTGGAGACTGGAAAAATCGAGTTCTCCGCTGTGGAACTTTGAGGACGCGGTAAGAATTCTTCCGACGGGCGCAGCCCGGAGGAGATCGAGCAGAAGGTGAGTGAGGATGAACGGTGCAAGGTGATTAACGGCGAAGGTCTTCTCAAGACTATCCGGCGTCACTTCTCTTTCTGCGAACACAGCCGCCGCATTGTTGATCAGGACATCGATCCGCGAGAAACTTCCATGAAGCTTTTCGGCCAGGCGGTGGATCTCCGCCTGCGACGACAGGTCTGCGAGGAACAAGATGGGCTCTCTTCCGGAAGCATATTGCGCGATTTCCGTCCGCATGAAATTCGACGGGGTTCGATCACGTCCCACCATCACGACTTCCGCACCACGTTCCGCTAGTAGCAGGGCCGTAGCTAACCCGAGTCCACTCGTCGCCCCGGTGATCAGGACCGTCTTCCCGCTCATCGAGATCTCGCTCTTTGGTGTGGCGGTCAACATTGTCAGGCCAGGCGCACCACAATCTCAGGAAATGTCATTCGCTTACTATCTGGGGCAACGTGGACTGAGGGTGAAAGCTCGCCCACTTCCGGTCAACGCTCTCGTCATTTGCGATCCGCCGAGCCGCTCGGCCGTTTTGGAGCCAGAACGATCTGGCCTAGGTGATACGACAAGTGGTTGGTCCTGCTGAGAAGAACACTCAACCTATTCCTCGTCGGGTTGATCTGGAAGTCCACTTCGGAAACTGAGGCATGCCGTTGCGCCCACCAGGAGGGCGAAACATCCTGCTGCATGAGAACGAGGAGGTGACCGTTCACATTTTCCCAACGGTTCTTGAGCTCCGCGAGCGGCGGAAGATCGCCGACGGCGCGATCCGGGTTACTCACAAAACTCGCGTCCATCTCGGGATGGACCCTTTCGCCGAGCCCCAGAAGCGGGAGCATCCGGTCATGCACGGCCGTCAGATGTCCCAAAAGGTAAACAACACGGTTGCGCCCAGGCGCAACGGGTTCCGCGGCGTCTTCTTCCGAGAGACCGTCAAAGAGCTTCGTTGCTCGGGCGACGGTTGATTTCCACAACGCCAGTACCGAATCGATGATGACTTGTTCTAAATGCATATTGTGGGTCCTTTCCTTTACCTGCGTCCTTACAGGGCCGGTAGCTCTTTGATCTGCCAATACCCTCGGCATCCCGATCTCCGAGAGAAGGAGCCACGCAAATGCACCGTCAAAGCAGCGCTTCGCGTTGTCGGAGATTCGACGGAACGACTTTGACCCGAATCAACACCGGCCGGGACCGGGAGTGGGATCAGAAAGTTCAACGCGCCTCGAACTTTCAAGACCTTCCCAGTTTCCTGAAATGCGAGGGCTAGCCCCTCGCTTTGAAACTCCCGAATAACCGCTTCAAGTTGTTTTCAGACACTTGGCTCCGCACCGGCACAAATTCGACTGCGGCGTCCCCAGGGCCTTTTCCAATCGTTGCAATCTGGTGCGCGTGTTCTTCGGTAACGATGCGAAGTATTTCGTGAGCGATGTCATCACCGGAAATGTATTCCTTAGGCAAAGCCTGCGAAGAGCGTGTTCGTACAAGAGAATCAATTACCAATTCGGTAATCCAAGGAGTTGATTCGGTAGCTTCTGCGATAAGAAATCTCGTCCAAGCAAGTTGTGCTGCCGCGGAGACCCCCAAGGCCGAAACGTGAGGAACTGCTTGCAGTGAAAGGATGCCATTCAGTTTGATGAAATGGGTGTCAGGCCCTAATGCTGGAATAAGCGCTTGGGCCAAACCCACATAAGAAAAGAAAGATCCCTGAAAGACGCGATGAACTTCGTCTACCGGGACTTCCATACAGGTTGGACCCTGCCAGAATGATCCGACTGCGCTCACGGCGGCTCGCACGGGACCTTCTTTATTTATGACAACGGCCATAGCTTCCAGACCTTGAGGGGTGCCGATGTCAGTTTCCAATGGAATGAGTTCACCAGTGGAGATGTCCTTAAGCGAAGTGCCCAAGGCTTTCAACTTCTCTTTGGAACGCGATGGAACAAGGACGCGTGCGCCCTGTCGCAAAAACATTCGCGTAATCCGTTCTCCGATTTCACCGGCTCCGCCCGCAACTACGACGAGTTTGTTTCCTAATTCCTGTTGGTTCTGCTTCACGGCTTCCTCCTCGTGCATCCTGTTATTTCACGCAAGACAGTTCGCGCCCGGGAGCTTATTTTCCCGGATGGCCCACAAACTAGAGTTGAGACCATCCTCCATCGACTGGAAGCTCTGCTCCCGTCGTGAAGGTTGCGTCAATCGCTAGGAATGCCACCGCCTTGGCAATTTCCTCCGGCTGGCCGAGACGCTTCATTGGAACGCTCTCCGCCATCTGAACGTAGACCTGATCTATTGCCTCCTTCGGCATTCCGACTTTATGGAGTATCGCCGTCGATCCAATTGGACCGGGGGTCACCGCATTAACACGTATTCCACGGGGCAAAAGTGCGGCAGCAATGCTCCGGGTAAGTCCACGAAGCGCTGCTTTGGCGGCGCCATAGGCGCTCAGGTTCGGCATGCCCTTCACGTTGGCAATCGAAGTGGTAAAGACCACCGAACTTCCTTCCGGCATGAGCGGCGCCAGTTTCTGGACGACGAAGTACGGCCCCTTGGCGTTCAGGTTGAGCATCTCGTCATAAACTTTCTCGCTCACCGCCTCAAAAGGGACAAACTCGCCATATCCGGCGTTGACGAACAGCACATCGAGTTTGCCGAAGGTTTCCTCGACCTTCTTCGCCAAGGCATCCATATCGGGGAGGGACGTCGCGTCGCTGTGGACTACGATGCCGTTATCGCCAAGTTCATCCCATGTCATCCGCGCGCAGCGGCGCATCTTCGGCTCAGGAGAAGCGCAGCTAGCCAGTTTTCTTTTTGGTTATCTTCAGGCCGACCGGAATCAGCAGGGGTTTTGTCTTCTTGGCTGGCTGTAGCTTTTCAAACTTTGGCTCAGTCGTCTCCAGTTGGCGAGTTCGGAAAGTGGCCCACCATTCGTCTGGGGCCGTCCCGGCATCGCAGTTTCTGAACTGCGATCGTCGGGTGAACGATCAGGACACGCTTATACCGAGGACCGACTCTCTCGATTTTGATGAATCCCGCTTTTTCGAGCGCTTCCATCCGCTCTTTCCACGAACTGACCAAGCGGCCACTGTAGCCGGCAGCGAACGCGTGATCAGCCTCGTGGCTGGTTACTCGGCCAGCGGGAGTAACGATTCTTTGAACGGCAACCCAGACATTTCGGCCAGCAGGCGGTTCTCATCGTCGGTGGTAATCGCATCCGCGCAATAGCGGAACTCCGGAGGAAAGCGGGGGAAAGGGGACAGATGTAACTGAGAAGAGGCTGGGCTGATGGGCTGTCATGCCGGCACCGGAGGGCTGTCCATATATGAAACGTGCCTTTGGTAGCTCCGCCGCGCGTCGAAGTTGCGAGCAAGTGGCGCAAAGGGGCGCCGTCTGGTTTTCAGTTCTTGTCCCGGGATGTCAATGTGGACGATTACACTCGCTACGTCTCTATCCTCCTGGCCGGACTCTCTATTCAGGCGGCGAATGGATCTACCGAAGCCGAACTGAAGCGAACGGCACGGCTGGCCCTCAAGCGTCTGGGCTGGAAGAAAGCGGGCGGTTAGAGCAACGAGGATAACTTCACCTCATCGTGCCCTGGCGCCCGCAATCGTTCTCATATCTCGCGACGGGTTTGAACGATGGGCTCGAAGAGCTCGACGAGAGCCTTCAGGCGCCACTTCTGGCGGATGCGAGGGAAGCGAGCGGTTCTTGTCAGTTCGGCAATACCGTGCAGGATTGCCCAGAACAGTTCAGCCAAGACCTCAGGCGTCGAGGTCTCCTGAAACAGCTCCAGAATCTGAGAAAACGCAAAGCGCAGTTCCGGCGGCGTGGAGGCATCGCCAAAAGGAATGGCCAGGCGGAACGAGAACATCGCTTCGTACAGGGCCGGTGACGATGCGGCAAACACCAGATATGCGTTCGCCACCGCTTCGATCCCCGATCCACGGCTGCCTCTTTTCTTCACCTTCTTCAGGACAGCGCCCAATTCCTTGAACCCTTCAAGAGCGACCGCATCCACGATCTCTTCGCGGCTCTCAAAGTGGCTGTACAGGACGGGTTGGCTGTATGCGATCTCATCGGAAAGCCGCCGGATTGTTACCGCGGGCCATCCTTCGACTTCCGCAATCCGCCGGGCGGCACTGACGATCTGCTGGCGGCGGGCTTCCCGGTCCCGCTGTTTCCGTGCCGCGATTCGATTTGCCTTGCCGGTCTCACTCACGATAGATATTCTAGCATTGCTAGATTCTTCTGAATCGACCGGCGCCGGCTCTGCGTCAGATCTGGTGTTGCTAGATCGCGTTTCTGACTCAATGCCTCGCCCTGGTCCTCCGTTCGACGTGCATGTGAACAGCCGGCATGCCACAGCCACAACGAAGGTTTGTCCCCGAGACGGAGGCCGAGGCGATCGAAGTTGCGGAATCGGAATGCTGTGAGCGGCCAACAGCCGCCGCAAGCGAGCATTTTCTTCGCGGAGGCGAATGTTTTCCTGCTCTGGTGGCTCGAATGGAAGGGTTTCTGATCCGTTTCCTGCCATACTGCCCTTACCGCCCGGTGCCCTGTTCCCGAACCTCGTCGAGAAACTCCTGTAGTTCCACAAATACCGCAGCGAGATCGCTTCCGAGCCTGCATTCCTCCGCCAGGGCTTGAAACGGGACGTGCCAATCCGCTGGCGGCGAAGTCAAACTAGCCGGCAAATCGTGTGTGCCTCTTCTCTCAAATGTCAGCTGCAACGCGCCCGCAACCCGTCGCTTATCCAGCCCACCTGACCTAATCAGGAGAGCCATGTCTACAAGATCTTTCACTCTGCTGTTCGCCGAGCTGCGCGGCAGCGTGTAGGCGTGGAGCTTTTCGGCGAGTTGCTGCTCGCGAGCGATCATCTGAACCATGGAGGGCCGAATGCCGGCGAATCCCAGCCAGTCCCGGCAGACGATCGTTTCCAGCGGCGGTGATACCACGTCGCCAATGCCGGCATCCAGGTGGAAGCGGGCAAAGATCCGTTCGCCCATGCGGGCTTCGACGGGATAGCGGGCGCCACCGTAGGGTGCGGCAGTCAAATCCATGGCAGGCGGTCCGAACGTGAACTCGAACCAGTCGCCGAGAGGCAACTCGGCGGCGGTTTGCAGCATGTCCCATACGATCTGGTTTGGGTCGCCGCCAGACAACGCCTGGACGCGCGGCACCGTCAGATCGATGTCCACCGTAGATCGAGCGGCTTTGAAGCGTAACTCCAACGCATAACCGCCCTTCAAGACCCAGGGCGGCGGTTCCTCCCGGAACAACCTTGCCAGCAGGCGGTCGAATGCCACCTGTCGGCGGAGCCGGTTGAAATCAATCTGCTCGCTCATGGATGTCCGCTTCAGACGTTCTTCGACGGCGCTTCGGAATGCTCCCGCCGTTGCGTATGTCCGGGATGACGCCATTATGCAACTCGACGCAGTACGTCTTCTACAATCTTGCGAGCGGGTTGACTCATTCGGGCGTTGCGAATCTGTTGCCGACTGATCAGACCACGATCAAAAGCCTGCCTCACTGCCTGACGGATGAAGGTCCGTTCCACTGTGCCGGCGTCGATCAGGTCAAGGATCGTCCGCAGGGGTCGAGTAAACTTGAAGCCTTGAGCGTTCTGTACGTCGCTCTCGGGAAGGTTGGCGTAGTGCAGGACCAGAATTCCGGGAATATCGCTGTTACGCCGGAAATCAGTCGGAACGGTCATGTGCAGTTTGGCCGGGTTCAGATCCGACAGATCATAGAGGCTGAGCGCTGTGTCGTGGCTGTAAACACCCTCGGTCTCCTCATCCCGGTTTCGAGACCAAAGTGCCCAGAGGACGAGATCGGGCCGATCGGCCATCGGAAACAGAGCGAGTCGGTAGATCCCGCGGTGCTCACGAATCCAGTTTCCAACCTGAACGTGGTAGGGATGAGTATTCTCCGCAAATCCAGCGGCCTTGGCTTGCTTCGTGGTGAAGAAACCCTGTTGCTGTTCAGCAATCTCAAAGAGCCGCCGAGATGCTTCCCGGTGAGACTGGGCCATAACATAATACTACAACTTTCTTGAGTAAAAACCCAATCCTGTCCGCTGGGTCTATCGGACATTCAGATCGCTGTTTCCGCGACTGACACAAGAGGGACAGAATAGTTACACACGAATCTGGCCCAATGCACTCGCCTGAAAAAATGGAACTTACATGAACCTCGAAAGGCGCATTCGGCTTCGGACCGAATGCTCTGGCGAACGTGAAATCAAGAGGTTACGGGCAAGAGACCCCCGGCACTCTGCGATCTTCTCGCAACTATTAAGTGATTTGGAATGAATGAGTTGGCTCCTCAGGTAGGATTCGAACCTACAACCCTTCGGTTAACAGCCCCAGAAATCTGGTTCTCGGACATCGCGCGCGGCGTTGCTACTCGTTAGGATTGGATGCGATATCCTGCTCTGTTTCAGCGCGTTAGAAGCCTTGCGGGCCTAAACGGTTGCGGCCGCCGAAGCGATCCGTTACTACCAATTTCGACCGTTTTTTAGAGAGTATGGGCAAAGAATTGGGCAAAGTATTTTGGTCCGAAAATATATGCATTCTTTGGGCGAAGGGCGCTCATCACCGACTCCAGCTACTCGCGAAAGGCTGTGCTGAGTCGTCTCCGGCGGCGAAACGATCGTTCACCGGCGGGACGCTTGTTGAACGATAATGAAAGCTGGATATGGAGCGGACCATCGAAGTTCCGGGAATCAGCGACGAACTCCTCGCACGTCTCGATCAACGTGCCCGCCAGATCGGGGTGGATCGGAACTCGTACCTGAAGAAAGTGATCGAACGGGCCGTTGCACCTCCGGATTCTTCCGCCCCCTTGTCCGAGCTCTTGGCACCCTTGCACGATTTTACGGAGGCTCACGGTATTTCGGAGGAGGACATTCAGCGCTTCTTCGATCAGCAGCTAGGCGAGTCTCGCCGTCAACGAAGAGCGGACAAGGGTGGCCGAGCCGAGTAGACCGCGGTGCGTCTTAGACTGCGTCGTGCTCCTTCAGGCAGCCGTTTCGCGGGGTCCCGCCTTTGCTCTGCTGACATTAGCTGAAGCCGGCCGCATAGAATTGCTGCTCAGCAACGACCTCCTTTCGGAACTTCGTGACGTACTACTTCGAAAAGAGGTCCACCAGAGATTTCCCATTCTTTCGCCGGAATTCGTCGAAGCGTTTCTCACCCGTATCCAGCATCTCGGCACTCTGACCGATCCTGTGCCGTCAAGCCTTAAATTGCGGCGCGATCCCGACGACGAGCCATACCTGAATCTGGCAGCGCATGGTCGCGCGAAGTACCTCGTGACGCGCGACCGCGATTTGCTGGACCTCGTGGAAGCCAGTGATGATGACGCGAGCCAATTTCGACGCGCTTGTCCGGATCTGAGAATCCTCGATCCTGTCGACCTTCTGCGAGAGCTCGTCGTTAAACCCGCGTAAGGCTGGCCTGAGCATTGCAAGTGTCTGTTTCGCGCATGCTGAATACTGGGGCGGACAGAACTGACGTTGCTGCCATGAACGATCAAAAACCCGAGATGGATCAACTGGACACTCTACGCGCCGACTTTCGAGAGCAGAAGGAGGAGAACGCCGCGCTTCGCCGGCTCCTCATTGAAAACGGGGATGACGCTACCAGCTCAGTCGAAGACTGCCCTGTCAGCTCAAACGAAACCGCACGTGGCAGCGTAAGGTCCAATGACCTAGAGTCTCCGACAAGCAAAGTAGAAGCGATGCTGGCCAATAAGCGATCCGGCGGACAATAGACGCATGGCGACCATCGCAAGGCCTCCCTGCGACGAAGCCGCGATTCGCAGTAATCGATGCTCCCAGCCGGCCGCTCTGAACGGACCGTGGATTTTGGCCGCGACCATCCTCGGTTCGAGCATGGCGTTCATTGACGGCACAGTGGTCAACGTAGCACTGCCCGCTTTGCAAACTGCACTTCACGCCACGCTGTCGGACGTTCAATGGGTGGTCGAATCCTACGCGTTATTCCTGGCAGCGCTGCTGCTGGTCGGTGGCGTCCTAGGAGATTTGTACGGGCGCCGCAAGGTTTTTGCTTTTGGTATTGCCCTCTTTTCTGCTGCCTCCGCCTTGTGCGGCTGCTCGCCCGATATTCGATGGCTGATTGTTGCTAGAGGCGTACAGGGTGTTGGTGGAGCATTGCTCGTCCCCGGTAGTCTGGCCCTGATCAGCGCTAATTTTTCCGAGAGTGAACGTGGCCGCGCGATCGGAACCTGGTCCGGGTTTACCTCCATCACTGCAGCAGCCGGACCCGTTCTAGGAGGCTGGTTTACTCAACATGGTTCCTGGCGGTGGGTGTTCTTCATCAATGTGCCGCTGGGGCTCACGGTCCTCTTATTGACGGTCTGGAAAGTCCCCGAGAGCTCCGCCGACCAACGCCGTGGATTCGACTGGGCTGGGAGCCTATTGGCGGTACTTGGCTTGGGGGAAATCGTCTTTGCCCTCATCAATTCGAGGCCGGCTATCGGCTTCGCGGGTGCAGTCTTCTTGATCGCGCTCTTGTACTGGGAGACGCGCTCATCGTCCCCGATGCTCCCTCTCAGTCTGTTCCGCTCCCGCAGTTTCAGCGGCGCGAATCTGTTGACCCTCTTTCTCTACTCCGCCTTAAGCGGCATGCTGTTCTTTTTCCCACTCGATTTGATCCAAGTGCAACGGTATACACCGACCCAGGCAGGTGCCGCTCTTCTTCCCTTCATCCTGTTGATGTTTCTGTTATCGCGCTGGTCGGGTGGACTTCTGGATCGATATGGCGCAAGGCTTCCCTTGGTGATTGGCCCTTTAATCGCCGGGACCGGATTTGCGTTGTTCACCCGGCCCGGCGTGGGCGGATCGTACTGGACAATGTTCTTTCCAGCGCTCGTTGTGCTTGGACTTGGCATGGCGATTAGCGTGGCTCCGCTGACCACGACCGTGATGAACTCGGTCGACCAGAATCATGCGGGCACTGCGTCGGGAGTGAATAATGCCGTTTCCCGTATCGCAGCGTTGTTGGCTGTAGCGGCGTTCGGCGCACTGCTCACGGGCGTTTTTCAAACCGCATTGGATCGGAAACTGAACAATTCAGGTATCTCAGCGGCGGCGAGGGCTCACGTAGAAGCACAGCGCTCCAGGCTTGCCGCAGCCGAAACGGACGACCCGCTCGCGCGCCAAGCGATCAATGAAGCTTTTGTGGACGGCTATCGCGCTGTGTTGTGGGTTGCGGTGGGACTCGCGCTCGCCAGTTCATTGAGCGCTGCCTTGTTGATCCGGACTGAAAGGCAACGCGCGCGGTAGCACGATAGCTCGCTCGCAGTCGATTATGGGTACATGCACCCCCAGCCAATTCGTCTGCGCAATCGAGAACGCCGGTGCAAATGAAGTCTTCGCAGCGCTCTCCATGAAGGCCTGGTTTGGCGAGGCGTAAAGTGATTGTGAAACTTGGAGCGGGAGACGGGACTCGAACCCGCTACGTCCAGCTTGGGAATATGAGCGTCGATTGTAAATAAACGACTTAGGCGTCTATGGCGCTGTTTTCTGGTCAAATAAGTCCATTGTTTTCATGGCGCGCTCTCCAGACGCCAGGTTATTGAGGTAAACGAGGTGAACGAAAACTTCGCACGTGATGGCCTCGAATGCCGCCCTCAAAACATCCGTTTAGAGTGTCAGTTCCTTCTTCCCCCACGCACTGAATTATAGTCCGACCGACTGACGAGATCTGGAGACGGTCGCATTCCCGCTTCCAACGTCAAGGCTTCGAGAACCAGATGTTCAGCGAGGTCGAGCATGTCGGCAGGCCTGAACAGCGACAGCAGGGCAGCGTTTCCATGCGATATCGAATCACCACCCGCCATGCCATGTGGCGCGAAGCGTGTGAGTGCAAGGATCCGATCCAACAGCTCGCCAGTACAACTACAAGGGGCGATAGAGGCGATGACAGGCGGTGCAGGTGCCCGCGATCTTGATCGTCTGCGCTGAAGCTGCTTCGAGACCCGCCTGGTTTCCAGGTGAATAAAGAAAAGAACATGGTAGGTCACCAGGCCGCGCCATTTTAGAACTTCCACCGTGAAGAAGTCCGCTCCGGTCAGCACATTCATGTGCGCCGCTAGAAAATCCGTCCACGACATCGTGCGACTGCGCTGAGGAGCCGGAGCAATGCCGTGACGGCGCAAGACGTTTCCCACAGTCTGATCCGAAACCGTGTAACCCAGATTGGCCAACGCGCCCACGAGGCGGTCGTAACCCCAGCCTGAGTTTTCCCGCGCCATGCGAAAGATCAGAGCTTCCAGCTTCTCCTCGATCCGCGGTCTGCCGGGGTATTGGCGGTGCTTCGAGCCGTCGAACTTCTGAGCGATCAGCTTTCGGTACCAGGTTAGAATCGTATCGGGTTTAGCAACACAAGCGATTTTCCCGCAGCGCCTTCCTTCCGACACGCTTTCCGATCTCGGCCAGCGTGACGCGTTCCGGGTAAGTCAGCCTCATTCGGGCCGGGAGCTTCGTTCGGAGGATCCGGTTTTCCGCCGCCAAGTACTCGTTCTGCAACAGCAGTTCCTGATTCACCGAACCGGTCACGTACGCCAGCAGCCGCACCCATTTACTGTTTCGCATCGCCCGCCTATCTTACCTGGTTACCGGCAGTTCGAGTTCTTTGACCGTACGGGTTCGAGAGCAAATGAGTAAGCGGAAGAAGGTCAGCAACCTCGTATTCTACAGAAGGTTCCGTCGCGGATCGACTTTTTGCGGAGGACAGCCGGGGGCGCTGTTACTTTCCGGCTGCACTAAAACTCGAAGTCCATTACGCGCTCCGCTCGTGCAGGATTTTGCCGCCGACGATGGTCATATCGACTCTCATGCTAAGAAGCTTTTCCGGCGAGACGTTCAGCAGGTCCTCCGGCAACACAACCATATCTGCCAGCTTTCCAACTTCGAGTGTGCCCTTGACCTTCTCTTCACGCGTGAGAAACGCGCCATTGCGCGTGTACATCGTGAGGGCCTCCCTCATGCTGACGGCCTCGCCTGGGCCGTACACTTTGCCGCTCTCGCCCTTGCGTGTGACCGCGGCATAGAGACCAACCATCGGTCCGATGGGCATATTGTCGCTGCCAATGGCCATGAAGATCCCGTACTTCTTTACAGGAGTCGAGATGGCGTTGTTCGTCGCCAGGAGATTGCCCTCCAGCGTCTCGCCGTAGCGTTCTTCCAGATTGTAAGTGAAGTTCGGCTGCTGGGCGATGAGGATCTTGTCCCTGGCCATGATTTGCATGGTCCGCTCAGGGGGAAGCACGGTGAAATGGCACAGGTAGTGCCGATGATCGTTGCGTGGAAAATCGTGGAGCACCTTGTCGAGCGCGTCGACTGTCATCGCAATTCCCGCGTCGCCAATCGCGTGAATTCCGAATTGCCAGCCGAGCTTATGTCCCTCTTCGATGTTCGCGTGAATCTGCTCAGGCGTGAAAAATGCGCGGCCGCGGAATCCGGGTTGCCCCTTATAGTCTTCGAGCAACCAGGCAGTCGGGCCAGTGAATCCGCCGTCGGCCGCCATCTCCCCTATTGAGCCGACACGCAGACGTTCATTGCCATCACCCGTCTTCTTGCCGAACTGCCTCAGCTTGGCCGCGCCCTCTTTCGCTTGTCCAGCGGGAGATGGGTAACCGACCTGGATCGACGCCCGCGGGAGATCGTCCCCATGATTCTGATACAGAAGTTCCCATTCGGCGTACGATCCAACCACGCCCGGATCAACCGACGATCCGGCCTCAATCAAGCTGGTGATGCCGAGTTTCAATTGGTCCCGAACATTTTGGAGCAAACTATCGCGGACATCGGCAGGCTTGTCGCGAGGGACAAGTCGCGTGTAGAGATCGGACCGCTCACGAATAATTCCGTTTGGCTCGCCACGGGCGTCGCGCTCGATTAGTCCCCTTTCTGGATCGGGTGTGGCTCTGTTAATGTCAGCCATCTGAAGCGCTCTGCTGTTGCCCACGGAGCTATGGGCGCCAGCTCGTGTGAGAACCACCGGGTTATTCGGAGCGGCGGAGTCCAGGTCGCCTCTCAGGGGTTTTTTCTGCTCCGTAAAGTGATACTCGTCCCAGCCGCCACCTGTGATCCATTCTCCGGGACCCAACTCCTTCGCTTTCTCCGAAACCTGTTGTTTGAGCTGAGCGAGAGACGTCGTATCGATGAGATCGATGTAGCGGCGAGAATGGCCAGCCAAATGGATATGTGTGTCATTGAATCCCGGAATCACCGTGCGGCCTCGCAGATCGATGGAGCGAGCAGCGTTATAACGATTTCGTAGCTCGTTTCCGCCCACTGCTGCGATACGCCCGTCCTTAATAACAATCGCTTCACGGATCGAAAACGCGTCATCAACTGTAACAATCTTTCCGTTATAGAGCAGAAAATCTGCCGCTGTCGTCTGCGCGTCGAGATTCGTGAGGCCGCCGATCGATGCAGCACCGACCGCGCCCAGGAAATTACGTCTCGACAGTGTCATCGTTTTCTCCTCTTCTACGGCTTGATCAGAACGAATAACGGAGCGCCAGCTGCAACACGCGAGGAGGCGCAGTGTTCGTGAATTTGCCGAACAAATCCGGTTGAGACAGACTCAGGGGCCCTCCGGAAAGGACGCCGGTACCGGTGCCGTCTGCCCCGCCCGCGTTCGAAAAGTTGAAGTTCACGAAATTGAACAAGTTGAATGCTTCGGCTCGGAAGGTAAGACTGTGGCCTTCCCAAGGCATGCGGAAGGACTTCGCCACCGCCATATCTACGTTCTTGACGCCCGGAAGCCGGATGATCGCGCGGGTCCCGGTCTGTCCGGGATATTGCTCCTGATAATAGGACGTCGGATTCTTCACGCAAAATATGTTTGGCACACCGTCGGCGTCGTTGCAAACGCCCGTTGCCGGCGGCGGACCGTTTGGAATGACCAGTGAAGACGCCCAGTAGTTCGTTGTGTAAATTCCATTTCCGGAAATCGAAGAGGGCAGGCCCGTGCGGAAGCGCAGGAGCGAGGATAACTGCCAACCTCCGACAATCTGATCCAGCCATCCCGACGAATTCAACAATCGCTTGCCTTTCCCGAAGGGCAGATCATAAAGGAAATTGGCGTTCACTTGATGTCGAAGGTCAAAATCAGAGGAGCCCCGGAACTGGTCGGGCCGGAATGCGTTTTGAAGGATCCCGCCGAATTGTCCCGCGCCATCGGCGGCCGCAGACCCGTTGTCAATCCCGTGCGACCACGTATAGTTTAAATCGAAAGCAAAGCCGTTCGAGAGCGCCCGCCGCAGCGTGACGATCATCCCGTGATAGCTCGACTTCCCCGCGTTCACCCATGTCGGGTCCGCACTTGCCTGTGGGGAAAAGAATGTGAAACATCCAGTGGCTACAATACAGTTCGGGTACCTGGAGCGATCCAATGAGGACAGATTGTCAAGGTCGCTCCCCCCGAAGATGCCATAGATCCCATAGAAATAGTTTGCAGAAGCGCTACCCGGGAAATACCGGTTCGCGAGCTTTGGAAACATATTCTCGACGAACGGATTTATGGGAACTAGACTTGGGTTAGCCGCAACCTGGTCAGGGTCGACGCCTCGATCGGAGATCTGGCGCATCTGAGTGTCCGCTTGGACCCAGGTCATTCCGCTTTTCGGATCCTTAAAATAGATGAGCGGCGACATCACATCCTGCTGGATTAGTAGTTTGTGGGAAAGCCTGCCAGCATAGCCGACGTCCAAGGTCAGGCCATGGCTGAACTGATGGGAAACGGACATATTCAATAAGTAGGAGTAAGGAGCGACTAAGTCAGGCGAGATTCCGAAAACCGTCTGCGAAATGGAAGTGTTCGGCCCGGGAGTCGCGGGAAAGCTTCCGGGCTTTGCCGTCGGCACAGCAGGCAGAGAGCCATCGGCGGAAATGCGCGGCGAGGTTGCGAAGTTGTAGTTGTCCGGAAAACCGAACGTTGTAGACAGGCCAACCGAGCCAAGGGACGAGAACTGGTTGACGAGATCGTTGCCATACTGGTCATAAGTGACAGCGGCGCCACCACGAATCACCGTGTTCTTCCCCATCCATTTGAAGATCCCCTCGCCGTTGGGCGTATATGCAAAGGACACTCTGGGCGCGAAGTTATTCTTGTCGGGCCGGAACCAACTCGACTTTCCGTTCACCGGCCCGTTCAAGTTGTAGCTCAGGTACGCATTCGGAAGTTGATTATTGGGAATCCCATGGTCTTGGGCAAAAACACGGTCAGCGAAGAACTGGTTAAGAGGGGTGGTCGAGCTGACCTGGAGGCCCGTCGCCTCATACGGCGGAGCGAAGTAGCTGTACCGCACGCCAAGCGTGAGAGTCAAATTCCTTCTGACCTTCCAGGTATCCTGAGCATAGAGCTCGTAGGTATGGCTGATAAAGTCCGTGGTGAGCGGCTGACCGAACGCAAGAGCGGATCCGCTCTTTTGATATTGATAAGTTCCGGTAAGCAGATTAAACACCCCAAGGGTCGCCTGCATCGCCGCCGTTACCGCGTTTGCGTTGGAGAGCTTTAAACCGGAGTTCCCCGTCGCCGATTGAATGTACGACAGCACGGAAGCGTCAATGTCCGAACCTAGACCTTGGAGATCTAGATGCAGGCCACTATACGTCGGCCATGAGTTCAGGAAATCTGAAATCCTGTTATCGATAAATCGAAAGTTGAAACCGCCTTCGATCGTATGCGTTCCCTTTGTCCAAGTTAGGTCATCAGTTACATTCCATGTCGGGTTAATACGGTTTCGCGCGCGAGCCCCAAAGTTGGAAAGACTCGTGAGGTCTTCGAGTGTTAAACCGAAGCCCGACGTGCCCGTATAGCCGTAGCCTATTCTTGTCAAACCTATGTTCGCGACATTGACCAGCGAAGGACTTAAGAGCGCTGTGTACCTGGTGCCAAAACCTCGATTGTCGGCGAGCAATTGCGAGGCGGCGGGTTGCGCAGGGAAAGGAGCGGCCGTCCGTGTCTGCCCCTGATTGGAAATAGTTCCGCGAAACGAGACAGTATGGCGCCCATGCGAGTCAACGATCCAGTCGAACTTACTGACATAGACGCGCAGATCTAGGCTTACTGGTGCGTTGAATCGCAAGCCGGAGAAGTTCAATCCCTGGTCAGCTCCTAGGCTCGGCGCGTTACCGGCGGGGTATTTTCCGAGCAGGCTCAACATCGCGCTGTTGACCCCGAGGCCCAGCGGGTCGATCTGCTTGATGGCTTGCGGTGTGAGCGGGTACGTAGTACCGTTGGTGAGTCCGACGGTAACGATCCCCTGCTTCAGAGCAGATGAGGGCACAGTCGCCGTGGATGCCTGCTGGCTCGCGTCTTTCCGTCGCTCATAGTTCAGAAAATAGAAGAGCCGATTCTTCTTGACCGGGCCGCCCAGGGAAGCCCCAAACTGATTTCGGACGAGTTGAGGACGCGGCAGGCCGCTTAAGTTGTTGAAGAACGTATTCGCGGTAAAGGCCGTATTGCGGTTGAATTCGTACGCCGAGCCATGCAGGGCGTTTGTTCCACTTCGCGTGACTAGAGAGACCTGCCCTCCGGAAGAGCGGCCTTGGGCAGCGCCTTGGCCGGCCACCGTCACCCTGAACTCCATAACCGAGTCGAGGGGAACAGGTAGAGCGGAGTTGAAGCCGACATTGCTATCGGTGCCGTTCAGACCTGAAAGAGCGTTCTGATTGTCATTGGAATCAATCCCGTCGAGGGACACATTATTCTGGTCACGCCGCGCGCCCATCACTTCGCCCCGCTGGGTAACGCCCGGCTGGAGGCTCAACAACTCGACGACGTTACGAGTCTGAATGGGAAGCGTCTGGACTTTTATTTCCTCAAACGTGTTGCCTACGCTTGCATTAACGGCGTTCAACTGGGGGGCCTCGGATTCCACTTCGATTACAGCCGTACTCGTGGCCACTACAAGGGGAACATTGACGGTGGACGGCGTGTCCACAAGCAACTCAAGCTTCTCCAGTTTGTGCGGACTAAACCCGGCCATTTCGACCGTGAGCGTATAGGTCGCAGGCGGTAGTTGCAGAAACTGATAATCTCCGTTTCCCTGGGTTTTCATAGTGCGAACCAGGCCAGTACTTGTGTCTGTCAAGGTCACAGTTGCGCCAGCGACTACCGCTTCCTGTTGGTCGGTCACCCTTCCTCGTAAGGAAGCAGTCCCTTGTGCCGCCGCGATCCCAGCCAATGCCACCAGCAGGGAAGAGGCTAAGCCAAGTCGAATGTCGAAGAGTCTTATAGGAAATGCAAGCATCTGATCCCCTTCACGCCACTCAGCCAGCTCTTTCGCCCCCTTTGCTTTGGCGGCTCCGCGGAAAGGACTATGCTCGGCAGCATACGGGCTTACCGGGCCCGTTCAATTGACTAAGGCTATTCGGGTATCTGGGCGGTTTCAATGGAAAAGGGACGAGCGGCGTACGAGGTTTACGAAGTGGCGTTTATGTCGCCTGACCGGTCAGTGAGAAAGAACTTTTACAATGGTGACAGTAAACGGTCGCGATAGCGCCGGCTCATTCGTAATGCGGCTCCGTCCTTGAGAGCCACTTCAAAGTCACCGTGCCACAGAGGTTTGATCTCGCGGACCTGTCCGATATTGACGATGGTCGATCGGCTGATTCGAGCAAAATGCAACGGGTTCAGCCGGGACTCCAGATCGCTGATCGGCATCCGGACGAGAAACGAGCGCCCTCCAGAGTGCACTTCCACGTAGTTCGCAGCGGACTCGATCCAGTTCACTTCGTTGGCCTGCAGAAGTAGGAACCGATCATGATCTTTGATCGCTAACCGTGTTAGGTACTGCGATTTTGGCTTTAACGCGTCACGGTCAGTCGGCAAGGCTTCGTTCATTAAACCCTTCAGAGCACCCCGCTGAATCTTTTCCGCTCCGATCTCATCTCGGGCTCGGCGAATCGCGTTCTCGAATCGTTCATCATCGATCGGTTTCAGCAGGAAATGAAGAGGGTAGGAATCGAACGCCTTGACCGCATATTTATCGTGGGCCGTCACGAAAATCACGGCTGGCAACTGCGCGGGATCCAGGGTCTCCAAAAGCCCAAATGCATCTTGACCGGGCATATGGACGTCCAAGAAGACCAGATCAGGGACGAGTTTCCGAATAAGCGAGGCAGCTTCGGCAGCAGTCGAGGCCTCTCCTACGATTTCGAAATCCTTGTGCTCCTGAAGGCGAATCCGAATCGCATCCCGAGCAAGTTCGACGTCGTCTACAATCAAGGTTCGAATCATGAGGAGAACGATTCCTGCAATAGGGGGGAACCAGCAGCTTCGTTCACAAACGGGATCGATATCGTGACGCAGGCGCCCCCTTCGGCTGAACTGCCGTATTCGATGCTTTGTCGAGCGCCGTAATGGTGCTTCAATCGGGCTTCGGTATTCTCCAGACCGATTCCCTTGCATTGTGTGATGTTGCGAAAACCCGGCCCGCTGTCGGAGACCCGCAGGCGGAGCACATCATCCTGTTTTTGGGCCTCGATGGAGACTCGCGCAAAGGCAGGATATCCAGGCGCTCCGTGGATAATTGCATTCTCCACCAGCGGCTGTAGCATCATGGACGGCACCCATGCACTCATCGCCTCGGGCTGGATGTTCCGTTCGACCACCAAGCGATCGCCCAGGAGCAGCCGTTGTATTTGAAGGTAGTCGTCTACCAACCGCAACTCTCTGGCGAGCGTCGTGATCTGGGGAAAATGATCGTCAAGATCGACCTTGAGCAGGCCCGCCAGACGCGATAACGCCTGCGCCACCGCTTTTCCCTCTCCCTTTAGAGCGAGAGCTGAAATCGCATTCAGCGTATTGAACAAAAAGTGCGGATTGAGCTGCGCGCGCAAAGAGCGCAGGCGCGTTTCAGCGAGGCTGGCCTGAAGTTGGGACGCCGCGAGCTCCCGCTTTTGCGAGTCGAAATAGTAGTGCAGGGCATAGGCTACACCGACGATGGCCCAATATGCCAGAAAGTCTATCGGGAAGTTTAGCGTCACCAGTTTGGAAATTTGAGGCGAAGCGTGTTCATGCCACTGCCAGGGGTTCAAGATCGCGCTCAGAGACGTGTGCAAATAAGCAAACGCCATCGCCGCCGCGGCATGGATCACAAGCCTGCGACGCCAATTGCGGAGGTCTAACCGATATCGATCAATGAGAAGCAGCACGCTGGGAACTAAGGCAGCGTACGTCACCCAGAAAAGGACTACGCTATAAAGGACATATCGGATCGGCGGCTGGGCCTGAGACGGATTGGCGAGGTGGCTTCGCAGGCTGACGTACGCGTGAGCCATGTCCAACAACCCGCACATCGCCGCAATGGCGAAGACAAACAGGGCTGCCAAACGCAGAGTTTCGTCCGACCTGCGAAGGAAGAAACTCATCCCAACATAGCCCTCTTAGTTGCTAGACTGTAGCAAACCTTCATAACGGTTGTCAAAGGACTCTCGAATCCTCGAATCCACGGCGGGTCCGCCGACGAACAACGAGTGCGCTGCTGTTCGACAAGCAGTGGGAATCTGCGCCCGACTCGCTTTAATGATAAGAGCACGAGGAGAGTTTCTGGTGTCTTGACTCAGAGTGGTTTAGAATCTTTGGCTATGGTGATGCTAGATAAGCGGTTGTTCCAGCCGAATTCACCGGGTGATTGAGTGGCCATGGTAGGAGGCAGAACCTTCTTTAAACGAGTGGAGTTCTGCGTCACGATCGGTGGGTTCACAGCCCTCCTCGTACTTCTGAGTTACCTTGCAGGTTGTGACCGCGAGGGCTCTGGCCCCAAGCGCTCGGCAAGCGTTGCGAAGCCGATCACAATCGATTCCACAGAGGCGCAGATTAGGCAGGCAGTGGGCCATGCGAGGCTGGGTAAGAAGCTCACGCCTAAGAGCTGGCCTCAGGGCGCGCGCGTCGCTGTCTGCCTTTCTTTCGATGTCGACAACGAGCTGTTGCAGCGAGCGAATCCTCTGCCTGTACCGTTGTCGGTTGGCGAATACGGCGCCACCACTTCCTTGCCGAGGATTCTAGATCTCCTCGACCGCCAACAACTTCCGGCCACCTTCTTCATACCGGCAATGAGCAACATGCTGCACCCTGAGATCGTGTCGTCGATCCTGCAGCGCGGGCGCCATGAGATCGGTGTCCATGGATGGATTCACGAGTTTTGGCCGGAAATCGGAGACGTCGCAAAGGAACAGAAGCTCCTCCTGCAATCGATTGATTATCTGACTCGCGTGACCGGAAGGCGGCCAGTAGGTGTCCGCGCGCCGGGCTCCGGGTTCAGTCAGCACACGCTCGAACTGATCCGGAAGGCCGGATTCTTGTATGACAGCAGTTTGTTGGCAGCGGATGAACCTTACGAGGTCTTTTCCGACGGCCAGCCGACGGGCCTGATCGAAATCCCGATCAGTGAGGTGGACAACGATTACGTCTACTATGGCGAGACCGCGAACGGTGCGCTTCCTTCTCCGGACGCGGTGTTCCAGATCTACAAGGCTGAGTTCGACGTCGCTTTTCAAGAGGGGACGATGTTCGTGCTCACGCAGCATCCCCATGTCGGCGGGCGCAGATCACGGTTTGTACAGCTCGATCGATTGATCACTTACATCAGATCCAAACCGGGAGTGTGGTTCGCAACCATGGGGCAGGTCGCAAACTACGTGAAGCGGGATGGTCAGTGAATTGCTCGGAAGCGGTCGCCGTCACGGAGTTCCTCCACTCGTCCCAATTCTGTTGATGTTCTCGAACCCTATGAATACACTCAGGATGCATTCTCTTCGAGGGGGAGGACTCGGTGTCCCGATCAGCGCTCGTTTTCGCTACCTTGCTAGTCTGCAATCCCGTAACGGTCTTGTTATTCGCACAAGCGCCGCCTGCTGCTTCACCGGAATTTTTTGAGACCAGGATCCGACCCCTTCTGGTCAATAACTGCTTTAGTTGCCATACCGACTCGGCCCTAGGCGGACTTCGTCTTGACAGCCCTGAAGGCATGTCGAAGGGGGGGCACCGCGGCGCGGCCTTGGTGCCCGGACATCCCGAGAGCAGCCTGCTCATTAAAGCTGTGCGGCAAACCGATCCCAAGCTGAAGATGCCAATGGGTGGGAAACTCAAGGATTCGGAAGTCGCTGACCTAGAAGCCTGGGTGCGGGCCGGAGCCGTTTGGCCCGCTGGAGTCGCCACAACTTCTCAGACAAAGTCAGACAGATACGAAATCGCGCCGGAGCGGAGAAAGTTTTGGTCATTTGTGCCGCTACGAAATCCGCCGCTTCCCCAGCCTAAAGATACGAAATGGGCAAAGACACCAATCGACCGCTTCGTGCTTGCGCGCCTTGAAGCAGAGGGGCTGAGGCCGGTTCGGCCCGCCACTAAACATGACCTCCTCCGGCGCGCGACGCTGGACTTGGTCGGCATTCCCCCAACTCCGGAAGAGTTTGCGGCTTTTGATAAAGACAGTTCAGCGGACGCTTTCGCCAAAGTGGTCGATCGGCTCTTAGCCTCGCCGCACTACGGCGAGCGTTGGGGAAGGGTTTGGTTGGACGTAGCTCGTTTCGGTGAGGACGATTATCGAAGTCTGAATCCCTACCCGCGAGGTCATTTCCTTTACCCCAATGCATACCTCTATCGGGACTGGGTTATCCAGGCGTTCAACGACGACATGCCCTACGACGTTTTCGTCAAGGCGCAACTCGCCGGAGATCTCATGGATCCTAAGATCCGTTACAAGATGCTGCCGGGGACCGGCTTTCTAGGCCTCGGGCCATGGTACTTCGACAACGGCGCGGTAGAGGTTGCGCGCGCCGACGAGCGTCATGATCGGGTCGATGCCGTCACGCGCGGATTCCTGGGTCTGACGGTCGCGTGCGCACGCTGCCACAACCACAAGTACGATCCGATCCCCACAACAGACTACTACTCACTAGCTGGCGTGTTTCTGAATACCTCGTACCATGAATACCCGCGGGTGCCGAAAGCCGTGGCGGAGGAATATCGCAGGCTGCAAGATCAGGTCGAAAGAAAAGAAACGGAAGTTCAGGATTTCGAGAAGGAACTTGCTGGCCGACTGGCGGAGTCGCTCGTACTTCAAACCTCCAATTACCTGCAAGCCGTTTGGGAGGCCACCAACACACGCAATAAGAGGGACGTTGCCGACATTGTGGAATCCAGGAAGCTGGATTACGAGCTTCTCGATCGCTGGATCAAGTACATGTCGAAGCAAACGGAAAAATACCCGCAAAAGAACGCTTGGCAGGCAATGATGAAAAAGGAAGGCGGCGGGAGCGCGGAGGACGCAAAGAGGCTTGCCGCGGAATTTCAGGCCAGCATCACGCGTGTGATGTTGGCCAGGAAAGCCGTGGAAGCGGACAACAAAATTATCGCCGACAAGGCTCTCGAGGGCTCGACTCCCAAGAAGCGTCCGAACAAACCGAACGAATTCATCACCAACGACGACTTCTGCCCGGGCTGCAACCTTCAGCTGAAGCGATTGACGGACTCCGACAACAATTTCTGGATTGAAATCTTTCAAAAGGAACTTGGGGAATCGGACGATCCCGCGGCGATGATGGCAGCGGGACAGTTCCGGGGCAAGCCGGGGGTGCTGCTATTCCGTGGTTGGGGACTCGAAAACCGCGTGGGCGCTGAACAGCAAGCGCAAATTGCCGCGCTTCGCAAGGATCTAGCGGACTTACGGAAGAAGCTGCAGCCTGCCCAACCCTTTGTCGAGGGTGTTGCGGACAACCAGAACATTGAGGATCTGCCGCTCAGCATCCGCGGAAGCCCCTACAATCTTGGCGCAAAGATCCCCAGGCACTTCCTCAGCGTTCTCTCCGACGGAGATCCACAAGCGTTCAAGGAGGGCAGCGGAAGGCTGGAGTTGGCTGAGGACATTGTAAAGCAGCCTATCGCAATGCGCGTGATCGTCAACAGAATCTGGAAGGAGCACTTTGGCACGGGCATAGTTGATACACCCAGCAATTTTGGGGTAACCGGGGAGCGGCCGACAAATCCAGATCTGTTGGAATATCTGGCGTACGAGTTCGCGCACAATGGCATGTCTATCAAACGCCTCCAGCGCGAGATCTTGCTTTCCGCGACGTATCAACTCAGCACGGATACGGATGAATCCGCTTTCGCCAAGGACTCAGCGAATCGTTTGTACTGGCGCGCCACGCGGAAACGTATGACAGCCGAACAGCTCCGTGATTCGGTGCTGGCAGTCGCCGGCAACCTCGATCCCGCGGTGGGCGGGCCATCTTCTGAATTGACGCCTTCACTGACCCGCCGCACCGTTTACGGGACGGTCAGCCGATACAAGCTTGACACGTACCTTCAGACGTTCGATTTCCCGAGCCCTGCGAATAGCGCAGAAAAGCGATTTACGACAACCGTTCCCCTGCAACG
>CAYMHP010000046.1:23825-25773 GCA_964390225.1 uncultured Solibacteraceae bacterium
GCAACGGTTATTCCTTATGAACAGCGATTTCATGCAAATGGAATCTGAAGCGTTGGCCAAGAGTATCAGTGAACAGCTCGACAACACCGGTCGAATCCGAAAAATCTACAATCTGGTCTACGGCCGGGGACCCAAGGATCGGGAAATCTCTCTCGGTCTGAACTATATCCGGTCTGAGCCGATGCGCGAGTACGAAGAGCAGAAGGAGAAGGCCTCAAGCGGCTTGAAATCACCTGACCCTTCAGAACCGCAGGTTGATTCCGATGCGAGCACGGGGCCGGTGCCGTCGGACGCGGAGACCTTCCCGAACGGTGAGGATGTCGATCCGGCCCTTGCGACTGGCTCCAAGATGATGGCGGGTACGGACACCGAAGGTGCCAAATATTCGGACCTCAAATATCCAGTTTCGGTTTGGGGTAAATACGTTAAGACACTTCTAGGAGCGACCGAGTTTTTGTTCATAAATTGAGAGATCCCATGTTTCAACACTTATCGTCGAATCCTATGACGCGGCGGCGAGCCCTTTGTAGAATCGGAAATGGTTTTGGCATGATGGCCTTCGCCGGGCTATTGAGTGAATCCCTTGCTAAAGCAGCGGATGCCGCAGCCGATGGCGCTCGGGGAGCCGCGACGCTCGACTACCCACAGCGAGTGAAGCGCGTCATTTTCCTATTTATGAACGGCGGCATGTCTCAGGTCGACACGTTTGACCCGAAGCCGATGCTAGATAAGTATGACGGCCAGCCGCTGCCCGGAGGCAGCATCTCCACCGAGCGCAAGACCGGCGAGTTGATGAAATCTCCGTTCGCCTTCAAGAAGTACGGCCAATGCGGAATGGATGTGAGTGAGCTATGGCCGCACCTGGCGGAGCACGCGGACGACATTTGCTGGATCCGTTCCGTTTACACGGAGATTCCGAATCACGAACCTTCCTGCCTCATGATGAATACCGGCGCGAATCAGGCCGGTAGACCGTCCATGGGGGCTTGGATTACGTACGGATTGGGAACAGAAAACCAGAGCCTGCCCGGCTACGTAGTCTTATGTCCAGATGTGCCCACCACAGTTGGCCCCCCCTTATGGAGTAATGGATTTCTGCCGGGCATTAATCAGGGAACGTATATTTCAAACAAGATCCTGGGCGAAAGTGACCAGAACGCTCCTCTCGAAGACAAGCCCGTCGTGATCGAAAAGGCGTTCGATCCGACGAAACTGGTCAGCTACGTGACCAATCCAAGATTTACCCTCAGCGCGCAGCGCCGGGAACTCGATATGCTGCGAAAGCTCGAAGAAATTCGACGCCAGGACACCGGCGAGGATCTCCAGGTTGACTCGGTCATTAAGAATATGGAAGTGGCTTACCGCATGCAGACTGAGGCGCCCGAAGTCTTTGACATTCGCAAGGAATCCGAGGCTACTTTGAAGCTTTACGGCGGTGGAGCCGTCGCGCGGGGTTGCCTTACAGCCGTCCGTCTTGCTGAAAAGGGAGTGCGGATGGTTCAGGTCTACTATTCAAAAGGTGACCCATGGGATGCTCACTTTGACATCTTCGCCCACAAAACCAATGCACGAAATTCCGACCGCCCATTTGCCGCTGTCATCAAGGACCTGAAGTCTCGCGGACTTTGGAACGACACGTTGGTCGTTTGTGGCTCTGAGTTCGGGCGAACACCGGTTCGAGAGGTTGGCGGCAGCACCAGCGCGCAGAGGGGACGGGATCACGACCCGTTTGGATTTACCATGTGGCTCGCCGGCGGGGCAGTAAAGGGCGGTACCATTTACGGCGCCACCGACGATTTCGGTTTCAAGGCCGTGGAGAAGCCGGTGCACGTGCACGATATTCATGCAACCATCCTCTACCTGATGGGGATTGATCATACCAAGCTGACTTACCGATTTAGCGGGCGCGATTTCAGGTTGACGGACGTTGCCGGCAACGTCCTCCACG
>CAYMHP010000047.1:0-5634 GCA_964390225.1 uncultured Solibacteraceae bacterium
GCGCGCGGATTCTACGCCGTCCACAAAGAGAAGCCTTTCTTCAACGGCCTGGTGAAGTTCATGACGGAAGGACCCATCATCGTCATGGCGCTGGAGCGCGACAGCGCGATTACCAAGCTGCGCGAGGTGATGGGCGCGACGAACCCCGCCAATGCCGCTGAAGGGACCATCCGGAAACGCTTCGCCACCGATATCGAGCGCAACTGCGTGCACGGCTCCGACGCACCGGAAACGGCCGAGCAGGAACTGCGCTTTTTCTTCAGCACCGCCGATCTGCTGTAGTTCACGAATACGGTCGCGTTGGCGATCTTGTCGCCGGCATCGGCGGGCACGACCGCCGCCGCTCCTTATCTACCGTAGAACCGGTTCCGGTATCGCCGCGCCGTCCGCGCGCGGATCCGACGCCGCGTAATTCGTGCCGGTCTTCGAATTGTGCAGGATCGCCTGGCCGCGCCCCATCTCCTGCGTATACTCGCGGCGGATGCGAATTTCGTGTCCGCGCTCGGAGAGTTGCTGTAGGGTCGCCGCGGGAACGCGCACTTCAATCGAGACATCGCATCCGGTCGAGTTGCGTTTCGTAAATCGCGGAGCCTCCAGCGCCGCCTGCAGGTTCATCCCGTAATCCACCATATTCGAGACAAACTGCGCGTGGGCGAGCGGCTGATTGGCGCCGCCCATGATGCCGAAGCCGATGTGCAGGTCGCCGTGTTCGAGGAACGCGGGGATGATCGTGTGGAAGGGCCGTTTGCCTCCGGCGAGCACGTTCGGATGCTTGGGCTCGAGCGTGAAACCGCCGCCGCGGTTCTGCAGCAGGAACCCCATGCCCTCCACTGTGACTCCCGAACCAAATTCCGCATACACGCTCTCGATCCAACTGGCGATGTTACCGTCGCGATCGACAATGGTCAGGTAGGTCGTGTCCCCACTCACAGGCTGTCCCGGCGGTACTTCGCAGTTCGCCTTGGCGGGGTTGATCAGCGCCGCGCGCTTGCGCGCATACTCTTTGGAAAGCAGCGCAGCGATGGGCGCATCGTATGTCCGCGGATCGGCGTCATATCGCCGCACATCGGCATAGGCCAGCTTCATCGCTTCGATCCGTTTGTGCATCTCGAGCGGGCTGAATGCGCCCAGAGGTGTCGCCGGCGCGGTCTCCATGATGTTCAACATTTCGAGCGCGGCCATGCCCTGCCCATTGGGAGGCAGTTCGTAAACACGCCAGCCACGGTAATCGATGGAGAGCGGCTGCACCCACTCGGGCGCGAACGAGGCCAGGTCTTGCGCCGTCATGGTTCCGCCCAGGTGCTCGGAGGTTTTCAGGATCGCGTCGGCGATTTCACCCTTGTAGAAAGCATCTGGACCCTTTTCCGCAATTAGCCGAAAAGCCCGCGCCATCCCGGGGTTTCGGAAAATATCGCCTTCCTGCGGAGGCTTGCCGCCCGGCAGGAAGACGCGCACGGACTCCACATTCGCGTGCACCTTCTTCAGGTTTTCCGGATCGACCCACGTTTCGTCGATCGCCTCCGACACGGGAAACCCTTTCTCGGCGTAAGCAATTGCATCTTGAAAAAGGTCTTTCCAGGGAAGCTTCCCGAACCGCTCGTGAACCTTGGCCCAACCCTGCACAGCGCCGGGCACCGTCACGCTGTGGATGCCCTCCTGCGGCATCGTCTTCACACCCTGCTTCGCCAAAAACTCAGGCGCAAGGTTGCGCGGAGCGGGTCCGGAGGCGTTGAGGCCGGTGAGCTTTCCGGTCTTCGCCTCCCAGTAGATGGCAAACAGATCGCCGCCGAGGCCGTCCTTCATTGGCTCCACGACCGCGAGCACCGCGTTGGCGGCGATGGCTGCGTCGACGGCCGATCCGCCCTTCGCCAGAATCTGCGCCGCCGCTTGCGAGGCCAGCACCTGGCTCGTCGCCGCGATTCCCTGCTGCGTGATGACCATCGAGCGGCCGTAGTTGCGGCCTTCGCCCCAGGCGAAAGCCACGATCACGAAAAACGCGCCGGCGAGCCAGCCGATCTTATTCATAATGAGCGGCAGTCTATCACAACGCTACCGGCAAGCACTCGTCGGCCGACGCGCTGGTTTGTACTTCGCACCTGCTAAATAATGCTTGATTGCTGCCCGGGGTTGGGTCAGAATAGCACCTTGGTATGAAAGTACTAAAACTCTTGGTACCCCGGAAATCCCTAGTAGGGAAAGAGAAGGTGATCACGAGCTAGCGAGATTCTCGCCACGAAGGTGCGTTTGGAGAAATCGGCCCCCGCTGTGGGAGAGGGCCGATCTCCTGGATCGCCGTTTTAGAGCAGATCCAAGTGTGTAGCGACACTCCGGGATCATAACACGAGGCGGCCGCTCCGGGACGCTAAAAGTCATCCACGCAGACGATTGCGGCACGCTCTGCGGACAGCCCTCCTCACCGCTTCCCGTGACCGCCGCCCCACGGCGCGCGATCTTTTCAGCAAATCCGGATGAAGTTTAATAGAATGTTCTGTGCTGCGGAGTACCAGAGGTTAGCTCCTGACGCACAGTTGGAGAAAAATAGAGTGGGTATTGTTGCCGGTGTAGTCACCGAAACCGCGCCCGGCGAGCGCCGGGTGGCCGTGGTTCCGAGCGCTCTTTCGGTTTTGAACAAGACGGGGGCACAGATCCTGATGCAGGCCGGGGCGGGGACGGCCTCCGGCTACCCCGATTCCGAGTACGTCGAGAAGGGCGTACGCATCGCCTCCACCCGAGCCGAGGTGTTCGCCCAATCCGACGTAATCCTGCAAGTGCGCAGTCTGGGCGCGAGTCCGGAGACCGGCGCGAGCGACCTGCCGTTGCTCAAACCGGGTCAGTTGGTGATCGGGTTCGGCGAACCGCTCACCTCAGGAGACGCAGCGCGATCGCTGGCCGGCCGCAAGGCGACGTTCCTTTCCATGGAATTGATGCCGCGCATCACGCGCGCGCAGAGCATGGACGCTCTGTCCTCCATGGCTACGATTGCGGGATATAAGGCCGTGCTCATCGCCGCCGATTCCCTGCATCGTATGTTTCCGATGCTGATGACCGCGGCCGGAACGATTGCGCCCGCGCGCGTGCTGGTGATCGGTGCCGGCGTAGCCGGCCTGCAGGCGATTGCGACGGCGCGCCGCCTGGGAGCGGTGGTGAGCGGCTACGATATTCGTGACGTGGTCAAAGAACAGATCGAGAGTCTGGGCGCTCGCTTCATCGTGCTTAATGTCGAGGCCGGCGAGGCCCAGGACAAGGGCGGGTACGCCAAGGCGATGAGCGAGGACTTTTATCGGCGGCAACGCGAGGCGATGGCCGGCGTCCTGGCGGAACAACAGGTCGTCATCACCACCGCCGCAGTGCCGGGGCGCAAGGCGCCGATCCTGATCACGCGGGAAATGATGCAGCGCATGGCTCCGGGATCGGTGATCGTCGATATCGCGGCGGAGCGCGGCGGCAACTGCGAGGTGACCCGCCCGGGCACGGTCGTCGAAGAAAACGGTGTGCGTGTCTTCGGCCCGCTGAACCTGCCATCGAGCATTCCTTATCACGCCAGCCAGATGTACGCGAAGAACATCCTCACCTTCTTGAAATACCTGCTCACCAAGGAAGGCAACATCAAGCTGGACCGCGAGGATGAGATCGTGCGCGAAACGATGGTGACGCACGAGGGGGAAGTGGTGCATCCGCGTGTGCGGGAGTTGCTCGGTTTGCCGGAACCGCAGGCCGTGCAGTAGGAGAGAGTCATGACTTTCGATCTGGGAACTGGACTATTCGTCTTTATGCTGGCGACCTTCATCGGGCTGGAGGTGATCCGCAAGGTATCGCCGCTGCTGCACACTCCCCTGATGTCGCTCACCAACGCGATCTCGGCCATCTCGGTGGTGGGCGCGATTCTGATCACCGGCAATAAGGACGCGACCACGCTTACCAAGGTGCTGGGCTTCATCGCCATCACCGCCGTCGTGACCAACATTGTCAGCGGGTTTCTGATCACCGACCGCATGGTCAAGATGTTCAAGAAGCGGGAGACCAAAAAGTAATGCTGACCCTGGTCAATTACCTCTACATCATCTCCGCCGGGATGTTCGTTCTCTCGCTGAAATGGTTGAACTCGCCCAGTACCGCCCGGCGCGGCGTGTTCGCGGGGGAGATCGGAATGCTGGTGGCAGTCACCGGCGCCTTCATCAAGGCATATCCCGTCTACAACCTCGAATGGATTATCGCCGCCATCGTGATCGGCACGACGATCGGTATTCCCATCGCCTACATCATGCCGATGACGGCGGTGCCGCAGCGGACCGCGCTCTCGCACGCGTGCGGTGCGCTCGCAGCGGCCTTGGTCGGCACGGCGGAATTCTACCAGCGACAGCCGCAGGCCAACACCGAACTGAGCGGCTTCGTCATGGTCGCCCTGATGCTCGAAACGCTGTTGGGATTCCTGACCTTCACCGGCAGCTTGATGGCAATGGGCAAGTTGCAGGAGGTCCTGCCGCAGCGCCCGATCACGTATAAGAACCAGAACCTGGTGAACTTCCTGCTGTTCGCTATCGCCGTGGCGATGGCGGTGCGGCTGATCATGGTCCCGACGGACACATACCTGTTCCCCTTCTTCGCAGCCCTGTCGATGGTGTTCGGGGTGCTGCTGATCATCCCGATCGGCGGCGCGGACATGCCTACCGTGATCGCGATCTTGAACTCATACGCCGGCCTCTCGGCCTGCGCCATGGGTTTCGTGCTCGGCAATAACTTGCTGGTCGTCGCCGGCGCGCTCGATGGATCGTCCGGCTTGATCCTCTCGATCATCATGTGCAAGGCCATGAATCGCTCCTTCACGAACGTGCTGTTCGGAGCTTTCGGACAGGTGCAGGCCAGCACTGCCAAGACGGAGCAGCGCAGCTACCGGAGTGCCAGCCCCGAGGAGGCCGCGTCGATTCTCGAAGCCGCCTCGAGCGTCATCATCGTGCCCGGATACGGGCTGGCGGTCGCCCAGGCGCAGCATAAGATCCGCGAACTGTATGACAACCTGACGCGGCGCGGCGTGGATGTCAAGTTCGGCATCCACCCGGTAGCCGGCCGGATGCCGGGCCACATGAACGTGCTGCTCGCCGAGGCTGACATTCCCTATGACAAGCTGGTCGAGATGGACGACATCAACGGCGATTTCCCGCAATGTGACGTAGCGCTGGTGATTGGCGCCAACGACGTGACCAATCCCAAGGCGCGGACCGATAAGGGCAGCCCGATCTATGGCATGCCGATTCTTGACGTGGACAAGGCCCGCACCGTCATGGTCATCAAACGCTCCATGAACCCGGGGTTCGCCGGCATCGACAATGACCTCTATTACATGGACAAAACGCTGATGCTCTTCGGAGACGCCAAAGGTTTTGTCTCCGAGCTGGTGAAGGAACTCCCCGCCCGCGCTGCGGCCTGATGCTGACCGTAGCCCGGCCGTGACGGCCAGGGCTGAAATTTTAGCCGTCGCGAGCCGCTTCAGCCCCGTCCGGTAAGGGCGGGGGTCGTCTTTTCAAGGATGCGCGCCTGTTCGTGCTGCAAGTACCCCCGGCGGTGACGGCCAGGGCTGAAATTTTAGCCGTCGCGATCCGCTTCTCAGCCCCGTCCCGTAAGGGCGGGGGTCGTCTT
>CAYMHP010000047.1:5734-25713 GCA_964390225.1 uncultured Solibacteraceae bacterium
TTTAGCCGTCGCGATCCGCTTCTCAGCCCCGTCCCGTAAGGGCGGGGGTCGTCTTGCAAGGATGCGCTCCTGTTCCTGCTACAAGTACCCCCGGCCTGACGGCCAGGGCTGAAATTTTAGCCGTCGCGATCCGCTTCAGCTCCGTCGCGTCAGGAGGGGGCCTTCCATGATGCGCTGGCGCGTGTTCCCGTATACTTACGGCCAACTTTCGTGGGAAGCTTTTTCGCGAGACAATCGTCTAAGAGAGGCGACATTTCGAGCATGGTGCTGGAAGGGACCGAGCGGGAACTCGTGGCGGCATGCCAGCGTGGCGAACGCGACGCCTTCCGCGCCCTCTTCGATCTGCATAAGGACCGCGTGTACTCAGTAGCTCTGCGTTTCTCCGGTGACCCTGCGTCCGCTATGGACATTGCCCAGGACACGTTCCTGAAGCTGTTCTCGGCAATTCGGGATTTCCGCGGTGCCTCCACGCTCGACACCTTCCTCTACCGGCTGGTGGTAAACAGTTGTCTGGACCGCAAGCGGAAAGACAAGAGGCTGCTGCCCCTGGTGGATGACTTCTCGGCGTCGCTCCGCTGGTCGGGGCGCAATCCCAGCGATGAGTTTCTTCGCGCCGAGGTCCACGAGTGCGTGCAATCGGCCGTACAGAACTTACCGCCCGATCTGCGCATGGTTGTCGTCCTGCGTTATACGGAAGGGTTGGCGTACGAAGAAATTGCGGAAGTGCTCGGGTGCGCGCTGGGCACCGTGGCATCGCGGCTCAACCGCGCACACAAGCTCCTCGAACGGCGGCTCGCTTATCTCCGTCAGGGAAGTCACCATGCCTGAAGCACATCCACCCCGCTGGCTCGAATCCGAATTGTCGCGACACCTGGGCCGTGTTCACGCGCCGGCTTCTTTGTGGGAGCGATTGCAGGAGCGATCGTCACTACCCAAGCAGACAGTAGCAGTTCGCTGGCCGGCCGCCGCGATGCTCGCTCTGCTCGTCTCCGCCACCGCATTCCCATTTCTGGGCACGGCGCGCATGGCTGACCGGCGCAGCCAGATTACCCGTCCCGCCGCTTGGGTCGAGACGTGTGCTCCCCCCACCGGAAACTTGGCTTACGAGCTGCCGCTATCGACCACCCCGGCGGCCCATCATCACTCGTTGGCTGCGAGCGCTCTCCATCCCGAGGCTGAGGAAATCGGCTGTAATCGTTGCCATTCAATGATTTAGATAAGCACCACTCATGCGGGGTTGTCACCGAGATTAGGCGGTGGTAATGTGAAGGCAGGACTGGAGGGGATGCCATGCCTCAGATTCTTGCCGCACCCGGCCTCACCACCGGGAAAGCCCCGTTCATCGAAGAAGCCCGCAATCGCGGAGACCTTTATATCCAACAGCCTTACGAACTTTATTCGGAAGAGAATCATGAAGCCTGGCGCCGCCTGTATGAGCGCATCCAGCCGCGCTGGGAGCGCTATGCCAACGATCATTTCCTGGCCGGCGTCCAGGCGTTGAACCTGCCTCCCGGCCACGTCCCCCGGCTCAGCGAGATTAATCGGCGTTTGCAGCCCCTCACAGGTTTTCAAACCAAGCCGGTCAGCGGCTATGTTCCCGGATTCCTCTTCTTCGACTGCCTCCGGCGGCGCGAGTTTCCGACCACGATCACGATACGGCCTGTCGACCGCATGGATTATCTGCCCGAGCCGGACATTTTCCACGATGTGGCCGGACACGTCCCGATGCACACCGAACGTGCCTTCGCCGATACGCTGGTTCGCTTCGGCGACTGCGCCCACACCGCCGTCGAGATGACCGCTTCGATTCGCGATGAGCACGAGCGAGCGCGCAGGCTCACCAACATCATCAAAGCGATGTCCCGCTTCTTCTGGTTCACCGTGGAGTTTGGATTAATGCGCGGCCGGCGGGGAATCTGCGCCTACGGCAGTGGCCTGCTGAGCTCTTACGGCGAGCTCGAGCACGCCATCGAGTCGGATGAAGTACAGCGATATCCGGTGCAGATCGAGTGGTTGATCAATCAGGGAATGGAAATCGACCGCTACCAGCCCCTGTTGTTCATCGTGGATTCGTTTGACCACCTGTTTGAGCTGGTAGACCAGTTAGAAGCGTGGATGCGCGCCGGCAGGCTCAATAACGTCGCCCCCGGTTCGCCAGAAGTCAACGAGAGCGACCTAGCGAGCTTCATCGAAGCGGCCGCACCCCTCGGCTAGCGCGGGTAGTTGCGAATGAACGTGTCGCGGGGCATTCCTTTCGAGCGCGCTCTCTTCTGGAGGCGCTGCGCCTCCGCCCGGCTCATCTGGCCTCCTAGCGAGATCAGATAGGGCGGACGATTCGGCCCGTTCGGCGTGAACACCTCGGCTTGCGCGCCACGCCACTTTTCGTTGATGGAGCGCGCCTTCTTTTCCGCGTTCGCTAGACCCGAATAGGTATAGGCGATGACGCGCCACTCTCCTCGCGGTTGTTGCCGCGGCTTCGGGACAGTGGTCTGCGGCGGGGCAGGCGGTTCGGGTTGAGTAGCAGCCGCGGCCGGCGTAACGCGGGCAACCGCCGGCTGCGCTGGCAATGACCGCTTCGACACGGCGAAATACCCGATCAGCGCTGCCGCCAACACCGCCGCGGCGATGAATGGCCACTTGGCGAAGGCACGCGGCTGTTCCAGTCCGTCGAAGAGCGCCTCTTGATGCGGGTGGACCGCCGGCTCAGGAAGCGAGCGCGCCGGAGCGGGCGGGTTCAAGGCTTCTGTAATCTGGCGGAGCGTCCATCTGCGGCTGGGATCGGGATCGAGCGCATGCTGAATGATAGAAGCGAGCGGCTCCGGTATGGACGAAACGTCCGTTTCGCCCGACCCGGCCGGAACGCGCTGGGTGAGCAATTCGTAGACGAGCGCTCCGAGCGAGCGAACATCGTCAGCGGTCGTGGCCTCTCGTGAGGACGGCCGAAGCGTATCGCTGGAAAGCTTGATCTGGTTCCCCACCGCGACGATGTGGCGGGGATCGAGGCTCGTGTGGACCAGTCCCTGCGAATGAATATACTCAAGCGCGGCGAGGGCCGCAGTGAGAACGTCGCGTGTCTCGGCTTCGCTCAGCCGCCCGTGCTCGATCGCGGTCGCCAGCGTATCGTCGGGATTCTCGAAGACGGCAAAAACGAACGACTCGTCCGCGGCCTCGGCGCGTCCGCAGTCCAGCAGACGCAGCAGGTTCGGGTGAGAAAGCCTCGAGATCCATTCCCAGTGTTCGAGCTGTTGATCGCCGTTCATCGCGGCCGGCATCAGCTTCAAAATTGCGGGCTGACCTTGGAAACGAGTCAGGAAGAAGGCGCTGTTTCCGTCCGCTTCACCGAGCCACTGCTCGAGGGCGTAATCACCGGCCAGGGCTACACCTTCAAGATAATTCCAGGATGAAGTCATAGTGTCATTTCGAGGCTTCGAAGAGCTTCTGTGGCACTGCTCGTTTTCTTCATAGTAAGGCAATTCGGGAAGATTGCGCACGTAAAAGTTACGCGAATCGCGTCACAAGTAAATACATTTTTGTGCGAAAATGTTTTGGAGGGGGCGTTCGTGCCGTTGGCCCTTCGAGTGCACACGAAACCCGCTCTCAGACCACAGAAGATCGGAAGGAGATACCCACGTGTGGAATAAACGCGCTGATGAACCCTCTGTACCACAGCCACAGCAAGCACAGCAGCCGCCTCAGGCTCAACCAAACCGCAGCTACACCCCGCCGGCAACGTCCCGCGCGGAGGCGCAGCCTTCGCCATCGTCCAATGGCAAGCAGACCGCGGCCATCGGAGCGTCCATGTTCATCAAGGGCGAGATTCGGACCCGGGAAGAATTATTCGTCGATGGCGAAGTCGAAGGGGCGCTGGAATCGCACAGCCTTCTGACCGTCGGCCCGAATGGGAAAGTGAAGGCCAACATCAAGGCGCGCGAGGTCATCGTGTTCGGCACAGTGCGGGGGAATGTCGATGTCACCGAGAAGATCGCCATTCGCGACAAGGGCAGCCTCATCGGGGATATCAAGACCGCGGGAATCAGCATCGACGATGGGGCCTACTTCAAAGGCAGCATCGATATCGTCCGTCCGGAGCCGAAGGTGACCACGAAGCCGGTGAAGAACGATGCGCCCGTGGCCACACCCGTGGGCTAACGGCTGAAAGCTTTCAGCGTCGCTCTTGTATCCCGTTTTCTCCTCCCAAAAGTTCCACAATTTGTGGAGCATTATGATATATTCGTCACAAATCCACCGCAGAGTGGATGAGACGAGACCTCTTCTGGGGTCGGGGATTCTACGGGAAAATGTGTGGAATAGCAGGCTTTACGCGTTTGGGTCGGGGTGCGGCTCCGGGCGCTGCGGGGAGGATTACCGGGGCTCTCTACCATAGGGGACCGGACCAGCAAGGCATTTATGAGGGCAACGGTGCGACATTATGCGCCGTACGCCTGAAGATCATCGACCTGGAAGGCGGCGACCAACCGCTCCTCAGCGACGATGGCAATACGGCCATCGCCTTTAACGGAGAGATCTACAACCACCGGGAAATCCGCGCGGACCTCGAAGCCAGGGGCTACCGATTCCGTTCGCAATGCGACACGGAGACCGTGCTGGCCGCGTTCCTCGAATGGGATACCGCCTGCTTTTCGCGGCTGCGTGGCATGTTTGCCGTCGCACTGTGGACAGAATCGGAGCGACGCCTGGTTCTCGCGCGCGACCGCCTCGGCATCAAGCCCCTATATTATTACCGGGCGGGGGGCAACCTCTACTTTGGATCGGAACTCAAGGCCATCCTGGATCACCCCGATGTACCGCGGGTCTTGGATCTCGAGGCGCTGGGATCGTATCTTTCGGTCAATTACGTACCCGGCACCCGGACTCTGATCCAGGGCATTCGCAAACTTCCCCCCGGACATCTGATCGAATGGTCTGGCGGGAAGTTCCATCTGGATACCTGGTGGTCGCTTCCCGAGGACCGTCCGGGGGCGGTTTCTCTGGGCGAAGCCAAGGAGCGGCTGGACTGGCTGCTGCGGGACTCGGTCCGCGAGCATCTCGTCTCGGACGTGCCCCTGGGCATCTGGGCCTCCGGCGGCCTCGACTCTTCGACAGTTCTCCACTACGCCGCCGAGCAGCGGTCCAGATTGAAAACGTTTTCGATCTCGTTCGCGGGGCGCAGCTTCGACGAGAGCCGTTACTTCCGGCAGATCGCGGGCTTCTACGGGACCGAGCACCACGAATTCGACGTAAATCCGGAGCTCGACTTAGAGTCGGCCATCGAGGATTTCGCGTACTACTCGGATGAGCCGAGCGCCGATGCCGGAGCACTCCCGGTTTGGTATCTCTCCCGAATGAGCCGCGAGCATGTGACCGTGGGGCTGGCGGGCGATGGGGCCGACTATCTGTTTGGGGGCTACCTGACTTACATGGCCGACCGCGCCGCGGGCCCGCTGCGCCGGCTGCCGGGTTTCGTCCGGCGTTCGCTCTCATCGGCTGTTCGGCGCCTGCTGCCCGTATCGGACGAGAAGATCAGCTTCGAGTACAAGCTGAAGCGCTGGATGGAAGGCAGTTCGCTCGATCCCGACGAGGCGCACTTCTACTGGAATGGAACGTTTTCCAACGAGCAGGCGCTCCGCATCTGCCCGGTAACTGTGGGAAATGGTCTTAGGGAACTGGTCTCGGCGCTGAAGCTGAACCCGGAGGACCGCGCGGTGAGCCGCTACCTGCGCGTCGATCAGCAGTATTATCTGCCCGACGATATCCTTCTGAAGGCGGATCGAATGAGCATGGCTCATTCACTCGAAGTGCGCCCGCCGTTTCTGGATCACCGCATCGTCGAGTTTGCGGCGTCGCTCCCAGAGGATCTGAAGATCCGCGGCCTCAAGCGCAAATTCCTGCTCAGCGAACTGATGCGGGGCAAGTTGCCGCCGGCCGTCGTTAACCGGAAGAAGGTCGGGTTCGACATCCCTGCCCACGATTGGTTCCGCGGAACGTTGCGCGGCCCGCTGCTGGAAACGCTCACCACGGAAGCGATAGAGGCAACCGGTATCTTCGACGCAGGCGCGGTCCAGGATCTGATCCGCGATCACATGGAGCGGCGCGTCAACGTCGGATACCATCTGTGGGGCCTCCTGACGCTCTTCCTGTGGATGAAGCGCTGGAAGGTAGAAAGCCTTCCCTTCCTCGCAGCCGAAGGACAAGCTTCGGTTCGCATTCTCGCCGCGGGTTAACGCCGCCGTTTTTGCGGTCACGCATTCTCGCAAAAGTTTCGCCCCGCTATTTTCAATTATTTAAGATCTCTTACTGCTCAATCCGGAAAACCTCGCTGATACTCTCTAATCGGGAAGAGGGTTGCGGGCGGTAATGGCCGCACCGATTTGCCGCGAGGCACAGTGAACAAACCAGCAAAAAAGCAGATGCCTCCCCGATCCTGCCAGGAATGCGAGCACTGGCAGGACATGAAAGAGAGACTGAAAACTTCGGAACTGTTGGAACGGGCTCTCAAGAACTTCGAAGCCAAGCTGAAAGCCGCGGATTTTAAGCCGTCTTGGGGCGACTACTTCAAGCTTCTCCAGATGAAGAAAGAGCTGGAAGCGGAAGCGCCCAAGGAAATCAAGGTGACATGGGTCGATCCGGCGACGGTATCCGAAGACGAGAAATAGCGTACGACCCACTGCCGTCCCAAAGATTGTTTCACGCATCGCAGGCGCGATTTAAAGGCTTTTCTGGGCCAATTGGGAGCGGCAAGAGCCAGGCATTATGCCAGGAAGCGATCCGGTTGAGTTATCTGAATCCGGGACGATTGGGGCTGCTGGGCGCGCCCACCTATCCGATGTTGCGGGACGCCACGCAAGCGACCCTGTTCGAGATTTTGGACGCCAACGACGTGCCGTACGACTACAACAAGGCGGAGAACATTTTGGCGATGCAGGAGACGGGATCGAGAATTCTGTTCCGCCCCGTCGATGAGTTCGAGCGGTTACGGGGAACGAACCTGGCCTGGTTCGGACTGGATGAGCTGACCTACACGCAGGAAGCCGCCTGGTTGCGGCTGGAGGGACGCCTGCGCGATCCGAAGGCAACCCGGCTCGCCGGTTTCGCCGTCTGGACCCCGAAGGGCTACGACTGGGTGTACCGCAAATTCATGGGGGACAAAGTGGCCGGTTACGAAGCGATCGTCGCCAAACCCTTCGAGAACCGGTTCCTGCTCGAGCGGATTCCCGACTTTTACGATCATCTGAAGCAGAGCTACGACGAAACCTTCTACCAGCAGGAGGTTTTAGGGACGTACCTGAACCTGACCGGGGGCCTGGTCTACAGCTCGTTCGTACGCGACGAGCATGTTACCGATCTGAGCTGCGAGCCCGACCTGCCGCTGTTCTGGACCCTCGATTTCAACGTGGACCCGATGAGCTCGCTGGTGGCGCAGATCGTCCGCGGCCAGGTGCGGGTTCTAGACGAGATTGTTCTGCGGCACGCGACGACGTCGCAGGCGTGTGAAGAGTTCCTCAAGCGCTTTCCGCGGCACGCCGCGGGAATTGTGGTGTACGGCGATGCCTCCGGGTACAAGGAGCAGACGACGGGAACGTCGGATTACCAGATGATCAAGGAATACTTCGCAGTGCACGGGATCACGCAGACGCAATACCGGGTCCCCAAGGCGAACCCGAGCGTGCGCGAGCGAATCAATCTGACGAATTCGAAGTTGCGCTCCGCGGCAGGCGAGATTGGGCTGGTGGTGGACCGGAAATGCAAGGAGCTGATCAAAGACTTCGAGCAAGTCTGCTTCAAAGCCGACAGTAACCAGATCGATAAAGACAGGGACCGGCGGAGAACGCATCTCTCCGACGCACTCGGATATCTCTTGTGGCAAGAATGCAGGCTGCAGGCGCCGGTAGGCGAGCGCAGGGAGCGACTGTTTTGAACATGCCGAACATCAACCGGGAGCATCCCGAGTACGTCGCGCGCAAGGCGGCGTGGAAGCAATATAAGGACCTGTATACGGGCGGCGAGCGGCTGAAAGAGAGCGCGTCGGAATACTTGGTGCGGCGGCACAGAGAGCCGAGCGAGGTGTACCAGGAACGGCTGACCCGGGTCTTCTATGAAAACTATATCGGCTCCATCATCGACTGGTACGCGGCAACCCTGCTGCGGCGGGAGCCGGTTCTTCTGTTCGAGGGCAGCGACGTCGCGGCCAAGGAGTTCTTCAACCTGTTTACCGATGACTGCGATCTGAAGGGCACCAATTTCAGCGAATTTTTCCGCCAGCGCTTTGTGCAGGCGCTGGTTTGCGGATCGAGCTACCTTGTGGTGGATTTTCCGCGGACCAACGGGCCCGTGTTGACGCGGGCCGAAGAAGACGCCTGCGGACGCTCTCGCGCTTACCTGACCGATTACACCGCCGACGAAGTGATCAACTGGAGCTACGACCAGGCGGGCGGTCTCGACTGGGCGGTGATCCGTACCTCGTGCCTGCAGCAGCCCGATCCCTCGGACGGCCGGTGGAGGAAAGAGACGCGGTGGGTCTACTACGACCGCGAGAATTTCCAAATTTACCGGAAATCCGGCGAAGGGAGTCCCGTGGAACTGGTGGATGAGGGCCAGCACGGACTCGCCGCGCTCGGCCGAGTGCCATTGTTCCGCCTGCAGATCAGCGAAGGGCTCTGGTTAATGAACAAGGCCGCACTGCTGCAACTGGAGCACTTCAACAAGTCGAATGCGCTCTCGTGGGCATTGACGATGAGTCTCTTCGCCATGCCGGTGGTTTACTCGGATCGGGAGTGGAACCAGATCGTCGGCGAGTCGTACTACATCCAGTTGGGGCCGGAGGACAAGTTCGGATGGACCGAGCCGGAGGGCAAGGTTTATCAGATCGCCGCCGATAACCTGGTGCGTCTGAAAGACGAGATCTACCGCGTCTGCTACCTCATGAACCAGGCGGGGAATCCGAGCGCGGGCGACTGGCGGTCGGGACTGAGCAAGCAGCGCGATTTCAGCATCACGCAGGAGGTGCTGAGGGCCTATGGCGATAGCGTGAAGGATCTCATGAAGCAGGTCCTAAGGGTGATCGCGGGGGCGCGGAAGGACAGCGTCTCAATCGATGTTTCCGGGATGGACGAGTTCGATATCGGAGACTTCAGCAATGAACTCGACGACGCAAAAAAGCTGCTGGAACTCGGGATCGGCTCGGCCACGCTGAAGAAGCAAGTCTTCAAGAAGCTGGCGTTCAAGTATCTCTGCGACGCCCGGCAGGAGATCAAGAACCAGGTGGCCGAGGAAATTGACCGGATGGAATATCCGGGCTAGCGGTTGTGGAAAGAACTCGGGCGGGCTCCGGCCTGCCTCACGGGGGAGCTATGGAGGGAATCGACGTACAAGCGATCGTCCGAAGCGCGATCCAGGAATTCGTGAACCAGGAACAGGCGAAGAGCGAGCCGGCCCACAAAGCGGAACTGCAGGAGGAACGTAAGCGCCGGGAGCAGTTGGAGCGGCGCGTGAACGAACTGGTGGAAGAGAACAAACGCAGCCGCAGGCAGGCCGAAGAGGCCGAACGCAGCGCCGCGGTGCGCGCCGAGTTGCAGCGGCTCGGCGTGGCGAAAGTCGACCTCGCGTTCAAGGCGGTCCAAAGCGACATTGCGCGCACAGAGGACGGGCGGCTGGTGGCGCGCAGCGAGGCCGGCGAAGTGCCCGCGCGGGTGTATCTGGTCACCTTCGTTACGGAGAATCCCGAGTTCCTTCCGGCGCGGATCGCGGGAGGAAGCGGGATGAGCGCCGGTTTGAAAGCCCCCGCAGCAGGCAGGGACGCGGTGGATATCGATCGAATTCGCCCCGGCATGAGCGCGGAGGAAATGCAGCGCGTGCGCGAGGAAATCGTGCGTGTGGCAGCGCAGGGGCTGCGGGGCCTCTAGGAAAGGACCCGGCCAGCGGCCGGCAAACAAAGAAAGAAGGAGAACTGATGGGAGCTATTACCTCAACTAACGTCGCAAACGCGATTGTAAAGCTGGTAGCGGCGGACGCATTGCCGGTGCTGGTAGGGGACCTGGTCATGGGCAACCTGGTCAATCGCGATTACGAACCCGTGCTGGCGCATGCCGGCGATACGATCAACATACCGATTCCGCCAGTAATGGTGGCGAGCAACATCGCCGAAGGCGGGACGGTGCAGCCGCAGGCACCGAGCTTGGGAAACGCACAGATCGTGCTGAACACGCACGCGGAAGCGACCTTCCAGATTCCGGACGTTACCAAGGTGCTGGCGGTTCCGGATCTGCTCAGGATCTACATGGAACCGGCGGTGGCGGCAATCGCGCAGAAGGTGGAGACCGATCTGCTCAGCCTCTATGCCGGTTTCACGGCGAACCCGCCGGTGGGTACACCGGGCACGCCGATCACCGAGGCGGTTATCGATGCGGCCGAGACGGCACTGTTTCTGGCCAAGGTGCCACCCAGCGAGCAAAAGTTCATGGTGGTAGACGCCGCGACGTATTCGACATGGCGGCAGATCCCGCGCTTCAGCGAATTTCAATGCGCCGGGGATGCCGGACTGCGCGCGCTTGTCGACGGCACCGTCGGCAAGGTGAAGGACTTTTTCGTCTTTCGGTCACAATTTGTTCCGAAAACCGGAAGCAGCCCGGTGACTACACACAACGTGGCGTTCACCAAGAACGCGATCGGCCTGGTGATCCGGCGGCTGCCGCAGCCGCTACCCGGGACCGGCGCCATTGCCGAATACGCCGAGTTGGGCAACTTCGGAATGCGCGTCGTGATGAGCTACCAGCCGAATACGTTGGCGCAGCAATTCACAGTGGATGTGCTCTACGGCTGCAGTATTCTGCGCAACTGCCTGGGAGTGCAAGTGAACACCTAGCCGGAGAGGGGCCGATTCCAAGATGGGGCGGGCGGATGCCTGCCCCCATCGGAGAGATCACCAATGGACCTTAAGCACTACTTTCAGAAAATTCGCGACACGGAAGAGACGATCCTGGATGCGTTCCCTGTAGTGGTGAGCCTGGAAACGGGCGATGGCGGGAAGCCGGGGACCTTCACCGAGGTGTTGCGCAGAATTGCCGCCAAGATGATTGTCGACGGTGTTGCGCGGCTGGCGAATCTCGAAGAGGTAAAGATCTTTCGCGACCAACTCGCCGAGGCCAAACGGCTGGCCGAGCAAGAGTCCGCGGCCGGGAAGATCCAACTCTCCGTGGTACCGACCAGCGACTTGAACAGGCTGCGCAGCGCAGCACGCGCCTCGAAAGAATAGGGACGGCGATGGCTTTGTTTACGGACGGCCCGATTTCCTCAATCGACGATTTGGCGGCGCAGGATTCGCAGCTCCTGGAAATGGCGGTTAACGAGGGAATCGATCTAAACCGAAAGCTGGCGCTGGCACAGACCGAAATCGGGCTGGAAGTGCAGGCAATGCTCTCCGATTTGAGTTTTGTCGAGCGGCCCCTCTGGCTCGAGCCCACGCCCGACCTGGCGAGCATAGCCGTCACCCCGGCGTTGAAACTCTGGCACACCTTTCGAACCCTCGAGTTAGTTTATAGCGATGCATACAACAGCCAACTGAACGATCGCTATTCCGGCAAGCGGGACCAATTCCACGAGAGGGTGAAGTGGGCGCGGAGCGAAGTGGCGCACGCGGGAATCGGCGTAGTCTGGAAGCCGGTCGCTCAGGCGCAAACGCCGTCGGTAACGGCGCTCCCCGGAACCCTGCCGGACGGCACGTACTTCGTCACAGCGGCATGGCTCAACGATGCCGGCGAGGAGGGAGCGAGCGCGCCGCCGGCAGTTATCACGACTTGGGGAACTACGTTCCAGGTCGAGGCGGGGACCCCTCCGCGGAATGCCATCGGTTGGAACGTGTACGTGGGAGAGAGCGCCCCATCAATGTATCTGCAAAATACGGCTCCGCTGGCGGCGGGAGAGACGCGGCGGCAGGATCTGGCGGTCGTTAAGGCAGGGCAAGTCGCAGGTTCGGGGCAGGCGCCCGCTTTTCTCAAACCGCTTCCGCACATCCTGCGGAGGGGTTGATGGCAGCCAAAATCGCCAGCGACGCCACGGGCAAAGTGATTCAGAGAATCAGTGCGCCAGCGGGTATGAATTCCAGCCTCGCCGCGCTTACGGCGCCTGAGAATCTCTTGGCCGCGCCCGTGGACGCCAATCAGATCCGCGCGCAAAACGTCGCCGCCGACCTGGCGGAGCGCGCAATGCCGCTGAAGTACCCGTCTTTAAACGTGTACTGCGAAAAGATGGTGAATGAGTTGGGGGAGAAGTTCCGCAGCTTCTCCGGAAGGGTACATATGGCCATCGAAGTACGGCATTCGCAAGACCGGCTGGGCGGACTCCAAGAAGCGCTCGAACTGTATGTCGATGCCGTAACGCAGTCTCTGAACGGCTCCCGCGGGGACTGGGGAAGCGGGATGTTCTACACCGGCGGATATGAAGTCGCGATGGGTGCGGTGAAGCACGGGGGAAAGAATTTCATACAAACGGCGAAGATCACATTCCAAATCGGAGTGAGCAGGAACTAGCATGGCTTCTTACATCTCTTCAAACGCCAACCGGTTCTACACGGCGCTCGAAACCGCCTACGGCAGCGTCGCCGCGATTCAATCGACGAATCGGATCCCCGCGTTAAAGCTGACGGTTCGCCAACTGGTCGAAGTGGCAGCGCGCAAGGACAAGACGGGAAGCCGGACGTTCCCGGGGCTACCCGTGGGAGGACGGCGGCGGACGGAGTTCGAGATCCGCACCTACCTCACGAGTTGGCAAAAGGAGCAGGGGCCACCCGCCTACGGACCGCTGTTTCAGGCCGCGCTCGGCGGATCACCGCGAGTGTTCGCCGGGGGTACGGTTGCTTCGGCATCGAGCGGAGGATCGATCGTCTGCGCAGCGGCACATGGGTTGAGCGTTGGACAGGCCGTCAGCGCGGACGGAGAGATGCGCTTCGTGGCTGCCGTCACCGACCCTCGCACTATTCAGCTGAACGCGCCCTTTTCAGTAACACCCGGGGCTGGCTCTACACTCGGCGCGACGACGTCCTACACGCCTGCAGCGGAACTGCCGAGCGTGAGCGTGTTTGATTACTGGACTCCAGCGACCGCGGTGCACCGGGTTCTGTGTGGGGCCGCCGTGGACCAAATGGAAATCCTGATCAACGGCGACTATCACGAGTTTCGGTTTAGCGGAGTCGCCCAGGACGTCTGTGACAGCAGCAGCACGGCGGGTGGCGCCGGCCAATTCGAGAGCTTTCCGGCAGAACCCGCCGTAGCGGCATTCGACTACTCGGTTGTGCCGGGCAATATGGGACAGGCATGGCTGGGAATCTCGCCATCGCAGTTTTTCACCATTACGAGCGCCTCGATTTCGCTAAGCAACGCCCTAAATACGCGGGCAAGCGAATTTGGTTCCAGGCTGCCGCGGGCGATCTCACCCGGACAGCGATCGGTTACGGCGGCCATTGATCTCTACGGCCTCGATGACGATGCGACGAAAGGGCTGTACCAGGCAGCGCGGCAGGAATCGCCGATCACGGTCATGTTTCAGCTCGGGGAGGCTGAAGGACAGGTCATGGCGGTTCACTTGAAGAGCGTGATCCCCGAAGTGCCCGAATTCGACGACAGCGAGGCGCGCCTGCAGTGGCATTTCCGGGCATCCCGCGCGCAGGGGACCGTGGATGATGAAGTCGCCGTGGCATTCGGGTGATTATGACCTACGAAAGCGTGGAAGTGATCGAATCAAAAACGGCGCCGGGTGTGACATTCACGGTCGCGAAGATGTCGTACGGACGCCGCCTCGAGCTGATGCGCCGCATTCGGGAACTGGCGGGGCGCATGGAGTTTCTCGAGGCGGGCGAAGAGCCGTCCCAGAAAATGGATGCGGCGCTGCTCGAAGCCGAGGTCGACAGGCTGTATGTGACGTGGGGGCTTCGCGCCGTCTGCGGGCTGCTGGTGGATGGTGTGGAGGCCACACCCGATCTGCTTGCCGAGAGCGGGCCGGAGGATCTTTTCCGCGAAGCACTGGCCGCGGTTCGAGGCCAGACCGGGCTTACCGAGGCTGAACGAAAAAACTGATTGTCGCCTTTCATTTCCAGTTTTCGAACCAGGCCGGGTGGAAGTGCGATGCATGCAGAAGGTCGGGCCTGGAAAAGAAGCGACGATGCGGGTGGTTAGCGTTTCAGGAAGAACCGCGGGGTCCGCTGGTGTGGGGCCGCAAAGGTGCAGCCCTGACCACGTGTCCGAAATCCTTCATCACGGCCGATAGCCTGGCGCTAGTTGAGGAATTCTTTGTGAGGCGGAGGTTGGGTGGAATGAATTTCGCGGAACTCAGCGGCAGGCAAGTGGACGCATTTGTGGTTCTAGAAGAGGCGCTCGCAGCGGAGTTGAGAGATGGCCAGCAAAACTCAGGAAGCATTGCTCCGTGATTTCCGGGCAGTCTCGCCGCGAACGGAGAGCAGCCTCGCCGCTATAGCCACTTCGGGAGCATCGATGGCTTCCGCGGTGGAGCGCACGGCGGCACAGATCGCCCAGCTCAAGCCGGTCACTAGCCAGGTGCACGAGGAATCGAAGGGGGCGGGCGGGTCGATCTCGTCGGCCATTACTAAGGTGTTCACGAGCGGGCTCGGCTTGGTTCCGTTGATCGGCGGTCTGTTTGGTCTGTTCGGCGGAGGAGGACAACCGGAGCCGCCGCCGCTGGTCAAGTACACGATGCCGGAGCGCATCTCCTTTCAGGCGGCCAATTTGGTTTCGGGGATACAGCAATCAGACTACGATCAGTTCGGGATGCCGCGGCTGTTCAGTCCCGCGCCGGTGGCGGCGAGCGTGGGGCCGAGCGCCACGACAGCGGGCGCCGGGGCTCGAGGGACAGAGGCCCCGGCGCCGCAGATCAACGTGAACGTGCATGCAATGGATGCGCGGTCATTTCTCGATCACAGCAATGAAATCGCGCAGGCCGTGCGGCAGGCGATGCTCAACCTCAACTCGATCAATGACGTGATGAGCGATCTGTGAAATGGCGAGCTTCCCTAAATTGAAGACGGACGCGATCGCGCAATACCCGGCAACCCGGGTCATTCGTTTTCAAAACCAAATAGTGAAGTTTCTCGACGGCTCCGATCAGCGGTATCGCGACTGCTGCGCAAGTCTGCGGATGTGGGGCATCCGCCTCGATGTTTTGGACGAGTCTGAGCTGGCGGCGCTCGAGGAGTTTTTCGTGACGAACCAGGGGCGTTTTGGTTGCTTCGAATTCACCGATCCCTGGGACGGTCACGTGTATGCCAGCTGCAGTTTTGGCGCCGAGGAGCTGGCACTGACCGCGGTCGGCGAGACCAATGGCCGCACCTACCTGACAATCCTCCAGAACCGCGCGTGATTCCATGCTGGTCTACCCACAACTATCAACCGGAGCCTTGAGCCAGTTTCCGATTCAAAAGCGGCGGAAGATGCGGACGATCACGAACCAACTGGGCGACGGAAGCACGATCAAGATGGCCGATGCGACGGCCGAAACGATCGAGTGGCACTTGAGTTATGTGGGCCTTTCGGATTCCGAGGCGCTGGCTCTCGAAGAGTTTTTCCAGGCGGCCGAGGGCAGCCTGAATGTATTCACGTTTGTCGATCCGGCCGCGAACCTGCTGGCCTGGAGCGAGCGGCTCGATAAACCCGTGTGGAATCCGGATCCGTTGCTCGGGATAGCTGGCGGATTCACAGACACGTTCGGAGGAAACTCGGCGTGGCATATCAGCAACCCAGGAATGGCCCCACAGAAGGTGCTGCAAACGCTGGCCGCGCCGGGCGGCTACGTGTACTGCGTCAGCATGTACGCGCGCTCTTCTCAACCCACTGAAATCACGCTGCTGTGCGCCGACGTGCGGGCGGACCGCGCGGTGAGCACCGGCTGGAGCAGGCTCAGCGCTTCCGGATCGGGAAGCGCGGCGGGAGAGTCTGTCAGCTTCGGCATCCAATTGGCCCCAGGCGTCGCAGTGGACATCTGCGGGTTGCAGGTAGAGCCGCAGGCTGCAGCATCGGCTTACAAAGCCAGTGTCAGTGGGGGCGTGTACCCGAACGCCTATTTTGCCGCTGATGATTTCGCGTTTACGACAACCGCACCAAACCGCCATTCGGTGATGGTCCATCTTCTTCATGCCCACCGTTTATGAAATAAAGGAACTGGCGGTCACCGATACTCCGCTGCTCGTGTTTGACTGCGTGTTGGTAGACGGCCGGGCGGAGCATTGGTGCACGCACGCGATCACCACAGCCGACGCCAGCTATGCGGCGCGCGTGCTCGAGCACAGCAGCTTTGACTTTGAGACTGCTTCCGACCAAGGCGTCGACGGGAGTCCGCGAGTCTCCGTTCTCCTGGCGAATGCAGATTCGCATTTTTCGGAAATCGAGCGAGCCGTGGGCTGGAAAGGCGCGCGGCTCACGGCTGGTTTCCTCTTCTACGACCTGCGCAAGAATCTTTCCCGTACCGAGACCGTAACCCTGTTTCAGGGGATCTGCAATCCTCCCGACGAAATCCGCGAATCGACTTTCCGCTTGACCGCGACGAATCGCATGAACCTGCAGCGCCTGCTGCTGCCGCAGGTTCGGATTCAGCGCCGATGCCCGTGGGAATTCCCAGCTAACGAGGCGCAGCGCACGGAAGCCTTGGATGGCGGGGCGAACGGGAAATACTCGCGATATTACCGCTGTGGGTACTCCGCCGGTTTGGTTGGCGGCACCGGAAGTCTGAATGCGGGCGCGCCGTTCACTTCGTGCGGGTACACGAAGGACGACTGCCGCGCACGGGGGATGTGGAACCGGTTTGGAGGAATCGAATTCGTTCCGCCAGAGATCTCGGTTCGCGCATACGGAAAGGACTGGCAGACCTCGGCCCTTGTTGTAAACCAGGCCCGTTACAACGACTTTGTCCCGATGATTTATGGGACGGCATGGTACTCGCCGCCCCTGGTCTTTGCGCGCAATGACGGCAACCTGACGAGGATGGAGGTGCTGCTCGGTATCGGCGAGATCGAAGGCGTGTTGAAGGTGCTGGTCAACGACGTCGAAATTCCACTGGGAGTGGCCGGCGCGAACATGACGGGGACGGGCTGGTACAGCTTGCCGACCGTCGGCACGCGGGATGGCGGCTTCGATCTAAATTTCTTAGATGCGAGCGGAAATCCGGCGGGCGATGCTTACGGGAGCATGGCGTACCTGGTGGTGGTGGTTCCGACGCGGCTGAGCAGCGGCACGAGCTTACCGAGAGTCAAAGTGCTCGCTCAAGGATTGAAGCTACCGGCATATGACGCCGATGGGGGCTACTTGGGCGAGCGGTTCTCGAACAACCCGGCCTGGATCCTGCTCGACATTCTCCGGCGCACCGGTTGGTCAGAAGCGGAAATCGACATTCCGAGTTTTGCAAACGCGGCGCAATTTTGTGATGAACCAATCGGAGCACGGGATCTACACGGCAATCCAATCACGATTCCGCGGTTTCAATGCAATGTGGTTTTGCAGACGCGACGCAGCGCGGGAGACCTGGTGCGCGGTATCCGCAACGCTGCCCGGCTATATCTCACATACGGCCCCGGCGGCGCGCTGCAGTTGCAGGTGGAGAATTCGCTGGCACTCGAGCGGCCCACCAAACCGCCGCAATCGAACAGTACGGAGCCGCTCAATGGCGGTTGGGCAAGCTATGAGTTTGGCGATGGGTCGAATGGATTTTCGGGAATACTTCGCAGTAGTACGGGCGAGCCGAGCGTGATGCTCTCTTCGCGCAGCAGCGCCGAGACGCCAAACCGTCTCACGGTGGAGTTTCAGGACGCCCTAAACGAATACCAGCAGGACAGCTATTCGATGGTGGATCCCGCGGACATTGCCCGGGCCGGCCAGGAGATTTCCACCACGCTGGCCGCTTTAGGACTTCCACATTATGATCAAGCGGCACGGATTCTGAAATTCAACCTCGACAAAAGCATCGCCGGGAACACATACATCACGTTCAGCACCAGCGTGCGTGCGCTCGGCATACGGCCGGGCGATCTGATCACGGTGACGTATTTGAAGGAGGGATTCGACCGGCAGCCGTTTCGGGTTCTGAAGATCTCGCCGGCGACGAATTATCGAACCGCGACGCTTCAGGCACAGATCCACGACGACGCCTGGTACGCGGATACAAACGGGCAAGGAGATTCGGCGCAGGGGGCCGGACACCAACGGAGCGCGGTCGCGGGGGCGCCGCGCCCGCTGGTGGGAAGCGTGCTTGATGAAAACGGAGACATTCAATTCGGCGTTGCGGAAACCGCTGCTACCAGCAGCGACGGGACAATTCAGACCAGCGTATCGGTCAGCTTTGTGCCGCCGGCAGCCTTGGCGGCGAACGGCCCCGGTGTGCCATTGATTAGTCTTTCGACCACGGTAGGCAGCGACGGCACGCTGCCGGCAGGGCAGACGCTCTATTACGCCGTTTCCGGGACGGATACCGATGGCCATGAGAGCGCTCTGTCGTTCCTGGTACGCGCGGTTATCCGGAACGATGCAAGTAGCGTGACTCTGTCGGGTCTGAGCTTTGCGCCGGGGACTTCAAGCTTTGAGGTGTACCGCGGGACGACTCCGGGCCGGCTCTTCCGCATCGCATCGAACCAACCACTGGCTGCGCAGTTTACGGACAGGGGGGCTGCTTATGAGTTGCTCCCACCTCCGGACGCCAACTTCGACCATGCGAATTTCTACTGGCGGACGGAGCTTCAGCCGGAAACTGCGGTGACGGAACACTTACCCTCGAGCGTGGGGAACGGGGGACTGCAGCTGGCGGTGAACCGGTATCGCGGCATGACGGCGCGAATCACGCGAGGTCAGGGCGCTGGCCAGGAGCGGGTAATCGCCGCGAATACCGCCACGTCGATTACCGTGTCTCCCCACTGGGATGTAGAGCCCGAGGCGGGCAGTTTCTTCTCGATTGCGGAGGCCGGGTGGCATTTTGGCGCGCAGACGCAGAGCAGCCCGGTGGAGTTTCAGGTTCCGAATCACGCGGGAGAGGTGGTCCAGATCACCGGGCGCGCGGCGAACGTCAACAATGTGGAGTGCGCTCCGGAGTTGTCAACAGTGACGCGGTGGCAGATCGGCGGCTCGGGCGAGAGCGATAGCACGGTTCCGCCAGCCCCCATATTCGGACTCGCGGCCGGCGCCCGCAGCGGCACGGTAGAGCTGAGCGGTGTTTCCTTCACGGATCTGACGAACACCCGCTCGGTTTCTTCGGCAACACTCAGACTTCATTACTGGGATGAGTTGCAGGGCGCGCCGACGATTCAACTCGCGAATTCGATTGCAGCGGAGGACACCAGCATCCAACTCAGTACGGCCGGCCCCGCCCGGTCTGGCAGTGTGATCCAAATCGAAGCGGAAATCCTGCGGGTCGATTCGATCGCAAGCGGCGGAACACAATATCAAGTGACGCGCGGATTCCATGACAGCACGGCGGCGGCGCATGCCGCCCAGATACCGGTGTACCACCTGGGCCAGAAGAGCACGATTGCGCCGTTTCCGCGCGATTTCTTCGGCAGTCCCTACTGCGGAAGCTGGAGCTACCCCGTCTCGCTGCCCAACGCGCGGGTAGCCAGCGCGGAGTTGTTCGTCACCAACTCGTGCGGAAACAGTCCCACGACGAGCATGTGTCTGACCGGGACCGTGGATAACGGACTGCGGACGCTTGCGGGCGGCCAGTACTCGATCCAGGTTGCCGGGTATCTCGCGGTGGATCCGAACGCGGCGCCTCCGCTGGTGATCGACACTGCCCACACGGTGCGGGACGTGTTCGCGGTGCTCGGACGAACCGCGGACGCTCCGGTGCAACTGCAACTTAAGGTGAATGGGACGCCATACTGCGATCTGGAATTCGCGGCCGGGATGCCGGTTTCGAACAGTGTCGATGGCACCAGCCTCGCTCCGTTGCCCTCGGGCGCACAAGTTACGGTGGCGGTTGTCAGTGTGGGGCTGACCTATCCG
>CAYMHP010000048.1:0-6922 GCA_964390225.1 uncultured Solibacteraceae bacterium
CGAGGCAGAGCAGGATCAACTGGTCGAAAACGTCGGCCGTGAACTGCGCGAAATGATGCCGTTCCTGAAGAAGAAAAAGAAGGAAGCCGGCGTTCCGCAGGATGTATTGGCCGCGAAAAAGTAAGGCGCGCGGGCATTTGCCCGCGCATAGGACGTTATATGAAGATCGCCACTTTCGATACGACGCTCCGGGACGGCACGCAAGGCGAGGCCGTCTCCTTCTCGGTGGAGGACAAGCTCGTTATTGCGCAGAAGCTGGACGAGCTGGGCATTGACTACGTGGAGGGCGGCTGGCCGGGGTCGAATCCGAAGGACAAAGAGTTCTTCCAGCGGGCCCGCGAGCTGGATTTGAAGCACGCGAAGCTGACGGCGTTCGGCGCAACGCGGTTCGCAAAGAACCCGGTCGAAGAGGACCGCAACGTGCTTGCGCTGGTGGAGGCGGGCACGCCCGTCGTATCGATCTTCGGCAAAACCTGGGACCTGCACGTCAAGCGTGCACTCGGGATCACGCTCGAGGAGAATCTGAAGCTCATCTCCGATACCGTGAAGTACCTCAAAGATCACGGCAAAGAAGTCGTTTACGACGCGGAGCATTTCTTTGACGGGTACGCCGCTGACCCGGAGTACGCTATCCGCACTCTGGAAGCAGCCAAGCAGGCCGGCGCGGACGTGCTGTGCCTGTGCGATACCAACGGGGGCATGGTCACCAGCCGCCTGGAAGAGATTGTTGCGGAAGTGCGGAAGCGCTTCGATGGCGTCATCGGGATTCATCCGCATAACGATTCGGACGTGGCTGTCGCGAATGCCCTGGCGGCGATTGAAGCCGGTGCAACCCACGTACAGGGTTGCATGAACGGCTACGGCGAGCGCTGCGGCAACGCCAATCTCGCCTCTATCATCGCCAACCTCGAACTGAAGCTGGGTCACACGACTATCGGCTCCGAGAAGCTGGCCAGCCTCTCTTCCGTCTGCAAATTCATTGCGGAGCTGGCAAACCTGCCGCTGCGCAACGACCAACCATTCGTGGGTAAGAGCGCGTTCGCGCATAAGGGCGGCGTGCACGTCAGCGCGGTGATCAAGGACTCCTCCACTTACGAACACATCACCCCCGAAAGCGTAGGCAATCGCCAGCGCGTGCTGGTGAGCGATCTTTCCGGCCGCGGCAATATCATGTATAAGCTAAAGCAGCACGGGCTGGCCGACCGTCTCGACGAAGAGGCGCGCCGCGAGTTGCTTGAACGCATCAAACAGATGGAGTACGAGGGGTACGAACTCGAAGCCGCCGAAGGCACTTTCGAGTTGCTGGTGCGCGACGCTCTGCATCCCGGAATGCACTTCTTCGACGTAGATAGCTACGAGGTTTCCACGCGCGCCACCGGACCGGGGAACTCTCATACGACTGCCACGGTGACGCTGCGAGCCCAGGATGGAGTGCACTCGGAGACGGCCACGGGTCACGGACCGTTTAACGCACTGCACCTCTGCCTGCGCAAATGCCTCGCGAAGCTGTACCCGCAGATCACCGATGTACGCTTAACGGACTACAAGGTGCGCGTGCTTGACTCGCGCAAAGGCACGGCGGCGAACGTACGCGTGCTCATCGAGTGGTCCGATCACCGGCGAAGCTGGTCAACCGTAGGTGTTTCCGACAACGTGATCGAAGCGAGCTGGAAGGCGCTGGTGGATGCGATCCGCCTGGAGCTGATGCGGCTGACAGAGAAAGATTCGTCGATCGAGCGGGCGGTGGAAGATTACTGCTGGGGCGTGTAGGGGCGGCGCTCGAAAGAAGACCGCATCAGCAGCGGTCAGCTTCTTCGTCGCTTTTCCTCGATTGTGCGGCGAAGGATCGGTAGCACGGCCCGGTCCTTCTCTCCGCCTAACTCCTCTTTGATGATCACCAGCATTTCCAGACTTAGTACCCGAACGCGGTTGCCTTCTCCGATGTCCATCTCCACCGTATGCGGCAGCAAATCCTCGTAACTGAGGTTCCGGCCGATCGTACCGAGCAGGTCCAACGGTCCCCATACGGTAACGAGGTTCTGATGACCGGGGGAGGCCAGGTGGCTGCCATCCGGACGCAGCTTCAGCTGCGGCTGTATGCGATAAATGGCCTCGAGCCTCTCAAGTACTGGCAGGAGCCGGGCAATGTTCGCCGGCGCTCGCGAGTGTACAACGTCAAGATCGAAGGTATTGATGGGGGCACCGCCTAAGACTGCGGCGACTCCTCCCACCACGATAAAATCCACCTTCGCCTCTTGGAAGGCGTGAAAGATCGGCAGTAATCTAGTTCGGTTCATTCCGCTCGCGGATACTCAGGACGTCATCTAAGTGATCCTGGAGCACCTGCAGACGCTCGGCGGGAGTAAGCGAAAGCATCCACCGGATTAGCGTGAGGTCGACGCCATCGTGGGTGTAGTCCGTCAAAAGGGAGTCGTCATCCGGAGCCATGCCCCTTCGAATGTAGCACGGCGAGAGATATGGGCCGTGGAAACGTTACTGCTGGGGCGTGTGATCCGCGCCGTCACTGCCGCCGCTGAAACTCCCTACACCGGCTCGCTTTCACGCTCTCTTTCCGCGAGGATGCGCTCATGATCCACCGGCGGCCTCTTCCGCAGGTACGTATAGAAGATCGGTACAACGAAGAGCGTGGTAACGGTCGCGAAGATCAATCCTCCGATCACGGCGCGGCCGAGCGGTGCGTTTTGCTCGCCGCCTTCGCCCAGGCCGAGCGACATGGGAAGCATTCCGAGGATCATCGCCGTGGCCGTCATGAGCACCGGGCGGATGCGCGCGTGGCCCGCGGACAGCATGGCTTGCGCGGCTGAATCCTGAACGGCGCGCTCGTCGTTGGCGAACGTGACCATCAGGATGCTGTTCGCCGTCGCAACGCCGATGCACATAATAGCTCCCATCAGCGAAGGAACGCTGAGGGTTGTTCCGGTGACGAAGAGTATCCACAGAATGCCGGCCATTGCGCCGGGAAGAGCCGTCAGGATGATGAACGGATCGAGCCACGATTGGAAATTCACGGTCATCAGAAGATAGACCAGCACCACGGCAAAGGCCATTCCCAAGCCCAGCCGGAAAAAAGACGATTGCATGGTTTCGATCTGCCCGCGCAGGTCCAAGGTCGTGCCGCGGGGCAAGTGCGGCTCTTCGGCCGCGATGATCTTTTCGACTTCGGCGCCGACGCCGCCCAAATCCCGCCGGTCGACATTCGCATACACGTCGAAGACCGGCCACACATTGTAGTGATTCACGATTACAGGGGCGTAATCCCTCTGGACGGTGACCAGGTTGGAAAGTAGTTGAGTGCTGCCGGACATCGCTCCCGGATTGCCGTATGCGAGGGAGGCGCCACTGGGCGATGTGCCCACCGAGGCGTTCCCGACGGCCGACGAGCCCGCGAGCGACCCCGGCGTGGTCGTGTTGACGGCGTTAGTGGCCACCGAGACCGGGGTGCGCAGCAGAGCATCGAGAGAATCGACCCGGTATTGCGGCGTTTGCACGCCCACGTTGTAATTGACGCCGTTCGACCAGTTCACCCAGTAGTTCGGAGCCACGGTGCCATTGCCGCTGAGCGAGATCAGCATGCTGCTGGTCACGTCACGCTGCGTCAAGCCGAGCTGCGAGGCTTTGGCCCGGTCCACATTCAGGCGGATCTCCGGCTGGTCGATGACCTGGTGGACGTGCACGTCGGCCGCTCCGGGGATGCAGGCAATTTTCGCCGCCAGGTGCTCGGCGATTTTGTAGTTCGCCTCGGCATCGCGCCCCACCACCTGAACATCGATCGGGGCCGGAAGGCCAAAATTCAAAATCTGGCTGGTGATGTTCGCCGGCTGGAAGAAGAAGGTCATATCCGGGAAAGCGTTGCGCAGGTGCTTGCGGAGCAGCACTTCGTAATCGCGGGTGGAGCCGTGCTTCTCCTTATTGAGCGTAATCATCATCTCGCCGTCGGCGCTGGAGATGGTGGGGATGTCTCCCTGCGCCAGGCTGGTCCAGCTGTTCGGGACGCCGATGTTGTCGAGGATGCTTTCGACCTCGGCTGCGGGGATCACCTGCCGGATTTCCCGTTCGATGGCAGCGAACCGGAGTTCGGTCTCTTCGATGCGCGTCCCCGCGGGGCCGCGCGCGTGCAACCGCATCTGGCCGGAATCCACGTTGGGGAAGAAATCTTCTCCCACCAGCCACGTCAGCCCAAAAGACGCGATCGAAAAGACCATGAATCCGCCTAGGACGATGGGCCGGTGGCGTAGCGACCAATCGAGCAGCCCGACATAGCGCGACCGGAGCGCCTCGAAGATTCCATTAAACGCGTAGTGAACGCGCCAGAACACGCCCTTGCCGCCGTGCGCCTCACCTCCGCTACCCCGCTGGTACAACTCCACCTCGGGGCCGAGGAGGTAATACGCCATGGTCGGCACGAGCGTGCGCGATATCAGGTATGACGCCGCCATCGCGAATACCACGGCCATTGCGAGGGGGGTAAAGAGGTAACGCGCCGTTCCCGTCAGCAGCAGCACCGGGACAAACACAATGCAGATCGCCAGCGTGGAAACAAACGTAGGAATCGCGATTTGCGCGGCGCCGTCGATCACGGAGCGGACCAGCGACTTGCCCAGCCCGATATTCCGTTGCGTATTCTCGATCGCGACGGTGGCATCGTCCACGAGGATTCCGACGGCCAGAGCCAGGCCGCCCAGAGTCATCACGTTGATGGTCTGGCCTAGGAGACTGAGGATGCAGAGCGAACTCAAAATCGAGAGCGGAATCGAGATGCAAACGATCAGGGTGCTGCGCCAACTGCCCAGGAAGAGCAGAATCATGAGGCCAGTCAGGCCCGCGGCAATCAAGGCCTCGCGCTCGACACCGGTAATCGAGGCGCGAACGAACACGGATTGATCGGCGAGGGCGTCCACCTTGAGCTCCGGCGGAACCGTCGCAAGAACGCGTGGAAGCGCCTTTTTCACCGCGTTGACGATGGCCAGGGTGGAGGCTTTTCCGGTCCGCGTAATGGTCAGGAGAACGCCGCGCGAGCCGTTCATGCGGACGATGTTGTTTTGCACTGAAAAGCCATCGCGGACGTGAGCGACGTCTTTAATGAACACGGTCGCCCCGTTCACGGTTTTGATCGGAAGGTTGTTCAGTTCATCCAGGACTTCGGGGCTGCTGTTCACGCGAATCTGGTACTCTTTTTGCGCCATCTTCGCCGTCCCGGCAGGGAGAATCAGGTTTTGCAGGTTCAACGCGTTCGACACGTCGATGGGGGCAAGCTGCTTGGCATAAAGCTGGTCGAGGTTCAGATCCACCATCACCGAGCGGCTTTTGCCGCCGAAGGGGTAGGAAACGTTCGCCCCTTGCACGGTGCCGAGCGGCGTGCGAATGAAGTTGTTGCCGAGATCGAAGATCTCCTGCTCGCGGAGGGTCTTGCTGGAAAGGCCCAGCGTCAGAATGGGGACGCTGGCCGCGTCGTAGCGGAATACATTCGCCGGGAACATGCCGGGCGGCATGTTTCGCACGGCGCTTTGCGCCTGCGAGGTCACCTGAGCCACCGCCATGTCCACCTGAACGTTCGGGTGGAAGTAGATGCGCACCACGGAGATTCCGCTATAGGATTGCGACTCGATGTGCTCGATGTCGTTCACGTTCGAGGTGAGGCCGCGCTCGAAATTCGTGACTACGCGCTTTTCCATCTCCTGCGGTGAAAGCCCCGTATACTGCCACACCACGCTGACGATGGGGATGTCGATATACGGGAAGATGTCGACCGGCATAGTGATGATGGCCGTGACACCCAGGATGGCGATGAGCACCGCCATGACCACAAACGTATACGGTCGGCGAAGCGCAAGCCGTACAATCCACATAATTTCCCCCTGAGTAGAGTCCGGAATGCAGTATACACCGCGGGCGGCTAGCTCTTCCGGGCTAGTGACGAAGCGCGTCCCGCGCCGGCCCGCCACAACCGGTGCGGCTGATTGCTCGTCGGCCATGGCGACAGAACCTCCGCATCTTATACACTGAACCAATGCTTGAAACGGGGCGCTACGCTCCGGCATTCACCAGCATCGTCGCGGCGCGGCTCGACCGGCTGCCGCTGTCGCGCAGCCTGTGGCGGCTGATCGCACTGATTTCGATCGGCGGCGTCTTCGATCTCTACGATATCTTTCTCAGCACCTATATCGCGCCGGGCCTGGTCGCCAGCGGCGTGCTGGCCAACACCACGGTCGGGCTGTTTGGCATCAACGGGGTTGGGTTCTTCATCTTCTGCACATTTGCGGGTATGTTTTTCGGTTCGATGGCTTTCGGGTCCATCGCCGACCGGCTAAGCAGACGTTCGATCTTCGTCTCTTCGCTGCTGTGCTATTCCGTGTGCACCGCCATTATGGCGTTCCAGCACACGGCCGCGGCCGTGGACACCTGGCGGTTCCTCGCGAGTATCGGAGTGGGGCTGGAACAGGTGACCGTCGATACCTACCTGCCGGAACTCGTGCCGCCGCGGTCCCGCGGAAGGGCGTTCGCGTTCAACCAATTTCTGGAGTTCTCGGTGATCCCGGTGGTGGCGCTGCTCGGCTGGCTGCTGGTTCCGAGGAGTCCTTTCGGACTGGAGGGCTGGCGCTGGGTGACGCTGATTGGCTCAGCCGGGGCCCTGCTGGGCTGGTGGCTGCGCCGTAAGTTGCCGGAGAGTCCCCGCTGGCTCGCCCAGCATGGCCGCGACGCGGAGGCGGAGCGCGTTCTAGCTCAGATCGAGCTCAGCGTTGCGCGCGACACCGGCGAGCCATTGCCGCGCCCCGCCCTCCCGTGCCGACGGAGAACGGATCGAGCCGCTTCCGCGAGATCTTTCGGCGGCCTTACGGAAAGCGCACGCTGGTGATGTCGGTGTTCAACCTGATGCAGACGATCGGGTTTTACGGGTTCGGTT
>CAYMHP010000048.1:6932-25626 GCA_964390225.1 uncultured Solibacteraceae bacterium
CCGACTTTACTGATCGCCAAGGGTATCCACATCACGACGAGCCTCGAATATTCGTTTATCATCGCAATCGCGAACCCGGTGGGCCCGCTCGTCGGGATGCTGTTTGCCGATCGAATGGAGCGGAAATGGCAGCTCGTGTGGGCGGGCGTAGGAATCGGCGCATTCATGTTTTTGTTCGCGCGGCAGGCGAACGCCGGTGCAATCATCCTTTTCGGCGTGCTGGTGACGCTCTGCAACGACTGGCTATCGTTCGCCTTACACAATTACCAGGGCGAGTTGTTTCCAACGCGCATTCGCGGCCGGGCGGTCGGTTTCGTGTACAGTTGGAGCCGCCTGAGCGCGGCCTTCGCCGGCCTGCTAATCGGCTTCTTCTTGCGCGAGGGCGGCGCGGCCGGCGTGGCTCTCTTCATCGGCGGGGCAATGGTCATTATGACCCTAACGATCGGTCTCTTTGGTCCGAAGACGCGCCATCTGTCGCTGGAAGAGATTTCACGCTAGGCGCTGCGGCGTAGCGTTCAAGCGTGACTCACTAGGCGAGTGCCCGCCTGCAAGTTCTCCACAAATTCGGCCGCAAGCATCGTCCAGCCGAAGAAGGACTCGACGTTCTTCACAGTGGCTTCGTGCATCGCAGGTCCGCCTGCGGCAGCCGCGGCGTCCGCGATCAGAATGGGCCAGTAGTCGTTAAAGAACGCATCCCGCAATGTCGATTCCACGCACACGTTGGTTGCGATGCCGGTGAAAAACAGATACCGGATGCCGCGCTGCCGCAATTCGGAATCGAGGTTGGTTCCGGCAAAGCCGCTATAGCGCGTCTTGATGATCACCAGATCGCCGGCTTCGGGCGTGAGTTCGTCCACGATCGCGAAATCCCAGGTTCCCTCGGTCACCAGTTTGCCCCGGAGTTCCGGCCGCTCGGCCATCATGCGGAGCCCGAGTTCCTTGCGGGGGTTGGGCGAGTCCGCTCCGCCGCTATTGCTGAGATCGGGCTTGTATCCCACCTGCAGGTAAACGACCGGCATCGCCCGCTGGCGCGCTTTGCCCAGCACCAGCCGTATCCGTTCGATGACGCGCGGCGCTTCGGAGATATCCATACCCGCGAGATCGAGCATCCCGCCTTTGCTGGCGAAAGCGTTCTGCATGTCGACGACAATGACGGCGGATTTCTCAAGATCGACATCCAGAGGCTCGGGCCGGGCGTTCATTCTCTGCATAGCCGTTCAATATTATCAAACGAGTTTCGGCAAAGCGGAGTGCGGATGAACAGTCGCGACAGGCGAGCCCGTCAGTGCGCCGCGGAATGCGACGGCTTTGGCTTCGGATTCCGCGAGCTCTTCTTCGGGAACGGAATCGGCGGTTATGCCACAACCGGCCAGATACCAGATGCGGCCTTCGGACGCAATTGCGGTGCGGATCGCGACCGACAGTTCCATATCGCCGCCGAGCGAAATCCATCCAATGCTTCCCATGGCGGGACCTCGCCGGAAACCCTCTTCGACGGCCGCAACTTCCATGGCGTGAATTTTGGGAGCGCCAGTGATGGAGGCCGGGGGAAAGCTCGCGCGCAGCAGGTCGACGGGTCCGTAGCCGCTGCGCAGTTCGCCGCTGACTACCGAGTAGGTGTGGTGGACCGTCGGCAGCGAGCACAGCATGGCGTGCCGCTCAACCCTCACGGACCCTGGGCGGCAGACGCGGCCCAGATCGTTGCGCGTCACGTCGACGATCATGGCGAGTTCGGCGCGGTCCTTTTCGCTTTGCGAGAGCGCGTTCGCCAGCGCGCGGTCTTCTTCCGGAGTCGTTCCGCGCGGGCGTGTGCCCTTGATGGGAGAGGAGCGCACCTGCCCGTTGCGCACGCTCAGAAATAGCTCGGGGCTGACGGAGAGCACCGCGCCGGTTGCGCTGGTCCGGATCAGCGCCCCCTGAGAGGCCGGGCTCAGTTGGCGCAACCGTAGGTAAACCGGCCAGACCTGGTCGGCCGGCAACGCGGCTTCCAAACGCCGGCAGAGGTTAGCCTGAAACAGCTCGCCGTTATGAATTCGGCTGACGGTACGGGCGACCGAGCCGCAGAAATGCTCGCTGGAAGTTGCACTGACTGGGCCGGGGTTGAGAGCGGCACTCCTGCGAGGCTTGAATTTCGGATCCGTTAGCGCCAGCCCGTCGCTTGTTCGCCACGCATTAGTTCCGCAGAGACGCCAATGGCCGGAATGGTATTCGAGGCGCCAATCGTAGAGGGCCAGGTGCAGATCGGGCAGATCGCCGGTGCGCCGTTCTGACTGTGGAACCTCCTCCAACTCGCTGCCGAGTTCGTAGCCGAGGTAGCCGCACAGCCGCGCATCTGCGGCGCCGCCCCAGGCTTCCAGGGCAGCTTCCACGAGATCGAACCCCCGCGCCTTCAGCCGGATAGTTCCACCGGGTCCGCGAACGGTGGCATCATCTCCCGCGACCGAGAGACGCGCAATCGCGCCGGCAAACAGCGTACATTCCGGAGGTTGGTCGAGCCAAAGGAAATCGGAATCCGGCCAGAGCGCCTCGGCAACGGCGGCAGGTTCAGCGTCCCAGGACAATTCCGTGCTTTCCGCGGCGGCGCCGCCCCGCGGCGCAGACAGGACCTGCCTTAGCTGCTCGACGAGGGCTTTTCGGGATGCTGTAGCGAGCCGGTCAGACCACATGCGGCTTAATTCCAAAGAAAATTGCGCAGCAGATCGGAACCATGTTCGGTGAGGAATGATTCCGGATGGAAGAGCACCCCTTCGGCCTTCGTATCGCGCAGGCGGCAGGCCATGACGATCCCGTCAGCGGTCCAAGCCGTGATGTCCAGCGTGGCGGGGATGGTTCGAGGATCTACGGTCAGGGAGTGATAGCGGGCGGCGGCAAAGGGCTTGGGCAGACCCGCGAATAGGCCCTCCGCGACGTGGAAGACGGGGCTTGCTTTACCATGCACCGGACGGCCTGAGGGACCCACGCTGGCTCCTCCCACCGTGGCGATCACCTGCATGCCCAGGCAGACGCCCAGAATCGGGATGCGCTCTCCAAAAGCGCGCACCACATCCGGACAAATGCCCGTCCGCTCCGGCCCGAATGGCCCCGGAGAAAGAACCATGCGATCGGGCGCGAGTGCGGCAACATCATCCACGGTTGCGCGATCGGACCGCCAAACGACGCACTCCACGCCCAGTGCTTCGAGGCTTTGCACAAGGTTCCAGGTGAAGGAGTCGTAGTTATCCAGAATGAGGACGCGCACTTTTCTTCATTATGGGCCCTGGAGCATGCACTTTGCCGCAAGCTGACCCGCGCTCTCACGCGACGCGGCTGAAATTCTGTTTTCAGCCCTGGCGGTGACGCCGGGGTTCTTCGGCAGACTTGCGTCTAATCCGGCAGTTTTGCCGGCGGTTCCGGCAGCCAGAACGTTAGCAGTAACGCCAACACATACACGCCGGCGCCGACCGTGGCGGCCGCGTAACTGAGCTTGTTTGCCGGCATCCGGCCGGGCATCAAGCCGGCCAGGTGCGTGGTGAGAAAGGCGCCGGACATGCCCAGCATGCGGCCGCCAACGTTGGCCGCGAATCCTTCGCCCGTGCCGCGGAGATGAACCGGGTAGACGCGCGGCAAATAGTTTCCCCAAAAAGTGAGCTGGGCGACCGTGGTGAAACCCGCGCAAAATATTCCGATGCGGAACAACTGCAGATTTTGTGTGCCCGTATAGATGAACACCAAGGGCGTGATGGCGAGCCCGGGAATCAGGAAGGCGCGCAGCAGCCTGCGGCGGCTGGCGATCACCAGTGCCAGAGCGGCGATCGCAATCCGGCCTGCCAGTCCGCCGACCTCCTGCATTCCCTGAACGCTAGAAACTGCCTCACCGCGCGCCGAAGGCGTCATGGTTGCGACTTCCCGCAGCCCGGGCGTGATCTGCGGCGATTGCTGAATACTGCCCGAGGCCGCGCCGTACGCGCAGGCGAACAGAAGAGCCGTCACGATGGTGGTCCGGCGGTACTCGGGACGGAACAACTCGCGAACGCTCGGCCTCTTTAACGTGCCTTGGCGGCGCTTGTGCTCCCATTCGGGCGATTCGGGCAGGAACGGCCGGATGAGAGCCAGCGGGATGGCCGGCGCGACGCCCGAAATCAGCGCGTAGCGCCAAGCTGCGTGCGCTCCATAGATCGACGGCAACGCCGGGCCGTAATGATTGGCGACAAAAAAAGCTCCGGCCACGAGCACCCCACCGAGAGAGGCAAAGGCCTGTGTGTAGCCGAGCACTGCCTCCCGCGTGCGCGGCTCCGGGAACAGTTCCGCCAACCACGCCACGGCGGCGACAAACTCCACGCACACGCCGGCGAACGACAGCACACGAAACAGCAGCAGCATTTCGAGGCTTGTCGCCAGGCCGGCGGCGGTGGCGGAGGCGGCGTACAGCAGAATGCTCCACGTCAGAATACGGCGCCGGCCGAAGCGGTCCGCCAGGTACCCTCCCCAAAGGCCCCCGAAGCCGCCCACCAGCGGTGGAATCCAAAACAGATACCCTGCCCAATCGCGATACTCGGGAGATCCGGGACTGAGGCCGCCCAATTCCATCAGTGCCGGCTGGACGATCAAAGGGTTCACCAGCACGACGTAGATGTCGAACAAAAACCCCATCGCCGCGACCGCGCAGATGACCCACTTGACGGGAGTAGAGATCCTGGGCGGCGCGACACCGAGCATAGGCAAAGGTCTATTCTAAGCTGTTCGCAGCGATGCTCGCGCCGCGGACGGCGGCTATAGAACTCAGCCCAATCGCGGAGGTCTGCCTTCGAGCGGTCCCATCCAATCCAGTTCGCGCTCGATATCCGGGTGGAGCTGGTATTTCCGGCGCACGGTGGCGAGGGTTTCTCCGCGCAGTTCGATATGGCCCAGATCATATTGGCCGAGGCCGAACTCCGAACAATAGAGCAGATAGCCCATCCATTCGGGATTAATGCCCATAGCCTCGATGCCGACGCGGTCGGCGGCTACGAAATCGGCAGAGGCGATGGCGATGCGCGATGCCACGGGGGTTCCTGCGCCCGGCCCGTTGCCTTCCATGCCTTCGAATCCATCGAGAACCGCGGCGCCCCAGAACGGCCGCAGCGACTGCGCAGCCAGAAAAATGTTGTAGTGCAGTTGCCTCAGGCCATTGTGGACGACCCGCTTGTCGTTCCACGGCGAATCGCCCGGGGCGCTGTGCAGCGGCGCGCCCAGCGCCATGTTCTTAACCGATAGCGTCGCAACCACGCAGTTGTGCGTCTTCAACATGGCCGACGAAAAGATGTAGGCGTCCGGGTCGAACAGGCGGGCGGCCAGCCGCGCCGGTTTCGGATGCAGATCGTAACTGAGCATCGGCACGACCCGGTAACCGGCTTCCCGGTTTAAATCGACGAGCCGGACATTTTGCGCGCGGCGCTCGGAAACGATGCGGCCGTAGTGAAACGTCTCGTAGCCTTCCAAGGTGTCGCCGGCGGACGATTCCACGATGTACACTGGACCCCGAAAACGGGGCTCGAGGTAGTCGAGGATTCCATGCACGGCATCGGCATGCGTCGAGGCGAGAGGGTTCGCGGTGGAAACGTTATTTACCTTGATGGCTACGTACTTCCTGGTGTTGAGCACTGGGCGAATTTCCGCGTCGATAGCGGTGAGCGCCTGAGCAACGTTCTTGCGGCGGTCGTCGCCTCGAACGAGCGAGACCGGGGAGCGCGCTTGCGGAGCGGTGGGCGCGGCGAAAGCCCGGCCCAAGGAGGGGGCGAGAGCAGTCCACCTAAGAAACGAGCGGCGGGAGAAACCTGCGGCCATACAGCAGCCTCCGTGTTTATATTATAAGAGGCTGCGATCCGAAATCACAGGGCCGCTGGAGCGAAGCCCGGTGCGAAGGATCTATTCGCTGGTAGTCTGCGGCTGCAGGCCCGCCTCGACCCGCGGCAATGCGCCGCTAGCGCGGAAAGCCTGGATGTAGCGCTTCATGCCGAACTCAACCCAGTGCAAGCCGTAGGATTGGGCTTCCCGGTAGGCCTTCTCATTCGTCCAGTGGTCGTGCGCAATCCGGTAGCACGCGATCACCGTCCCGGTGCGGTCCTTGCCTTGGCGGCAGTGCACGAAAACGGCCTGGCCGGAGTCCAGCACGGCCAAGACTTTTGCGATCTGCTCGTCAGAGGGCGCCACAATCCCGTTCATCGGGACGTTGAGGTAATGCATTCCCGCTGCCTCTACGGCACGCTGCTCGCGGTTGGGCGAGTGGTCGCCGTTTTCGGCTTCCCGCCGCAGGTCGATCACGGTTTTCACCCCCAGCTTGGCGAGGCTGTTCCAGCCTGTGTTCGTGGGTTGACCGCCGCGATACAGCTGCGCGTTTACCTGGTGAAAATTGGGCACGCCGGGGGCCGGCTCGGCTGCCCAAAGCGGCACAAAAGAAAGCGTAAGAGCTGCGAAAGAGATGCGGCCCAGCCGCTGCACGGTTCTCATGGAAAAACCTGGGTGTGTACTTTGTAAGATGCGCAGCGGCATCGGCCGGTTTCAGTTGGGTTCAGCTTAAGTCCCAGCAGCCCGAGTTAAACGGCCGCGGCGGCCTCGCGGACCGCTTCGATATCGAGATTGATCTCGACCTTGTCGCCTACGACGACGCCACCGCCTTCGAGGGGCATGTTGAAGGTCAGACCGTAATCCTTGCGGTCGATGGAGGTCTTGGCGGCAAAGCCGATGCGCTCACCGCCCCACGGGTCCTTCATTTTTCCGAAGTACTCGGTATTCAGCACCACCGGACGAGTCACGCCGTGCACGGTGAAGTCACCGGTGACGCGATACTCCTCATTGCTGATTTTTTCGATCTTGGTGCTGCGAAACGTGATGTGAGGGAACTTTTGCACATCCAGGAAGTCGGGGGAACGCAGGTGATCGTCACGCTGCTGTTCTTTGGTGTCGATGCTGGAAGCATCGATTTCCACCTGAACTGTAGAGGCGGAGGGGTTGGCCTCGTCCACCAGCAACGTGCCCGACCAGGTCTTGAAATGTCCATGCACCTTCGAAATCATGAGGTGCCGCACCGAAAAGCCGATGCTCGAATGAACCGGATCAAACTTCCAACTTTCAGTGGCCATAAGTATATAGTCTTTCTGTATGGGTCCTATTGATAATAGGGAAGTTGCGGGAATCCGTCAAGCGGACTCCAGAGCCTCCCGCGGGAGCGCAACCAACGCTCGCCGGCTCCGGGCAGGTGAGCCGCGCAGGGTTGACTAACGTTTGGCAGTAAACTCCGTGACCTGATTTGGATCTTTTCTGTTTCCCGGCGTTTCGCAATACTAATGCTGTATGACACGGAGACCGGAGGTGCGGCTAGGCGAGACCCACCCACGGCATTCCGGTGTCACGGTGGTTACCGGGCTCTTTGACCCGGGCGACAGTAAGATTTGCGTATTTCCGGATGTTCAGAAAGGCGGAAGGATGAACTCTCGACTGCGAATCTTCTTGCGAGACGAGCGGGCTCAAGACTTGATTGAGTACTCGCTATTGATCGCCTTTATCGCGTTCGCGGTGGCCGGCCTTGCCGGCAGCATGGGTGCGAGCATCTTCGGAATTACGAGCGTCTCCAACTCGCAGATCTCCGCAGCGAATACGATGGTGTCCTAAACGCCCGGCTTCGGTGAAACCGGACGCTTCTTGAACAGCCTGTAAATTCCATATCCCGCAGCCGCACCAGCAGCCGCACCGGCCAAAATCGCGATTCCCGCCGTGAGCGCCGTCGCGCCACCCAGCGCAGCGAGCTCGAGCACACCGACGGAAGCGCCACCCGCGCCGCCGATGCCCGCGCCCACACCTGTAGCCGCAGCGGCTTTGGCTTTCTCCTTCTGCTCTTCCTTCATTTCTTCTCCCCTGGTTCCAAAGCGGATCTATAGATCTTATTGTAAGCCAGATTCATGCCGATGCTGGCTGGGCGCAGGATCTGAGCGGGCGAGTCCGCCGGCGCAGCACGACAGAGTTCTCGAAAAGCCTGTCCGGTTGATTCTCCCGAACTCCGTGTGACAAGATTGCGTGAGTAACGGCCACAACTCGACCCATTTGGAGGAATCCATGCAGAATCACTTCAGCAAAACCGCCGCCCGCGCGGCATTCGGCATTGCTTGTCTGGCGCAGATCGCTGGCGCACAGGCGCCACCCCCTGCTCCACTGGCGATCCCGAACCCCACATACGTCTCCATCCCTCTGGAAATTACGGTAAACCGGCCCGCGGCCGAAGTGTGGAAGCGCGTCGGCAAGTACTGTGATATCGGCGAGTGGCTGCGGGTGCCCTGCACCATCACTTCCGGAAAGGACGGGGAATTCGGCGCCGTGCGGTCGGTCGGGAATGAGGTGCTGGTGGGAAAGACGGAACTCTCGTACACCTACACGCAGCCGGTGCGGGAGGGGCGCCCGTACAACCTCTATCACGGCACGCTGGAAGCGAGACCGGTCACCGCGACCACATCGAAGCTCGTTTATACGCTGCTCTTCGACAACTCGATGCTGGCGGACGACGCTGCGCGCGAAGCAGACAAATCCCGGCGCACTGCGCAATTCACGCAGGCCCTCCAGAACATGAAAATCCTCGCCGAGGGCGGCACCCTTCCACCTGCCCCACCCCGGGGCGGCACTGGGTCTGGGGCAAAGCAGTGAGTTGCACCGCAGATCCGGGTCAGTCGATTTGGATGAGGCCGAGCAGTTCGTCTTCGTTGACGACCTTAACCCCAAGCTCCTGGGCTTTTGTGAGCTTGGAGCCGGCGTCCTCGCCCGCGACGAGGTAGTGTGTCTTCTTGCTGACCGCGCTGCTCACTTTTCCGCCTGCGGCCTCGATCAATTGCTTGGCTTCTTCACGGCTGAGATTGGGGAGGCTTCCCGTCAGCACAAATGTCAGCCCCTTCAGCGGGCCCCCGCGCGGGCGGGTCGATTGATATTCGAACTGCAGCCCGGCGCCGCGCAAGCGATCGACCAGTTCCTGGTTCCGCGGCTCCCGGAAGAACTGGAAGATGCTTTCGGCCACCTTCGGCCCCACCTCTTCGGCCCGCTGCAGCGCTTCCAGACCGGCGGAAGCAATCCGCTCCATGCTGCCAAACGCCTCCGCCAAGAACACGGCGGTCCTTTCGCCCACAAAGCGGATGCCGAGCGCGGTGAGCACGCGCGGCAGAGGGTTCTTTTTGGAGTTCTCGATGTTGCGAATCAGATTGCCGGCCGATTTTTTCCCCATGCGGTCGAGCGACATCAACTTGTCGACGGTGAGGTCGTACAGGTCGGCAACGCTCTCCACGAGGCCGCGGTCGACCAGTTGATCGACCAGAGCCTCCCCCAAGCCATCGATATTCATCACCCCTCGCGAGGAGAAGTGCAGGATGGACTCCTTCAAGCGCGCGGAACAATTGGTATTGATGCAGCGCCGGGCAGCCTCCCCTTCTTCGCGCACCACATTGCCGCCACAGACGGGACAATGTGACGGCATGCGGAACTTTTTCCTGTAGGAGCCGTGGGCCTGTACGCGCACGACCTTCGGGATCACGTCGCCGCTGCGCTCGATCACCACGTCGTCGCCGATTTCGAGTCCGAGCCGGTCAATTTCGTCCTCGTTGTGAAGGGTGGCGCGCGATACCGTGACGCCGCTCACCTCCACCGGTTTGAGCCGGGCAACGGGAGTGAGCGCGCCGGTGCGGCCGACTTGGACCTCGATCCCCTCGACGGTCGTGACCGCCTGGCGGGCCGCATACTTGAAGGCGATCGCCCAGCGCGGCGCTTTGGCGGTATACCCGAGGCGGCGCTGCTGCTCCACCGAGTCGACCTTCAACACGACGCCATCGATCTCGTAGGGCAACTCGTCGCGTCGGGCTTCCCAATCCGCGCAATAAGCCAATACCTCGCTCAAATCGCGGCAGAGCTTCCGGTGCGGATTCACCTTGAAGCCCATCTCGGCCAGTTCCTCCAGCGCCTCCCAGTGGCTCTCGCGAGCGGGACGGCCATCGGTCAGCAGGAAGTATGTGTAGTATTCGAGCCGGCGCGATGCCGTGATCTGAGGCTCGAGCACGCGCAGCGAACCGGCCGCCGCGTTCCGGGGATTGGCAAAGCGCGAAAGCCCGCGCTCGTCCCGCTCCGCGTTCAAACGCTCAAAGGCCTTGCGGTTCATTACGGCCTCGCCGCGGACTTCGAACGTCGGGCGCTTCGAGCTCACGCGCAACGGCAGCGAGCGAATGGTGCGCGCGTTCTCCGTGACGTCTTCGCCCACGGCGCCGTCGCCGCGGGTGACCGCCTGTACAAAGTGGCCGCTGCGGTAGTGCGCGGCCATGGAAAGCCCGTCCATTTTGAGTTCGACGACATAGCGGTAGTCGGAGCCACCCAGAAGTTCGCGGACGCGACGGTCGAAATCGCGCAGCTCGGCTTCGTTTAGGGCATTGTCGAGGCTCAACATGGGCGAGCTGTGCGCCACCTTGACAAAGCCCTCCCGCGGCTTGCCGCCGACGCGCTGGGTGGGAGAGTCGGGCGCCCTGAGTTCGGGGTGCTCTGCTTCCAGGGCCTGCAGACGGCGCATCAACTCGTCGTATTCAGCGTCCGAGATCTCAGGGCGGTCTAACACGTAATAGAGGTGTTCGTGACGGCGCAGTTCTTCGCGAAGCCTGCCAATTTCGCTCGCGGGATCTTTCATCGGGGTCTCCTCTATAATTTAACGAGGAATCCGGAGAAAGCACATCAACGACTACAGGAATACCGTCCTAATCTATAATCCTCGCGCGGGCAAATTGGGACGAAGAGGAAACGCGCTGCTGGATCGGGCTGTAGACGTGCTGCGGCGAGACGGCCACGAGGTTACCATCGCCCCAACCACGGGCCCCCAGACCGCCGGGGCCATCGCCCGCGAACACGTGGCTGCCGGTGCCAACCTGGTACTCGCAGCCGGGGGAGACGGCACCATCAACGAAGTGGCCGAAGGCCTGGTAAATTCCCGCGTTCCGCTGGGCATCCTTCCGGGCGGCACCGCCAACGTGCTCGCAACCGAGATGAAACTGGGCTCGCGCATGGCACGGGCCGCGGCGCGTCTCCGGGACTGCCACCCGCGGCGCATCGCGGTGGGGCATGTGACCTGCGAGGGCGGGACGGTTTCGCGGCACTTCCTCCTCATGGCCGGAATCGGACTCGACGCCCACATTGTTTACAACGTCAGCGGTTCTCTAAAGGCCCGCATGGGCAAACTGGCCTACTGGATCGCCGGGTGGAGCCTGCTGGGCCGGCGCCTGCCCGAATTTCAGGCGGAGGTCGGCGGCCATAGGGAGAAGTGCTCCTTCGCGCTCGTAAGCAAGGTGCGGAACTACGGCGGCGATTTCGAGATCGCGCGCGACGTAAGCCTGTTCGACGACCACTTCGAAGTCGTCCTGTTTCAGGGGGGGTCTACACTCCCCTACGTGAAGTACTTTGGCGGCCTCATCCTCAACCGGCTGCGAGGCATGAAGGGCGTAAACGTCTTGCGCGCTCCGCGTCTGAGACTGTCCGCGCCCGACGACGAAAGAGTGTACGTGCAGATTGACGGCGAGTTTGCAGGCCACTTACCGGCTGAGGTGCGCATCGTACCTGATGCCCTGACCCTGATGGTCCCGCCCGAGTACGAGTCTCAATTCGGTGGGTATGTGGAAAGTGCAAGCGGGGTGAAGGAATAGAAGCGAACCCCCGCCGTTTAGGGACGGGGCTGAACCGATCCGTTGGCACACACAAGTGCGGGAGAGTGAATATGCAGAGAACGTGGTGGGCGGCGGCCTCGCTGATGGCGGCGGCGCCGCTTCTTTCTGGCCAGCAGCAGCCGGCCGCGGGTATGTGCCCGGCGCTTGCGAGTTACTCGGTACCTGGATTCTCGGTCCGGATCACGAAAACAGAGGAGGTTCCGCCGGCGGCTCCCGGAACCGTGCGGATTTCGCCGCTTTCACCCGCGACGGTCGGAGTACCGCTGCCGCAATATTGCCGGGTAGAGGGCGCAATTGATCCGCACACCGGCGCGGGCGGGAAGAGTTATGCAATCGGATTCGCGCTGGCGCTGCCGGCGAACTGGAATGGCCGGTTCCTGTTCCAAGGGGGCGGTGGCCTCAACGGCAACGTTGCATTTCCGCTGGGGTTCGCCGCCGCTGGAGATCTACCCGCACTCGCGCGCGGGTTCGCCGTCGTCACCACCGATAGCGGCCATACAGGCGCTGTTTTTGACGGCTCGTTTTTCCAGGATCAGCAGGCCAGCCTCGACTTCTTCTACGTCGCTATCGGCAAAGTGACGCTGATCGCGAAGGGCATCATTGCCCGGTACTACGGACGGGCGCCGGAGCACTCGTACTTCGTCGGTTGCTCGACAGGCGGGCGCGAGGGAATGATCCTGTCGCAACGGTATCCGGCCTATTTCGACGGCATCGTCTCCGGAGATCCGGCCCGGCGCACCGGGCATTCGAATCTCGCGCTGGCGTATGCCGAGGCGGCCTTCAACCGCGCCGCGCCGCGCGATTCCGCCGGCAAGCCCGTGCCCAACCAACTCTTTTCCGGCACGGACAAGAAGCTGATCATCGACTCCTTGCTGCAGGCGTGCGATGCGAAAGATGGTTTGAAAGACGGGATGATTTTCAATCCGCAGGCGTGCAGTTTCGACCCGGCCACGCTCGCGTGCACGGGCACGAAGACCGATGCCTGCTTAAGCGGTACGCAAGTAACCGCTCTCAGGGAGGCATTCGGCGGACCGAAGGACTCCCGCGGCCACCAGATTTACCCGGGGTTCCCGTTCGACGCGGGGATCGCGGATCAAGGCGGGTTACCGGGGCTGTTGAATGGGGTGCGCATTCCAGTCGCCGCCCCGTCCACGGCGACCGAGTTCGATGCGGACGAAGCGGCCGCCCGCGTCAACGGCGATTTCAACGCGCGGCTTGGCGATGCGACCTGGACGAACCTGAGCACTTTCTCCGGGCACGGGGGCAAGCTGATCTTCTATCATGGCCTGAGCGACCCTTGGTTTTCGCCGCGGGATACTACGGAATACTACGAGAAGATGGGCCGGGATAACGGGGGCATCGACCAGGTGGCCAACTGGAGCCGCCTCTATTTAGTGCCAGGTATGGGCCATTGCCAGGGAGGCGCCGCAACTCTGGATAACTTCGACATGCTCACGGCCATCACGAACTGGGTGGAAAAGGGAACCGCACCAGAGTCGGTGGTCGCGACCGGTAAGGCATTCCCGGGCCGCAGGCGCCCATTGTGCGCCTATCCGAAACACGCCCAGTACAACGGCCAGGGCGATCCAAACGATGACAAGAACTTTAGCTGCCGCGAATAAAATCATCTCTGGGAGGTAAGTCGCATTACTAACGCGGGACTTCCGGGATGCAGAAGCTTAACCGGACGTGCGAAAAGTTCCATAACTCCCACAGAGCTTGCACGAAGCGCGGCTCAGACGTAATTTACCCGACACATATAGTGTGTCGACGGCGTTAAATTGAAAGTGTGGGAGGCGCCCCAGCACTTAGGCAAGTAACCGGGTGTTAGGGGATCTGAACACGATGGATGACTAAGACGGGGCCGGAAGGCCGTCTGCAGTTGGGGCGGCCGACCGGCCCTTTTACTTCGTCGCAACGGGTCCATGAGAAGCGCGACGCTGTACCTCTTGATCCTCGCCGCAGTAAGCTTTGCCGCAAGCGGCGCCACACCGGATGTGGCCGAGATTGTCAAACGGTCTGTCGTAAACAACGAAGCTAACTGGAAGGCCGCACCTGCGTACATATTCATGGAGCGCGACATTACGACGAAGGGCGGCGATGACCGGAAGGACCGGACGTACGAAATCTATATGATCGGCGGCGGGCAATATCACAAGCTGATCGCGGTTAATGGAGAGCCGCTCCCACCGGCTCAGGCTGCCGCCGAACAGCAAAAGCTGGAGCAAGAGCAGAGACGCGTCCGCAACGAATCGCCGGAAGCGCGGCATAAGCGCGTCGCAGAATATCAGGCGGAACGACGTCAGAACCATGCGCTAATGGCCGAGATGGTGAACGCCTTCCAATTCAAACTAGTTCGCGAAGAGATAATGAACGGGCGGGACTGTTACGTTCTGGATGCAACTCCGAAGCCCGGCTACGAACCGAAAAGCCGCGAGACCAAGGTTCTAACGGGTATGCGCGGGAAGATGTGGATCGACAAGCAGACCTATCAATGGGTCAAGGTGCACGCGGAAGTCTTCCGTCCCGTGGCTTTCGGCCTGTTCGTTGCGCACGTAGAACCCGGCACCGAGTTCACGCTGGAAGAGACCCCCGTGGCGGGCAACATCTGGCTGCCATCTCACTTCGCGGTGCAAGTGAAGGCTAATGTTCTGTTCTGGTCGCGTAACTCGACCGATAGCGAAACCTACATGAATTACCGCCGGATCCCCCAACAAGAGCAGACTGCTCGCCGGTAGTCCGGTTCCGGGGCATCGTCCGCGCGCGGCCTGCCTACCGCGGCGCGGTCGAAGGCTCCACTCGCTTACGCCTGCGTCGCCAGCCGGATCTCGTCCTCTATTTCGTATATCTTGTCTTCGAGATTGCGGGTCGGTGCCCCGGCGGTCTTTGCGTCTTCGAGTTTCTTCCTGGTAGTCGCAAGCCGTTTCTGCAGGCCGGCGATCTTCGGGTCAGGCCTGGCACGCTCGGCCGGCGCGGTCCGCTTCAGCGGTGCGGCTTTCGTCGCGGCGGACTTCGCGCCCACCGTCTTGGCGCTCTTTTTCCCCTTGGATCTGCCCGAGCTCTTATACCGGAAGGAGGTAATGGGAGACGGCGGTTTCAGCGGGGCTCCAAAATCGCGACGGTACTCCTCCGCGATGTGGACCGCTTCGGCAAGCAAGTCCCGGAACCTTGCTTCCATGGCTTGCTTCGCCTGCAGGCGCAGGTTCTCACCCTGTTCCTTCCATCTCTGATATTCGGAAATCACGTCGTTCATGGTAGCTCCCATATCGTAACGCGCCGCGACTCCAGCAGATCGCTGCACCCGGTAATCAGCTTTCCTGCGATTGCATGAAGCCGACCAGCACCCAGGTCACTCCGCGGATGATTCCCCATGGCAGCAGAAACCCGAGTAACGGGCAGAGCGCCACCAGGAAGTAGGCCGCTCGCGTGGGCTCCTCTGCTCGGTAGACACGAATGCCGTTCTCGGTATCGATCCAGTCGATGCGCTCCGCCAACGGGAGATCGCGAGTGTCGTTGATTCCGAAATGTACGGCCGCGATACCGTCCTGGTGGACCGGTTCCGGATTCCGTGGCATGGCGCGAACTGATGCGTCGCGGAAACGGGCCAGCGCTGGAGTGGCGAGCAACTGATGGAACCGTGCGTAGCGGAGAGCTTGCGCGTGCAGGTCGGTGTAGAAGAGATAGCCGACGAAGCCGCCGGCGATGGCTCCGAATATGCCGAATGCCAACCCGATGCGGCGCATTCCCAGTTTCACTTCGACCGGCATCGTCGGAATCAGGATAACGCCGAGACGGCATCAGAGCGCAAACAATTCCCGCGAGCTCGTGCGGGGTACGTCCCAGCGCAAGTTGGCGTCCGGTGTATGCTCGTAGAGACCAGGAGCGCAAATGTTTCGTGCCGGCTTCCGTCAAAGTACAGCTCTGCTGGCGCTCGCGTGCTTTTCAGGCTTTCCCGCCGCCGGATTTGATACTTACTGGCATTCGCAATGCACCGAGAAGGCCGGCGAGCAGTTCGGGTTCACCGATCACGCCTGGAAGATCATGCAGCTTGGGAACTTTTCGCCGGACTTTTTTGGCCCGATATCCGTCTATGCCGTCCAAAACCCTGTGGCTCAATTCGAAGGGCTGGCGCAATACCAAGCCGCTAATCCCCAAGTGCGGGGGGCTGCGCTCTTCCTGCATTTCGACAACCTGAATCGCGACCTTCGGGGCAATTCGGATTTCGAATATATCTTCACCCATCTGCTGGAACAGACCCAGCACTTGCTGGCGGGCTACGACCAGCTCAAGGTGGACGACCGGGTACGCAAGACTCTCACCCTGGTGACGTTGGGGGCGGCGCTTCACGCGGTCCAGGATTTCTACAGCCACTCCGACTGGATTCACAACGACTTCGATGCAACCGAGGTGAAGATGGTGCGGCTGGCCGCAGGCGGTGTGCGCGCCCCTACCTGGTTTGAGTTTCGCGATCGCTACGATGATCCCGCCAAATGGCCGTTTCACTTGCAATCGGGCATATACCCGCCGCCCGCCGGCGAGCGGTATACCCACACTCACATGAACCACGACAATTCGCGGCTCACGTACGCGGAAGCGGAAAATCCCGGGCCGCTGATGCGCTCGCAGGCCGAATATCACAATGCCGGGCCCGTGCCTGCGCGCGGCGATGACGCATCCAATCTTGACCACCAACAGCTTGCGGTAAATACGGCGATCGCGGCGAGCATTGAATTCATTAGCAAAGTGGAAGAGAATGGCGGTGCAAAGAAGGCGATCGAATTCGCGAAGGTCTGGAACCTGAAAGGAAAGGATGCCCGGCTGGCCAAAGAACTGGAGGCTGGCGTGTTCACCGAGATGGCGATCTCCTGCGCTGCCGGGAAATGGGACGGCGACGACCCGCCGAGCGATCGCGGAATTCTCTGCCGTTCCGTGCTCGCCCGGAAGATCAATTCCAGCGCCAGCACGGGTTCGGCGCTCGGATCGGAAATCATCGGCCTCGCAACCAGCGTACTGATGCCGTACGCCCTTAAGTTCACCGGCATGTTTTGGGATGTGCACGGGCAATATCACATCCTGGAGCATCTGGCGGAGGGATTTGGTTCGGACACCGGCCGCTATCGGCTTCCGAAGCAATGAGTTTTGTGCCGACGGTTGTCTCGACCCGGACTCGGCCAAGTCTTCGCGCGCGGACGCTAGCTCCGCGTGATCCTCAAGAAATTTGCCAGCGCGTTACTGGCGAGAGTTGGGCTGAACGGGCACGTCTGGTCCTTTTGCAGGCATACGTGCACGTTGAGACCGCAAGGGCACGTGCAGCGCATCGCGGTGAGTACCTGTACAAATGCCGCACGCTCGGCCAAGGTCAATCCTGAGAGGTTCACCCGCGGGACGTCGTAGATCTCATCGGGAGTCCCTTCCCCTCGACTGAGGGACACAGTCCACGAGTTGCGCAGCCGGTCGACGCAGCCGCCGCTGAAACGATCGCCTGACGTGCCGTTCCAGGCACAGGTAAACTTGACGCCATTCTCGAGGAAATTGGCTCCGTCCGGCACTTCCAGAGAGCCCGTACCCGGGTTGTAGCGCCATCTTCCTACAGCGGCAAGAGCTCCGCTGAGCAATACACGGAAACTACTGTCGGAATAGATCTCGACTTCTTCCTCAGCCTGCTGCCCGCCGGCACTGACGAGAGCATCCCAGTTACCGACAAAGTTCGCGGCCGTCAGCACCGGCCGGCGCGGCTCTGGTGAGATCACCGGCTTGTACTGCGGAACGCGGCCCGAATCGGTGGGACCCGCGGAGGCGCCGGTCGAATCCGCGACGGGAGTCGATCCGCCACCCGGAGTTGCGCTTCCGCCAGCCGGAGTTGCGCTTCCGCCACCCGGCACTGGGATATTCGTGACGGGCCCCGGCTGGGCGTGATTTGTGCCATACACCGCTAGGACGATGAGCGCGGCGAGTGCGCCCGTTCCTGCCCAGAGCCATTTCGTGCGCGACGATGTCCGCCCGCCGTTCGGCTGCGACGGCCGCATTCCGAGCGAGACTTCAATCGCGCGCAGCAGCTTCGCGTAATCCTCGTCCCAATCCTGTTCGGTGATGTGCAGTGCGTTGCGCCGGCACAAGCCCTGCAGCTCGGGGGGGATATCCTCCTCGGCCGGCATTTGGGCGCCTCCCACCAGCACGGGAAAGACGCGCATTTGCCGCTGTAACGCAGTGGCGACTTCTTGTCTGACCGTGTCGCGGGGATCGTCAAGCCGGCGCCGCCCGTTCGCGTCGGTTATGGTGACCCAGTCCTTCCCGATGACCACGATGCATACATCGGCTTGGCCCAGTACCCGCGCGATGGCCTCATGCCACTCCACACCGGGTTCCAGCGAGGCGACATCGCGAAATACCTTTCCGGGAAAGCGCGCCGCGAGACGATCATAGAGCCTGCCGGAATCCGCCCGGCTATCATCCCGCCGGTAATTGATAAAAATTCTGCCGCGGGCCATGCTGCACCGTCTGAGGCGTCACTTCGCTCAATAATAGAGTGAGCTAGCGAGCGCTCCCGTATCGGCCTAGTGTAGTTTAGGGGTACCGCAAAAACAAGGCCCGGTTTTCAGTCGTGTACCACCGGGATTTCCCCGACGCTCCTCGGTCCAGCGGGTTGTTTATGTCTTGGGAGCCGGAGGAGAGTTAGGCTTTTGGCTTTGTTCCTGGCTGGATGCCCACTTCGCGTGCTCTTGCGAAACCAAAGACTCGATCCGTTCAGCCAACAGCGCATGCGGGTCATTTGCTGCAGCGTACAGGCCCGCCTTTCCCAGATATAGAAACTTCTCGTGCTTCAGGGCTTCGCAGGTTGAGCGGTACGAAATCCAATTTGAATGGTATTGGTTCAATTGCTGCAGCCCTTCCAGAATTACGATGATGATGCCTAGTGCAGCGGTGAACGTGGACATGCCACCGATTTTGGCCAGAACCGGGATCATTGCTGCAGCCGAGATCGTACAGATTTTCAGGTACTTGAAAGCCTT
>CAYMHP010000049.1:0-16931 GCA_964390225.1 uncultured Solibacteraceae bacterium
AACGGAGCGTCGAGCGTTCTCGGTGGTAACCAGGTCAACCTCCCCGTGTCCGTCCAGTGCGAGCGGCGGTCGCCTGTCGTGCGGACCGTTTTGAGGTACTGCATAAAACGGGGCAGGTTCTCGAAATCGCGCCAGAAGCGGTAGCACTCCTCGGGCGAGCGGTTAATCATGAGGCTGGTTTCGGCCCGAAGGGTTCCCCAGCCGCTGGTCGGGGCAGTGCCGTTGCCCATTTGCTGCGCGCACAGGATGTCGAGGGCGGTTATCCCGCCGACGGCGGCGATCGACGCGAGCGCCTTCCCGCGGTCGTTCCCGGGACCTGTGAGCACCGCGCCCAGCGAGGCCAGGTCCAACATATCGCCGGCTACTCGGGACCAGAGCCACGGGCCGGGTTGCGACTGGGTCAGGATGCCAACCCCGGCGCCGAGTTCGCGTAATCCGTACAGCCGGGTTAGGGTGCGGTGGTTGTGGGTACCGGCGAGTCTGGCGACGCTGCGCGGAGCCAGCAGTTCCGCCAGGCCCAGCCCGATGCTGAACCAGCCCAGCGCGCGCGCCACGCCTTCCGCGTTCATGCCCATAACGCAGGTACCTTCAGAGCCTTGCGATTTCGAGCGGGGTTGATGGGTTCGTAAGAGGCCACTGGTATCTACTTGTGTTGCCATCGATTCTCCTTCCGGATGAAGATTTTTCCGGTCTTCCGTTGCGTTGCACGCAGGTCCCCAGTGAAAGTTCTCGCATACTGGCGGCGGGGACTTCGCAGGTGCGGCGCACTGGCTGCTGGTACCACCGGCCTGACGGTCGCGGCCGAAAGCCCCGACAACGGCGGAACCGCGGCATCACTGCGGCTGCAACCGGTCAGCCGCGCCGGTGACGGCGCGGGTCTTCCGCCCTGTGACTGAAGTCACCGTAATCGGGGATTTCTTGAGATAATAGTTGAATAATGCAGCACCGCGGACTTTTGTCCTTTGTAATCTGTGGTGTGGCGATCGCCGGAGGGGCTACTTGGGCACTCGCCGGACACCTGGAGGACACGGTCGCTGTTCCCACCGATCACCCCGCCATCCAATACATGCAGCAGCCCCCGGACGATGCGGTAACCCGTTTGGGAAAGCGCATCGAAAGCGGCGCAGTGAAACTGGATTACGCCCCGGGCGGACTGGGGTATCTCCCTTCCGTATTGAAAGCTTTGGGGGTGAACGTCGATTCCCAGGTCCTGGTGTTTTCGAAGACGAGCTTTCAATCCAGCAAGATCTCTCCGCGCGCGCCGCGAGCGCTGTACTTTGACGACGAGGTGTCGGTCGGGTTCGTGCAGGACGGCGATGTGCTCGAATTTGCCGCGCTCGACCCCAAGCAGGGCGTCAACTTTTACACCATGGATTTTCAGAAGGCGGACAAGCCCGAGTTCGACCGCCGGGACGTCTGTCTTCAATGCCACCAGGGATTGAGCACGCTCGGGGTGCCGGGCATCCTGGTCAGCTCAGTCTATCCGGGGCCGGACGGCATGCCGGCGTTTCGCGGGAACGCCATGATCACCGATCACCGCAGCAGCTTCGACCAGCGCTGGGGAGGTTGGTACGTGACGGGCCTGCACGGTTCGCAGCACCACATGGGAAACGCGGTGGCGCACGACCGGGCGCAGCCGCAATTGCTGGATACACAGGGCACGCAGAACCTGACGAGCCTGGACAAGAAATTCGACACTTCCAAGTACCTTGCCCCCACCAGCGATATCGTCGCGCTGATGACGTTGGAGCACCAGACGCGGATGACCGACCTGATGACGCGCATCGGCTGGGACGTGCGCATCGCGCAGCACGACGGAAAGCTGGACGACGCGATGCGCAAGCAGATCGATTCCGAGATAGAGGACATGGTCACCTATATGCTCTTCTGCGACGAAAAACTGCTCTCGGAACCCATTCAGGGCGTCTCGACGTTCAGCAAGACGTTTCCCGAACGCGGGCCGCACGACGGCCAGGGCCGCTCGCTCCGCGACTTCGATCTGCAGAAGCGCCTCTTCAAGTACCCGCTGTCGTACATGATCTACAGCCAAGCCTTCGATTCGATGCCGGATATGGTTCGGGATCGCGTGTATCAGCGGCTTCACGAGATCCTGACCGGCAAGGATCACAGCGAACGGTACGCGCGGCTGACGGCGAATGACAAGCGCGCCATTCTGGAGATCCTGCGGGATACGAAAAAGAACCTTCCGCCATATTTCAATCTGCCGAACGCCGGCTAATCACGGTGGCGCGGCTTCGCCCGCGCTCCCCACGGTATGATTACCAGCGGGGTGTATGCACGATCCGGGACTTCAGGACCTCAGGCAACGAATCTCCGAGCTCCAATCCGAACTGGCGCGGTCACGCGAGGGTAGGGAAAGCGGCGGCCCGCCTTTTCCGGCGGCACTCGAGGCATTGAAGATCCTCGAGACCGTCAGCGAGCGGATGGCGAAACAGGAGATGCTGCTGCGCGCGATCATCGATGCCATGCCGGCGCTGGTCGCATACGTCGGGGCGGACGGCCGGTTTCGCTATGTGAACCAGCGGTATTGGGAGTGGTATCGGCGCCCCACCGAGCAGATCGAAGGCAAGAGCATCGAAGAGGCTCTCGGCGCTGAGCGGGCGAGCGCAGTGAAGCCGCGGGTGGAGCGCGCGTTGAAGGGTGAGACGGTCACCGCGGTGGGCCTGTACGGCTACTCGGACCGGGCGCGATGGATTCGTGCGATCCACGTGCCGGACGCCATGCCGGATGGGCGCGTTCAGGGTGTGGTCACGTTCGTGGAAGACATCACCGAAGCGCATCGGGCGGAAGAGGAGGTCCGCAGGAGCGAAGAACAGTATCGGTTTCTGGCCAACGCGCTCCCGCAGATCGTTTGGATTGCGAACAGTGACGGTGAGACGGAGTTTCTGAACGATTCCTGGTACGAGTACACGGGCGCAAGCCGCGAGGAGGGTATCCGGGCGTGGGGCCGAACCGTATTACCGGACGACGCCGACGCCGTCGCGCGCGCCTGGCGCCGGGCCGGGGAGCAGCGCACGCCGTTTGACATCGAGTTTCGAATCGAGCGCCATGCCGACAGGATGCGTCGATGGCACCTCGCGCGCATTAAGCCGATCCTCACCGCCGAGGGCGCAATTGCGAAATGGATCGGCACCGCGCTCGACATTCACGACCGAAAAAACTCGGAGCTCGAACTGGCGAAGGCGCGCCGCGACGTAGTGGATATTCTGGAGAGCATTTCGGAATCGTTTATTGCAGTGGATCGCGAGTGGCGCTTTGTCTACGTGAACCGGCGAGTCTCTGAGAAGCTGGGGATCAAGCGCGAAGACCTGATCGGGCGGAACATGTGGGAGGTGGCTCCGGAAGCCGTGGCGAGCGCGTTCTATCCCAACTACCAACGCGTCATGCATGAGCGAATTCCATTGCAGTTCGAAATGCCGTATCCGCCGGACCGCTGGTTCGATGTCCACGCGCATCCGACCGAGATGGGCATGAGCGCGTACGTTGTGGATAAGACCGAGCAGAAGCGAACCGAGGAGGCATTACGGCAAAAGGCGAAGCTGGAGAGCATCGGGCTGGTGGCCGGCGGCGTCGCTCACGATTTCAATAACCTTCTGGTCGGGATTCTGGGCGCGGCGAGCCTCGCGCAGGAGATGATCGGCCCCGACCGGCCGGAGCACGATATCATCCGGCTGATCGCGGATTCGGCCGAGCGCGCGGCTCACCTGACCGCGCAGTTGCTGACGTATGCGGGCAGGCGGAAGGCAGAGAAACAGGCAGTCGATTTGAACCGCGTCGTCCAGGACACAGTGCAACTGCTGCAGTCGACCATTCCAAGCCACGTCCAGGTGCGGGCGGATCTGGCGCCGGGCCTTCCAAGGCTGGCCGCCGATCCCGGTCAGATCCAACAGGTCGTCATCAATTTGTTGACGAATGCGATCGAGGCGATTCCGAAGAACGCGGCCGGGGAAATCGCCGTCCGTACGTCGCGAAAGATCGAAGCCTCACCCCGGCAGGTCGGCATCGAGCGGCTCGATCCCGGCGAGTTCCTGCTGCTGGAGGTCCGCGATTCGGGGCAAGGCATAGCACCGGATATGTTGGATCGGATTTTCGATCCGTTCTTCACGACCAAGTTCACGGGCCGTGGTCTGGGACTGGCCGCGGTGCAGGGAATCGTGCGCAATCACCAGGGGGCGGTGCTGGTCGAGAGCGAACCCGGGAGAGGAACGAAATTCGAGATCCTGCTGCGCCGAACCGAACTCGAAGACGCGCCGGAGCCGGCAGCGGAACCACCGTTGACAGCGGGCCAGGGCACGGTGCTGGTCATTGACGACGAACCAGCGGTGCGGGCCACTTGCGAACGCATTCTTCAGAGTTATGGCTTCCGCGTAATCGCGGCTCCCGATGCGGCGGAAGGCATCCGGCAGTTTCGCGAGCGGCGGGCCAATATTGCCGCCGTCGTGGTTGACTTGAGCATGCCGGGCCGGTCCGGCCTCGATGTCTTGCGCGACTTGGCCGAGGACTTGAAAGGCGTGCCCGTGGTGTTGTCCAGCGGCCACAGCGAGCAGGATATTTCGCCCGAACTGGCGCAGTTTCCGTCCATCAGCTTTCTGCAAAAACCATACCGCGCGCAGCAACTGCTTCGGGCTCTGGAGGCCGCGCTCCAAGCGGCCGGCCGGAGCTCGAAAGCAAGCCGCGCCGATCTCGCGTCGCTTTAACTTTCCCGGACCGGTGGAGTAGACCCTCCTAATCCGCGCTTCAGATTGAAGTCGGCAACGAAGGCTTCTCGGGATCGTGCTGCACGTGGGCGATCCGACGGTCGATATTGCGCTCAAGGTCGGCTCGAACCGGCGTTGTCGACCCACATGCCACGCATTACGAATTGGCTGACAGAAGGCGCCCGATTCCAAATCAATTTCGTTGATCCCCAGTATCAGCTCTCGTGGATCGACTGTGTTCAAAAACTGTGAGGAAGTATACCGCTGTCTGTTCAGGCATTAGAGAACGCCAACTTCAGCCGCAACTTCCGGGTGAAGGAACGGTACAGTCTCAATATTCGTGTGGAGTTCACGAATATCTTCAACCGCCTGCAGTTGCCGACGACTCTCGCCGTTCTGGGCGGAATCAACCTCGGCAATTTCGCCGCCGCGCCCACGAAGTTCACCTCCGGCCCCAACGTTGGCGCGTACAGCGGCGGTTTCGGGACCATCCTCACGCCGCGCACCGGCGCTGTCACCGGCCAGCGTGCCGGCACGATTGTGGCCCGCTTCCAGTTCTGAAACAGAGCGGAACGGGCGTGATCACTTGACGGGAGGAGTGTCCCAGTGATCGCGGTGGTCGCCGCCGCGGCTCCGAGCGGCTACCGGCCCGTGGGTTCGAATAGTTCAATCGGATTACCATCAGGGTCTTCCAACTGAATTTGTTTGCCGCCTGGGCCAACTTCCATCTTGTTGCGGAAACGCACGCCAGTCGTTTCGAGTGCCTCGATCCGCTCCGCGAGATTCCTCACTTCCAGCATGATGCGGTTCCATCCCCCCGGCGCCTGACTGCGCCCGTCAGGCATCGGTCGGGAGCCGGACGCGCCTGGTCCGCTGAGAATCAGTTTCAGATCGCCGATCGACACCTGGCCGAATGCCGGCAAAAACTGTTGGTCGAGCTTAAAGCCGAGCTGATGTGTGTAGAACGCGATTGCGCGTGCAACATCCGTGACCTGGTAGCGAACTCCCCAAAGTCCGACGACAAACGTCGATGCTTCGTTCGCGGACGGCTGTTTTCCTGCCTGGTTCATAATGACCTCCTTACGCCCGCACACGAGAAGCACGAGCAACACGCACGTAGACTATTATGGACGAGTAACCGCAACCGGAAGCCGGGCTGGACGTGCTTCGCGTAACGTTTTCGGTGAATGCATTTCCTGTTTTGACTTTCCCCCGACCACTGGAGTAGACTCCCCCTAATTCGCGCCTTCGGGCGCTTGAGGAAGGGAATGGGAGTGCTGCTTCGTTGCGTGCTCGTGTTGGCGCTCGGTTGCGCCGCTGTTTGGGGACAGGCCATCTCCACGGCCCAAATCAACGGGACGGTTCAGGATTCCAGCGGCCTGGCGGTTCCTGCTGCCGAGATCAAAGTTACGCAGACCGCCACGGGTCTCGTGCGGAGCGTCATGACGGCCGCCGATGGGCGCTATGTACTCACCGATCTGCCGGTCGGGCCGTATCAGATTGAAGTCAGCAAGGAAGGCTTCTCGAAATATGTGCAGTCGGGGATCGTGCTGCAGGTGGGCAGCAATCCGACCCTCGATATTGCGCTGAAGGTCGGCTCGGTCACGGAACAGGTGCAGGTGGAGGCCGATGCCGCGCTGATCGAGACTCGAAATTCGGGAGTGGGGCAGGTGATCGACAATCAGCGCGTTGTGGAACTGCCGCTGAACGGGCGCCAGGCAACCGATCTGATTTATCTCACCGGCATGGCCACACAAGTGAATGGCGCTGGGCTGAATTCCGGGGTCCGGAATTACCCGACTGTCGATATTTCGGTGGCGGGCGGGCTGTCGAACGGACTGGCGTACGCGCTGGATGGGGCGACGCACAACGACCCGTACAATAATTTGAACTTGCCGCTGCCATTTCCCGACGCGCTGCAGGAGTTCAAAGTCGAGACCAGCGCGCTGCCGGCGCAGTACGGGCACCACTCCTCGGCCGCTGTCAATGCCGTGACCAAGTCCGGGACCAACAGCTTTCACGGCGACCTGTTCGAGTTTGTCCGCAATGGCTTCGTAAACGCACGCAACGCATTTGCGACCTCGGTGGATGCCTTGAAGCGCAACCAGTTCGGCGGCACGCTCGGCGGGCCCATTGTGAAGAATAAGCTGTTCTTCTTCGTCGGCCAGCAAACCACCATCCAACGGACCGCGCCCTCGCTCAACGTGGCTTTCGTTCCAACGGCACAGATGCTTGCCGGCGATTTCACAGCGATTGCCTCGCCAGGCTGCAACACCGCCGGACGGCAAATCAATCTGGCGTCGCCGTTCGTGGGGAATAAGATTTCCCCGGCGCTGTTCTCCGCGCCGGCACTGAACATCGTCAAATACAAGGGATTTCCGACGAGCACCGATCCCTGCGGCCAATACCAGTTCGGCCGCCGCACGAACAGCAATGAGTACGGCTCACTGGGTCGGGTGGATTATCAGATAAGCGCCAGCCACTCCCTGTTCGGACGCTACCTGCAATCGCGCTACATTCAGCCGTCCGATTACGACCCGAACAATCTGCTGGCGGCCTCCACGGCGAGCCTGGACTTTCAGGTGCAGTCGTTCGTCCTTGGCGACACGTACCTGTTCGGTGCGGGTACGGTGAGCAGTTTTCGGGCGACCTTTCTGCGGTCGGCGATCCCCAAAACGAACCCGAACATTTTTTCGCCGACCGATATCGGAATCAATATCTGGAATGGTGTGCCCGGTCTGGTGCGCCTCAGCATTACCAACGGATTCAACCTGGCTTCGAACAACGAGACTCCCAGTACGTATGACACGACGGGTTACCAGTTATCCGAAGACGTGAGCCTGGTGCGGGGTGCGCACCAGATCGGCGTCGGTTTCGACTGGGTCCACTCGTGGTTGAATGCGTCCTCGGGATTGAACGCATCCGGCCCATTCACGTTCAATGGCCAGGTCACGGGATTGGGACTGGCCGATTTTCTAATCGGAAAGCCTTCCGCGTTTACGCAAGCAACGACGACACTGGCTTACACGCGCATGAATTATGTCGGTCTCTATGTGCAGGACTCCTGGAGGGCGACCTCGCGCCTGACGATCAATGCAGGGCTGCGGTGGGATCCGTTTCTTCCCGTCTACACGAAGTACGGCTGGACCTCGCATTTTGACCCGGCGCTGTTTGCGCAGGGCGTGCATAGCACACAGTACACCAAGGCTCCCGCGGGCCTGATGTTCCCCGGCGACCCCGGATACCCCGGCAAGGGCGTGGCGAATCGCCGCCTGGATAACATTGCGCCCCGCATTGCGCTGGCCTGGGATCCGAAGGGCGACGGCCGCACCTCGGTGCGCGCAGCGTACGGAATCTTCTACGACCTGCCGTCGCATAACAACTACGTCGGATTTGCGCAAAGCCCGCCATTCGGCAATCAGACCACGGTCAATTTCCCGGCCAGCTTCGCCGACCCGTGGCAAGGGATTCCGGGCGGCAACCCGTATCCGCTCGCGCTCACCAAGGACGCGCCGTTCATCAATTTCGGTTCTTATGAGAACTTTCTGCTGAATCCCAAGACGACCTACTCCGAGCAGTGGAATTTCAGCATCCAGCGGCAGGTCACGTCGAACTGGATGGTGTCGGCGAACTACGTGGGAAGCGTAATCCGGCACTTGTGGGGCGGCAACCAAGCCAATCCCGGAGTCTACATTCCGGGGACCTGCGGCGCGGCCGCGTGCTCGACGACGGCGAATGTGAACCAGCGGCGCGTGCTCTACCTTCAGAACCTCGCGCAAGGCATCTTCTACGGGAGCATCTCGCAACTCGACGACGGCGGAACCGCAAGCTATAACGGACTGCTCCTGTCGGTGCAGCGGCGTGCGGCGAAGGGCCTGACCGTACTCGCGAGTTACAACTGGTCGCACTGCATCAGCGATCCGCACAACGCCGAGCTGGCGGTGGCCGGTTCGAACTTCATGATTCCGGGCAACCGCCGGGCGGACCGCGGCAATTGCCCGCTCGGAGACAGGCGGCAGGTCTTCAATCTATCCGGTGTCTATGCCACGCCGCGTTTTTCCGGGTCCGCGCTGCGGATACTGGCTAGCGATTGGCAGGTCTCGACGATTGTGCGGCTCATGACGGGCCCTTTCATGACGGTGACGAGCGGTATCGATCAGGCGTTGACAGGCCAGACCGCGCTCGAACGGCCGAACCAGGTTCTGGCCGATCCATACACGCCCGGCAAGCCGCTCGATCATTACTTAAATCAGGCCGCGTTCGCGCAGCCGGCGCTGGGAACGTACGGCAATCTGGGAACGAACAATATTCGGGCTCCAGGATTGATCCAGGTGGATATGGGATTGACCCGGACGTTCCGGGTGACGGAGACGAAGAGCCTGCAGTTCCGGTTTGAGGCGTTCAATCTGCCGAATCATCTGAATCCGGGGCCGCCCAACGGGCTTTCGGGCTCCGGCACGGCGGCCGGCTCGGCAGGATTGATTACGACGACGGTCGCGCTGAACAATCCGAATTTCGGTAGGATTCTCTCGGCGAACGATCCACGGATTCTGCAGGCGGCGCTTAAGTTTGTCTTTTGACGGCCAAGGAGGAAGACGATGAGACAGAGTTTGTCCCGGCGGGTACTCGAAACGACCCTGGGGTTGTGCGCGGCAGGCTGCTTGCTTCAACCGGCGGCCGCGCAGACCGGAGCCAAGAACGGCGAGTGGCGCGCCTATGGAGGCGATCTCGGCAATACTCACTATTCGCCGCTCGACCAGATCAACGGAACCAACTTCAATAAGCTCGAAGTGGCGTGGCGGTTCAAGACGGACAACCTGGGCCCGCGGCCGGAGTTCAACTTCGAATCGACTCCGCTAATGGCGAACGGCGTGGTGTACTCGACGGCGGGCACGCGGCGGTCGGTGGTCGCGCTGGATGCCGCCACTGGCGAGCTTTTGTGGGTGCACGGCGAACGCGAAGGCGAGCGCGGGGTCAACGCGCCGCGCCAGCTTTCCGGACGCGGTCTATCGTACTGGACGGATGGCGCGCAGGAGCGGATCTACTATGTGACGCCGGGGTATCGGCTCATCGCCCTCGATGCGAAGAGCGGGAATCCGGTGCGCAGCTTCGGAGATAACGGGGTGGTCGATCTGAAGCAGGACGACGATCAGGAGATCGACCCCGTAACCGGCGAAGTTGGGCTGCACGCGACGCCGATCATTGCGGGGGACACCATCATCATCGGCGCGGCGCACCGGCCGGGCGGCGTGCCCAAAAGCAAGACGAACGTGAAGGGATATGTCCGCGGCTTCGACGTCAAAACGGGCAAACGCCGTTGGATCTTTCACACGATCCCTAAGCCGGGCGAATTCGGCGGCGATACGTGGCAGAACGATTCGGCGAGCTACACCGGCAACGCCGGTGTTTGGGGCCAGGTGAGCGTGGATGAGCAACTCGGCATGGCGTTTCTTCCCGTGGAACTGCCGACCGGCGATTACTTCGGGGGGCATCGTCCGGGTAACGGGTTGTTCGGGGAATCGGTGGTTGCGGTCGATCTGAAGACCGGCCAGCGGAAGTGGCATTACCAACTGGTGCACCACGGCATCTGGGATATGGATATTCCCGACGCGCCGATGCTGGTGGATATCACGCGCAACGGCCGCAACCTTAAAGCGGTCGCGCAGCCGACCAAGCAGGCGTTCCTATACGTGTTCAACCGCGAGACCGGCGAGCCGATTTTCGGAATGGAAGAACGCCCGGTGGAGCAATCCACGGTGCCGACCGAGAAGACCAGCCCGACCCAGCCGTTCCCGTTAAAGCCGCCGGCCTACGATCGCCAGGGTTTTACGGTGGACGACATCATCGATTTCACTCCAGAACTGAAGGCGGAAGGGCTGCAGATCGCGTCGAAGTACAAGCTTGGACCGATCTTCACTCCGCCGGTGGTAAGTAAACCGGAGGGTCCCTATGCGACACTCGCGCTGGCGACGGCCGGCGGCGGCACGAACTGGGCCGGCGGATCGTACGATCCCGAAACGCACATTGCCTACATTCCTTCGCAGCGGAGCCTGACGGCACTGGGCCTGGTGCCGACCGATGGCAAGCGCTCGGACATGACGTACATCTCGGGCAGCGCGGCGCCGAGAACCGGCCCGCAGCGCGGCGGCGGGGGCGAAGGCGCGGGACCCGGCCTCACGGTACAAGGGCTTCCCTTGGTGAAGCCGCCCTACGCGAGCATCAGCGCGATCGATCTCGATAAAGGCGACATCGTCTGGCAGATCGCGCACGGCGAGACGCCCGACAATATCCGGAACCATCCGGCATTGAAAGGCCTGAACATTCCGCGCACCGGTCGGCCGGGTGTTTTTGGCGTGCTCGTGACGAAGACGTTGATCATCGCAGGTGAGCGGGGCACGTTCACCACGCCATCCGGCGAAAAAGGTGCGATGCTGCGCGCGTACGACAAGGCCACGGGCAAGGACCTCGGAGCGGTTTACATGCCGGCTGGGCAGACCGGCACTCCCATGACCTACATGATGAACGGCAAGCAGTATATTGTGGTCGCGATTGCCGGGCCGGGTTTTCCGGGCGAACTGATCGCGTACAAGTTGCCGCAGTAGCCAAAGTAGGGCAGGCTGCCCGCCTGACGCCGACTGTCAGTCGGCCCCGACAGGCGCGTTGTTACACTGGATATCCGCGATCTTCGCGGGATATCCATGAAAAACTATAGAAGCGGTGGTTGGTTTCAGGCGCCCGGCTACACCGGCCTGTCGCGGCGGGCGTGGCTGCGCACCGAAGGCTTTCCGGCTGACATCTTCGACGGCAAGCCGGTTGTGGGGATCTGCAATTCCTGGAGCGAGTTGAACAACTGCAACGCGCATCTGCGCGATGTGGCCGAGGCAGTGAAGCGGGGAGTGCTCGCCGCGGGTGGGGTGCCGCTCGAGTTTCCGACGATCTCGCTCGGCGAGATGTTCATGGCGCCCACCACTATGATGTTCCGCAACCTGATGGCGATGGATGTGGAGGAATCGATCCGCGCCAACCCGATGGACGCCGTCGTGCTGCTGTGCGGCTGCGACAAGACCACGCCCGCGCAATTGATGGGAGCGGCGAGCGCCGACATACCCGCTCTGGTCGTGCCGGGGGGACCCATGTTGGCGGGACACTGGCACGATCAGCGGCTAGGGTCGGGAACCGACGGCCGCAAGCTTTTCGACCTGTACCGCACTGGCCGCCTGACGGACGAGGAGTGGTGCGAGATCGAGGGCTGCATCGCGCGCACCTCCGGGCACTGCACCGTCATGGGCACGGCGTCGACCATGACCAGCCTCGCCGAAGCGCTGGGCATGACATTGCCGGGATGCGCCAATATTCCCGCGCCGGATTCCCGCCGGCTGGGCATCGCCGAATTGAGCGGCCGCGCGATTGTCGAAATGATCGAGCCGCGGCTCACGCCTTCGAAGATTCTGACACGCGAGGCGTTCGAGAATGCGATTACCGTGCTGATGGCGCTGGGCGGATCGACCAACGCAGTGGTGCATCTGACCGCCATTGCGGGGCGGCTGGGAATCAAGCTGACGCTCGACGATTTCGACCATTTCTCGCGGCGCACGCCATGCCTGGCGAACGTGAAGCCTTCGGGCGAACACTTGATGGAAGACCTTTTTCACGCGGGCGGCGTTCCCGCAGTGATGAACCGGATCGCCGATCTGCTGCACACGGGGGCGATGACGGTCAACGGCAAGACCATCGGGGAGAACATTGCCGCGGCCCGTTCGCTTAATGACGCGGTGATCCGCCCGCGCGAGCATCCGCTCTATCCGGAGGGCGGCATCGCCACACTCTACGGCAACCTGGCGCCCGACGGTGCGGTAATTAAACAGAGCGCGGCGTCGCCCAAACTGTTGCAGCACCGGGGGCGCGCCTACGTTTTCGAGAATCGCGATCAAATGGCTGCGGAGATCGACCGCGACGATCTGCCTGTCGACCGCGACACAGTGCTGGTGATGCGGAACTGCGGCCCGAAAGGCGCTCCCGGTTTCCCGGAGTGGGGCCACATTCCGATGCCGCGGCGTTTGCTCAACGAGGGCGTTACCGACATGGTGCGGATCTCGGATGCGCGTATGAGCGGCGTTTCATACGGCACGGTGGTGCTGCACGTCGCGCCGGAGTCGGCGGTCGGCGGGCCGCTGGCGATCGTGCAAACGGGCGACGAGATCGTGCTGGATGTAGCGTCCCGAAAGCTGGAGTTGGCCGTCCCGCAGCAGGAGATCGATCGGCGGCTGCGGGAATTCACGCCGCCACCGCGCCACTACGACCGCGGCTACGGCCGCTTGTTTCTGGAGCACGTCACACAGGCCAACCTGGGCTGCGATTTCGATTTCCTGATGGCCGGCTACGAGTGATTGGCGCGCGCCCGCACCAGCAGGACCGCGATTCCGGACATCACCAGGAAGCCGGCATCGGCCCACAGGCCGCCCGCATAAGAGCCACGGTTGCTGAACCAGCCGATCAGGTACGGGCCGGCGAAACCGCCCATGTTGCCTGAGGAGTTGATCAAGCCGACGCTGGCGGCCGCGGCGGTCGCGCCGAGAAAACTGCTGGGAATGGCCCAGAGCGATGGGTAGGCGGCCGTGATGCCGGCGTACGAGATCGAGAACAACACCAGCGCGGTGGGGAGGCCGATCCGGTCGCTGGTTACGGCGAACAGCGCCGCGGCGCCTAAAAAACGCGGCAGAGCGGTGTGCCAGATGCGCTCGCCGGTTTTATCGGAATGCCAGCCGCACACCAGCATCACCGGAACGGCGGCGAGCGCGGGGACCGCGGTCCAGAGCGAAGTCTGGACGTTGTTGAGGTGTCCGACGCGCTGCAGCAGCTTAGGCATCCACAGTCCCAGGCCGTAAGTGCCGGTGGTGCCGCCGAAGTAGGCCGCGCAGAGCAGCCACACGTCGCGTGAAAGCGCGCGCCTGAGCGGCATGCGGCTCGCGCCCTTGCCGGCGTTCTCACGGGCGAGTTCCTCGGTGAGCCAGTCGCGCTCCTCCGGTTTCAGCCAGGAGGCTTGGTGCGGCCGGTCGGTTAAGTAATACCAGCTGACGATGCCGCACACGACCGCCGGCACACCCTCAAGAATCAGCAGCCAGCGCCAGCCTCCGAGACCGAGCCAGTGGACCCGCAGCAACAGGGCCGATAGGGGAGACGCGACCACCTGGGAGACCGGGATGGCGGCCATGAACATGGCGACCGCTTTGGCGCGGTCGCGAGGGCGATACCAATGCGTCAGATACGTGATCATCCCAGGGAAGAAGCCGGCCTCTGTCAAGCCGAGCAGAAAGCGCATGGTATAGAACTCGGGCTTAGTGTGGATGAGGCCGGTCAGCGAGGCGACGCAGCCCCAGACCAGCATGGTGGCGGTCATTGCTTTGCGCGCGCTCCATCGCTCGACGAGGATCGCACCGGGAATTCCCAGGAGCAGGTATCCCACGAAAAAGATGCCAGAGCCCATGCCGAACACTTCGTCGGAGAAGCCGAGATCTCCCGTCATCTGCAGCCCTGCGAAACCGATATTGATGCGGTCGATGTAGGCGACCACGTAAAGCAGGAAGAGGAACGGCATCAACCGGCGGGTCACGCGCCGGAGAGTGCGCTCGCCGAGATCGGGCAATGCGGCGGTGGCCGGTTTGGCCATCGGATGAGCATATCATGAGGAGTGCCCGGCTCACCCCCGACCGCAGGCGCAGGGCTGAAAGCAGTCCCGGCCGAGTCCGATTTCAGCCGCGTCCCGTGAGGGCGCGGTCTGCGGGCTACTTCGGCTGCTGCTGGGTCATGCAGTGGAGGGCGCCTAATCCCCAGATCAGCTCGGTGCAGTTGATGCCGGTCACTTCGCGATCCGGGAAAAGCTCGGCGAGGATTGATAACGCAAACCGGTCGTTCGCATCGTTGAAGGTCGGCACCAGAACCAAGCCGTTCGCGATATAAAAATTCATATAGCTTGCCGGCAGCCGCCGCCGCGAGAAGACCACCGGGTGCGGCATAGGCACTTTCACCACTCGCAACCCGGATTCCGCCAGCAGCCGGCAGTTCTCCTCCAGCGCTCGATAGTTCGCGTCCCCTCCGTCGCTTTCGCTGGCTGTTACGACGGTATCCTTCGCGACGAAGCGGGCGAGGTCGTCGATGTGGCCGTGAGTAACGTCACCGACAATCCCGGTGCGCAGCCAGATTACGCGGTCGATCCCAAGGTAATCGGCGAACGCTTGCTCGAGTTCCGTACGGCTCACGCCAGGGTTGCGGGCCTGGACGGGGCTTAACAGGCATTCCTCGGTGGTCAGCAGCAGGCCTGCGCCGTCGACGTCGATGCTACCTCCCTCGAGAACGAGCTGCGGCGTCCACACCGGCAGCTTCAGGCGGTGCGCGAGGAAGCCGGGCACCTGCGCATCGCACTCGTAATCGTCGTACTTGGCCCAGGCGTTGAACTTCCATGCTGCCAGCGCCGTTTTACCGTCCACGTTCTTCAGGAAGAGAGGGCAGTAATCGCGGGTCCAGACGCGGTTGGTGGGACACGGAACGAATTCCACCGCCTCCATCGCCGCGCCTACCTTCTTCAACACGCGGGTGGCGTGCTGCTCGAGCGCGTCGTTCTCGACCAGTATGTGAACGCGTTCCACATGGCTCAGCTTGCGAACGATTTCGCCATAGACCCACGGTATGGGCGCAAACCGGCCCGGCCAATCGGAGCGGTTATGCGGCCAGGCGATCCAGGTCCCTTCGTGGGGCTCCCATTCGGCGGGCATGCGGAAGCCGCCGGCGCGCGGAGTCCCGGTCTGCTCGGAATTCCCAGCGCTCAATCGATCACCCGGCTGCAGATGGGAGCGTAGGCATCAATGCGGCGATCGCGGAGGAAGGGCCAGTTGCGGCGCACCTCTTCAATGCGGCGCGGATCGCATTCGACGATGAGCGTTTCTTCGCGGTCGCTGGATGCTTCCGCCAGCACCTGCCCGAAAGGATCGGAAACGAACGAGCCGCCCCAGAACTCGAGGCCGTGTTCCGGCGGGCCTTCGTAGCCTACGCGATTGACCGCCGCCACGTAGAGTCCGTTGGCGATGGCGTGCGCCCGCTGAATGGTGCGCCAGGCGTCATGCTGGGCGGCGCCGTACTGTGCCTTTTCCGCCGGGTGCCAGCCGATCGCGGTGGGGTAGAAGAGCACCTGCGCGCCGCCCAAAGCGGCCAGGCGCGCAGCCTCCGGATACCACTGATCCCAGCACACCAGCGGCGCAATCCGCGCATAGCGCGTATCGAAGCAGCGGAAGCCCAGGTCGCCGGGGGTGAAGTAGTACTTCTCAAAATACAGCGGGTCGTCGGGGATGTGCATTTTGCGATAGGCGCCGAGCAGCGCGCCATCGGCATCGATGACCACGGAGGTGTTGTGATACACGCCCGCGGTGCGCCGCTCGAACACCGATCCGATGATCACGATATTGAGTTCCTGGGCGAGGCTCGTGAACAGGTTGGTCGTGGGGCCAGGGATCGGCTCCGCCAGGTCGAAAAGTTCCGAGTTCTCTTCGCGGCAGAAGTATTGCGAGCGGAACAACTCCTGCACGCACGCGATCTGGGCGCCATTACCGGCGGCTTCGCGGATGCGCCATTCGGCCTTGGCCAGATTTTCGTTGGGATCCTGCGAGCAGGCCATCTGAATCAGGCCGACGCGAAACTTGGAACGGTGCACATCCTCATTGTAGCGGCGGCTGGTTGTTATGATTGCAATTCAACTGTGACGTATCGGGCGCTGGTCCTTTTTGATATAGATGGAACACTGGTGCGCCGCGCCGGCCCGCATCACCGGGAATCGCTGGTGGAAGGCGTCCGCAAAATCACGGGCGTCGAAACGACCACGGAGGGCATACCGGTGCAAGGCATGCTCGATCCCGACATTCTGACGCGAATGATGCTGCGCGCCGGCCTGTCGCGTTCGCGGATCCGCGGGGCAATGCCGGAGATCCTTCGCGCCGCCGAGCGCCACTACCTCCGCGTTTGTCCGGCGCTACACACCAAGCACTGCCCGGGAGTCGAGCCGCTGCTCGACCGGCTGACCCGCCGGCAGATTCTGCTTGCCCTGGTCACCGGAAACCTGACGCGGATCGGGTGGCGCAAACTGGAGCGCGCGGGCCTGCGCCGCTACTTCCGATTCGGCGCGTTCGGCGAGATGGCCAAGACGCGCGCAGGCCTTGCCCGGCTTGC
>CAYMHP010000049.1:16941-25466 GCA_964390225.1 uncultured Solibacteraceae bacterium
GCGGCCCGTGCGAACCGCATCCGCGCCATCGCCGTGCGCACCGGCATCACGCCGCCCGAGGATTTGCGCGCACAGGCGCCGGATTTCCTGTTAGCAAATCTGCGCGAACTGCGTCTGAGAATGGTAGAGGAGTAGAGTTCGCGATGCCGGCGCCCCCGGGACGTCCAAACAACGCCTGTGCTAGTCTGAGGGCATCGCGCCAGGAGGGATTACGATGCGCCTCATGTTAATTGCTGCAGTAGCGGGCGGGCTCGGGTATGCCCAGGCCCCGACCTTTTACAAAGATGTCGCCCCCGTCCTCGAGAAACATTGCCAGGAATGCCACCGGCCTGGCGCCGTCGCGCCTATGTCGTTGCTGAGCTATGCCGATGCGCGTCCGTGGGCCAAAGCGATCAAAGTCGCAGTGCTCTCGCACAAGATGCCGCCTTGGTTCGCCGATCCGCACTACGGGAAGTTCGCCAATGAGCGGTCGCTCTCGAAATCGGAAATGGACACGCTCGTTGCCTGGGCGGATACCGGAGCGCAGCCGGGAAATGCAAAAGATGCGCCGCCGCCCCTGAACTTCACCGAGGGTTGGTCGATCGGGAAGCCGGACCAGGTCTTTAACATGGGCGTGGATTTCCCCGTGCCGGCCAAGGGCACGGTCGAGTACACGTATTTCGTGGTGCCCACGGGCTTTACGGAGGACCGTTGGGTGAAAGAGATCGAAGTTCGCCCAGGAAACAGGGCCGTGGTGCATCACATCATTGTTTACGTCCGGCCGAAGGGTTCCAAGTTCCTGGCCGATGCCCAACCAGGAGTGCCGTTTGTTCCCAAGAGCGAGCAGGGTCCATCCAAAGAACGGCCGCCGCAGAATGACCGTGCGTCTCTCTACGGTGTCAACAACAACTCCTATGAGATGGCCGGCGTGTACGTGCCCGGAGGAGTCGCGTACCGCACGCTGCCGGGCCAGGCGCGGCTGATTCCGGCGGGCGCGGACCTGATTTTCCAGATGCACTACACCGCGAATGGCAAGGAAGCAGTAGACCGCAGCGAGGTCGGCATGACGTTCGCGACCGAGCGGCCCAAAGAGCGGGTCGTAAATGCCTTTCTCATGAACGCGAGTCTGCGCATTCCTCCCGGCGAGGCAAACCATCGCGTCGATGGGAACGTCACGCTGCAAGCGGATGCCAAACTCCAGGCGATGTTCCCGCACATGCACCTGCGCGGAAAGTCGTTCGAGTACAGGGCAATATTTCCGGGCGGCGAAACGCAAACGTTGTTGAAGGTACCCAATTACAACTTCAACTGGCAGCTTACTTACTACCTGGACCAGCCGATTGCATTACCTAAGGGCACGCAACTGGAAGGAACGGCGTTTTACGACAATTCGCCCACGAATCCCTACAATCCCGATCCGAAGAAGGAAGTCTACTGGGGCGATCAGAGCTGGGAAGAAATGTTCGCGGGCTTCGTGGACCTTGTCATTCCGGCGGATATGAATCCGATGGATCTGGTGCGGCCCCCGAAGACAGCCTCGGCCCAGGCCGTCAGATAGACCTCTTACGACTTTTCGATCGCAGCCCGAACCTCGCGAATTTGTGCGGAGTGGCGGCGGCAATGGTTCGCCGCGATCACCAGCAGCTCGGTTCCGTTCATCGGTCCAAATGCAGGATGCTGCGTGTTGATCGAGTAGAGCCGCTCGCCCTGCTCCTGCGCGAACTGCATCGTGCGGGTCCTGGTTGCGTTGAAAGCCTCCAGCGCCTGGGAGAGCGTGGCAAATCGCCCGACGGGTCTCACTGGTTCGGGCGCCTGAGCGCGGAATGAACGATCGTTGATGCGCACTCGGAGCCGCGCCTCCTTCTCCTTGTCGATGGGAGGGGCGCCGGTGGTCTCGGCTTCTTTCAGCCGGTTGAGCCACCGATCTTCGGCGTTCACGATATGCTCGAGGCACTCTAAAACGGACCAGCGGCCCGGTTCCGGTGTAACCTTCGAGTGTGCTTCGGGGAGGCCGGCGACGGCGCTGTGCAGGTCCTCGCGGCTGTTCTCCAGGTCTTGTACGATTTCACTTCTCGGTTCAGGGGACATGGCGAAAAGTTTAGCAGATGAGTGGGAAACTGGCGGAGGCGCGCCGGCGGTCTTTGCCGCCGGTTCGGTAAAATCGAGAACCGGCGGCACAAGCCCGCGGGCGTTGTCGCTTAAGGCCGAACCAGCTTCAGAACCTGTCCTGTAGATCCTGTAACGAGTCCAGTGGTATTGCCGAGCAGGTAAATCTCTCCGTGGAAATCCCGCGCGAATCCGAGAACGAACAGTCCCAGCGCACCCGGCCTCCCGGCTATGGTGAGATACGCCGGCTGATTATCGAACAGGGCCATGACGTGCCCGGAGGGAACTGGCGCTCCTACCCCGCTACCGTAGTCTCCAAACACGTAGTGACCCTTCAGTTCCTTCAGTTTCTCTCCTTCATAGAGAAATCCGCCGATAATCGCCGCGCGGACTTCGCTTTTGCCTCCGTCGTCGGTGTGATCGTATTCGGCGATCGGATCGATCATGTTCGGCGGGTAACCGGGACTGTTCGCGTAGACGTAGCCGCTCGAGAGAATATTCGGGTCGGTCGGATTGACGGCGAACAGGAACGTTCCCTCTTTCACTGGCCAGCCGTAGTTTCCACCGCGAATCTCGTTATCGATTTCCTCCGCCGAATTCTGTCCGACATCGGCGACGGTCAGTTGCTCGCCGTCCATATCGAACGACATCCGATACGGATTGCGATGTCCGTAAGAGTAGATCTCATGCGGAATCGTCGAACTGTTCACGAACGGATTGTCCTCCGGGATTCCGTATTTGCCGTTGGCCGAGTTCCGGCCCAGTGGGTCGATGCGGAGAATCTTTCCGAGGACGTTTCCGGGCGTCAGGCTCTGGCCGTTTCCCCCGGGCACGTGTCCGACGCCCGTGTCGTTTCCGTTCCCGCCGTCGCCTAACGATATGTACAGCAGCCCGTCGTCTCCGAAAGCCAGCGTGCCGCCGTTGTGGTTGAAATACGGCTTGTCGATGCGCAACAACACCCGTGCGCTTGTCGGTTCCACCGTGAGCGGATTCTCACTCGGGAACCTTACTTTCCACTCGGTGATGACAGTTTGACAATTCGCAGGCGCGTTGGTCGGGTTATTGATGCCCATCGTACTGAAATCGGCCCTGCCGTTCACCGGTTCCGAGGTGAAGGTGTACAACAACCCGTTCTGCAGGAATCGGGGATGGAAGGCCAATCCCAACATCCCGCGTTCGTCATATGGGAATCCGGGAAACAGCTTGCCTACCGCAACAAGCCTGCTGCTCAGATCCATGAACAGTGTCTTTGTCGGCGCCGGCCCATTTGCGCCGGCGTCGTCATCGTTGCCGTTGCCGGTCATGTGGATGTCCCAGATCTGGCCGGGCTGATCGAGGACAAACAAGTCGTTCGGGTGGCCCGGAGCAAAGGTGCCGGTAACAGGAGAGATCAGGCCCGTCATTATCGTCTGAAGTCCCACCGTTACTTTGCTGGTGGGCATCGGAGTCGGGATGGGATCCTCGAGTCCGGGAAAAGGGGTCGGTGGCGGCAGAGGAAAGCTGCTCTGTCCGTGAGTGAAAGTGAGACTGCCAAACCCGAGGCACGCGCTGAGCAGTGTGATCGGTACACGAAATCGGTTCGAAATCCCCGCTGGAATTTTCATGCTTTTTCTCCAATTGAGTTTTTGGCATCCGCAGGCGAGTTTAAGTGACGCGCATACCATCACTCCCCGTCAGCTCGTCTGAAAAGCCCTTCGCGGGATTGTATCTGAGGTCGGTGGGATGTAAAAGCGCGAAATAGACCTGATGTGCGCGCGCATACATCAACTCAGAATCGCCAAACTAAATTGCTATTGACACACCGAATCGCACGTAAAGCGCTCCGGCGAATCCGCTTCTACTGCGCCTTGCAACTGAAGTTCGCCGCATCGGTGGTGCTGCCCGTTCCCTTGTAGACCGCAACCTGCGGATACGGGCACAGCGGGCGCGAGTTATCGACGGCGTTGCCGCTGACATGGAATGCCGTGATCTGATCGGGGGCGGAGTTGCCCTCGCGCCAGCGCTCGATTACACCGATCTTGTTGAACTGGTCGGGACCGGGGCCACCCTGGCAATGCGTCATTCCAGGGACCATGAAGAGGCGCAGCCAGTCGGATTGTTTGGAGCCCATCTTCTGCAGCACGCTCGAATAATAGTTGATGGTGTTCTCGGGCGAGATCGCCTGATCGTTCCAGCCGTGATACAGCAGGAGCTTTCCTCCGCGTGCTTTGAATCTGGAAAGGTCCGGGCTGACATTCACGTACCCGAATTTTTCATCGGCGGCGGCCGTGTCGCGCTCCAAATCGAAGTTGCGCCAATCCCAATTGGCATCCTGATAGGTCGCATATTGGAACGTGCCCCTGGAGAGTGGCAGAGGCGCCTTTGCCGGATTAAGCTGCGGCCAGAAGATTTCGCTGCCCGGCTCTTTGCCCGGGAAGATGAGGTTCCCGTTTTTCCACTTTGCTGACGAATAGACCAGCTTGACGGCTTCCACCTGGGGCGCAGTGAGGCAAGCGTCCGAGTCGTCCGACTTGCACAAGAGCACGGAAGGATCGAAATGGCATTTGCGCGGATCGTTCAGAACGCCGTCCTTCACGCCATCCTTCGCATCGCAGGCCGCCATTACCGCTTTGGTCACGCTGGCGAGCTTGCCTGGCGTAAGGAAATGCTGGTCGTCTTTGAGCACGGCGGTAGCGACCATCATGTCCCAGGCGTGCAGGTGGGTCTGCGGATTGGCTGGCGCGCCGGCGATCACGCCGTCGAAGTCTTCCGGGTAGCGCTGCGCTTCCATGAGCCCCTGGCGGCCTCCAGTCGAGCAGCCGTTCCAGTAAGACAAGGTCGGGGCTTTTCCGTAAAACGCAGTGACAATGGCCTTCGCCTGAAGAGTCATTTCATGGTTGGCACGATAAGCGAAGTCGATGAGTTTTTCGGGGTGGCCGAGCGCGAATACTGGATCCTGGCCGGTGTGCCCGGTGTCGTTCGAGGCAGTCGCGTAGCCGTCCTTCACCGCCGCGGCCATGGCTCCGAAGCTGATGGACCCGGCCCAACCGCCGTTGCCGACAGCCTGAAACTTGCCGTTCCACTCCGAAGCGGGCAGCCACACTTCTGTCTCAATGTGCGAATCGGACGAGGGTGTCAGGGCCAATGCCACGCGGCAGTACGAGGGGAGATTGAGGGTGGGCGCCGATGGCCCGCCGGCCCGAGCCGGAACTCCGGCCGGCGCGGGCGCGCGGAATGGGCCGGCGGCGACGATTTCGGCTTTGCTGATCGTCGCGTTCTGGAGTTTCAGGTTGGCCAGGCTCTCGCAGGGAGTCTGTCCAAAGGCCACAAACAGAGTGCTCGAAAAGACGAGCGCGAATGTGCGAATCACGGCAAACGCCTCCCATTCCCTCTTAGGGATAGAAGGCTATGATATCGCGGGTAGCGCCGGAGGTCGCAGCCGCCCGTGCCACCGGACGCTCAGCCGCGCCCGTGAGGGCGGAGGGCCAGCAACGGTGAAGCTGGCGTGTATGGGGCACCGCGGATGACTGCCGCGGCTGAAATCGGCTGCGACCGCCGGCGCTGCGGACTACTCTTCCTTGACTACGTTGACGGTGACTTCGGTGGTTACTTCGCGATGCAGCCGGACGGGCACTTTGAACTCGCCGAGTTGTTTGATCGGCTCGTCCAGTTGCACCTTGCGGCGATCGATGGTGAAGTTCTTGGCGGCCAGTGCATCGGCCACGTCCTTGGCCGTGACCGACCCGAACAGCTGGTCGTTTTCGCCGGCCTTCTGTGGGATCGTGATGCTCACGCCCCCCAGCAGCTTGGCGAGATCCTCGGCTTCACCCTTGGCTTTGGCTTCTTTGCGCAGGTGCGCCTGGCGCTCCTGCTCCACAATTTTGCGGTGGGCTTCAGTGGCCTCGACGGCGAGGCGCTTCGGCAGCAGGAAATTGCGGGCGTATCCCGGCGCGACTTTGACTACTTCGCCCCGGTTTCCCAGCTTCTCAACGTCTTCTCTCAAAATGACATCCATGTCCGATCCTCCTGCTGTTAGAAGCTGGCCGCGAAAGGCAACAGCGCGATGTTGCGCGCCTTCTTGATAGCGTCGGTCAGGCGGCGCTGGTGCGGCGCGCACACTCCCGAGATCCGCCGCGGAACGATCTTGCCGCGCTCGGCGACAAAGGCATGCAGCAGTTTGACGTCCTTGTAGTTGATGTCGTCGATGCGCTCGACGCAGAAACGGCAGACCTTCTTGCGCCGGAAATATTGTTTCTTCTGTGTGGCGACAGCCTTGTCGCCGCCGGTGGGCCGCTGCGCGGCGCTACCCGGTCTTCCTTTGGATTCCGCCATGGCTTAGCTCTCCCTCGGCAATCCCGGCATTGCCGGTGCTTCCACTGGTTGTCCCATGCCGGGCAGTGCCGGCGCCCCCGGCGCGCTCGCCGGCGCGGATTGCGCGCGCTTCACCGCGCGTTTATCTCGCTGTTTCTTGCGCTTTTCGAGGCGTTTCAGCGTCTCATCAATGCGCACCGTCAAGAACTTGATCACAATGTCGGAAACGCGCAGGCGGCGCTCCAGCTCCTTCACCGCTTCGGGGCCGGCGGAAAACTGAAACAGCACGTACGCGCCCTCGCGATACTTGTCGACGCGATACGCCAGACGGCGTTTGCCCCATTTATCGACTTTGTCCACCGTGGCTCCGGCGGTGGTCAATTGCGTTCGTAACTGCTCGATGAACTGGTCGACCTCCTCTTCCGGCGCGTCCGGCTTCGCTATGAACAACTCTTCGTAAATCCTCATGCTTCCTCTGTTTGTAAGCCTGGGGCGCGACGATTAAATTTCGTCATGGCCTTTTCGACGCCCTCGGCAATTATGGCGCGAACCGCGTCGGCTCCATAACCGACCAGCTCGTCCAATTCCTTCTGTTGCGAGCGCCGCATGGGCGCCAGCAGGAAATCCTTGCCACTGTCGAGCCGGTGGCCCGGATGAATCCCCAACCGCACGCGAACGATCTCGCCCGTGCCCAACGTGCCGATCACCGACTTCATGCCGTTGTGACCGGCGGCCGAGCCCTTCGGCTTGATCTTCAGCGCCATCCACGGCAGGTCGAGGTCGTCGTAGACCACCACCAACCGCTCGAGCGCGATCGAGTGCTTGTCCATCAGCGGTCCGAGCGACGTGCCGCTGAGATTCATGTACGTTTGCGGCTTGGCAAGCATCACCGGGCGTCCCTCGATCTCGCCCACTCCGACGAGCGCTTTGGAATCTTTCCGGCTGATGCGAATACCGTGCCGTTCGGCAAGCCGGTCGACCACCAGGAACCCGATATTGTGCGGCGTGGACGCATATTCCTCGCCCGGGTTGCCCAGACCGGCCACCAGGAACATGTCGGATTACTTCTTCTTGCCCTTGTCCTCGGCCGGCGCTTCTTCTTCCTTCTTGCCCTTCTTGATGACCTCGGGCTCGGCTCCAGCCGCGGCTTCGGGGGCGGCAGCGGCTTCCGGTGTCGCGGCTTCTTCGGCTCGCAGCGCGACCACGTGCGCGATCACCGTATCGGGCGCGCTGACCAGCTTGGACGACCCGCCGAGCGGCACGTCGCTGGCGCGCCTGCTTTGACCGATCATGAGCCCCGTGACGTCGATGACGTACTTTTCCGGAATGTCATCGGGAAGGCACTCGATTTCGATCGAGCGCGTGACGATTTCCAGCAACCCGCCTTGCACCTTCACGCCGGTCGGCTCGCCTTCGGTGATTACGGGAACCGTGACGCGGAGCCGCTTCGTCAGGTCGATGCGCTTCAGGTCCGCGTGCAACAACGTCCCCTTCAGCGGATCGATCTGCTGATCCACTACCATGACCGGCGTGGTTTCCCCGCCGGAAATCGCCAGATTGAAGATCGTGTTATAGCCCGTGTTGCTGCGGACGATTTTGAGGATTTCGCGCGGGCTGACTGCCACGGAAACGGGGTCCTGAAACGAGCCGTAGACCACGGCTGGAATCTGCCCCGCGCGCCGGGTGCGGCGCGCCTCGTTCTTGCCGCGCGAGGAACGCACCTCGGCGGTGACGGTAATCTCTTTTCTCACTGCATTCTCCTTTGGGCTAACGTGGGTTCGAGCGCCCGCTGCGCGGGATCGAAGTCCGGTTCACCCGGCCGTTTCGGAACCATAAGGATCCTGGCGGCTCAATTCACTTCAAACAAACAATCCACTCACGGACGTCTCGCCGTGAATCGCCCGGATCGCTTCCGCCAGCAATTTGGATACCGACAGCGATTTGATCCGGTCGCACTTCCTCGCCTCTTTCGAGAGCGGAATCGAATTCGTAAACACGACCTCTCTTATATCCGAGTCTTCAATGCGGCTTACCGCGGGTCCTGAGAGCACGGCATGGGTCGCACAGGCCGAAACACTCATTGCGCCCTTCGCCAGAAGTGCCTCGGCGCCTTTCACCAGTGTACCGGCAGTATCGATGAGGTCGTCCAC
>CAYMHP010000050.1:0-25455 GCA_964390225.1 uncultured Solibacteraceae bacterium
CGGCCGAAGGCTACGCTCGCATGATGAGCGGGGACGCTCAGTACCGCGTTGTGCTCACGATGGACTGAAACCAGAATCTGTCATTTCCCTTCGAAAGCTGATCGTTCCGTGTTTGTCATGGTCTCACGACTGACCTTGGTTGGCAGCGCAGGTGCTTTGTTGCCGATGGGAATCTGACTACACCCGTCTGATCGTCAGCCCGAAGTAGACCGTCCGCTTGCAGGCCTGCCCCGATTCGTGGTTGTGCTGTGCCCCTGGTCGCCCGCCATCCTTGACCGGTTCCCATGACAAACTGGCGCCCCAACCGCCAGACTGTCCGATTCCCTCTGATGTCCAAGGTTAACTCGACCGTGTCTTTTCTATGGAGTACGGCTGGAGCTCAAGCGGCACGAACATTGCCTAGTACAGCCCGGAGAAAGCACGGATGTCAGGCCCCCTCAAATTGATCTCATTGGCGCTCTTCGCCACGTTGGCTTTTTCGGAATCGACAAAGCTATCGCCGGATTTGCAAGCATCCGATCCAGACGCAACGATCGATGTAATCGTTCAATACACCGACGTGCCAACGGCGCGGCATCATGAAAGCGTTCGCAGATACGGCGGCACGTTGAGGCGGCCGCTGGAAATCGTCAAAGCCGGACATTATTCCGTCCCGGCTGGGGCGCTGGAAAAACTTGCCGCCGATCCGACGGTCCTTTACATTTCTCCTGATCGACCGGTGCAGGCTTCGATAGACGTCGCGGAAAATGCAGTAAATGCGAATATCGCGCTGTCGTACGGTTGGGATGGCTCCGGCATCGGAGTCGCGGTGATCGATAGCGGTATAGCGAATCACCCGGATTTAAAAAACGCCAAAGGTGCGCTCCGCGTCGCCTATAGTCAGGATTTTGTCGGGGGCGGCACCGATGACCATTACGGACACGGCCAAACCGTGGCCGGGATCATCGGGGGAAACGGTAGCCGCTCGACTGGTTCGCTTTATTTTCTGACTTTCCGCGGAGTGGCGCCCGATGCCAGCTTAATTAACCTGCGGGTGCTGAACCAGAACGGCCAAGGCAGCGATAGCACCGTCATTGCAGCCATCCAGAAGGCCATTAATCTAAAGAGCAAGTACAATATTCGCGTAATCAACCTCTCCCTGGGCCGGCCGGTGTTTGAAAGTTATACGGTCGATCCTTTGTGTCAGGCGGTTGAGCAGGCATGGAAAGCGGGAATCGTGGTGGTCGTCGCGGCGGGAAATCAAGGACGCGACAATTCGCGGGGCACCAACGGCTACGCCACCATCCAGGCTCCCGCCAACGACCCGTACGCGATCACCGTCGGCGCAATGAAGACGATGGCCACGCCGTCCCGTAGCGATGACCTCATTGCCAGCTATAGCTCCAAGGGGCCGACGTTAATAGACCACATCGTCAAGCCGGATCTCGTTGCGCCAGGCAATCGCGTTATCTCTCTGCTGGCCAGCACAGCACAGCTTCAGAACGAATATCCCGCGAATGCGGTTCCGCTTAAGGAATACGAGAACACCGGAAGCACGGCGCGTTCGAGCGATTACTACACGATGAGCGGTACCAGTTTCGCTGCGCCGATGGTGAGCGGAGCGGCAGCTCTATTGCTTCAGCAGAATCCGAACCTGACACCCGACCAGGTAAAGGCTCGGCTCATGAAGACGGCGACCAAAACGTTTCCGTCTTCCAGCATCGCCACCGATCCGACAACTGGCGCGACATATACCAGTCAATATGACATTTTCACCGTCGGCGCCGGGTATTTGGATGTCTGGGCGGCACTGAATAACTCGGATACGGCCACATTGCCGGCCCTATCGCCAACGGCGGTGTTCAACACGTCCAATGACACCGTCACCGTGGTCAATGCGCAGTCAGCGGTATGGGGAAGTAATGCCGTTTGGGGGTCCAGCGCGGTCTGGGGTAGCAGCGCGGTGTGGGGTTCCAGCGCCGTTTGGGGCTCGGATACCACGCAAGGGTTTAGCGCGGTGTGGGGCAGCAGCGCGGTTTGGGGGTCCGGGACAACCGACACTCCGGAAAGCACAGCGGTAGCCATTTACGGCGAGAAGTAAGCCAACACAGCGCATGGGGAGTCCAAGCTGAGCACCTTCCCCATTCTTGAACCATATGCGCGCCGCCTTAGGGACACGTGCTGGTTGAATCCTGGATCCCCAGCACGTGCCCCCGGGGCGATCATACAGCCGGCAGGTGCTTAGCGTTATCCGCTCTGACCGCTACACAAGCCAGTCGGCGCTGCAATTGTCAGCCAGCCGTCATTGTAGTGCGGCGGGGATCTGGCGATCTCAAGAAAATTCAATTCCCGCTGGCGCTACCAATGCCGGCCATCTTGAATTCCCATTTCATCAGACCGGTTTTCGGATCCATGCCCCTGACTGCGCCGTAGCCTTCGTTTTCCGGGCGGGTCAGCGGCTTGTGGGCGATGCCCCGTGTCGCTGAGCCAGCGAACTGTCGCAAAATAGATTCATGCTTAGCCTGGACACCCTACGCTCGGACAAGCGGAAAGAGATTCTGCGCTTGAGCGAGTTGCGCGGCGCCCGCAACCTACGTGTATTCGGTTCAGTAGCACGCGGCGATGCCACCGAAGGTAGCGACCTCGACCTGCTCGTCGATTGGGAGGCGGGCCGTAGTCTGATGGACCATGGCGGACTCGTGCAAGATCTCGAGGAACTGTTGGGCGTAAGAGTCCATCTAGGAACAGAAAAGTCGCTCCACTGGTATGTGCGTGACAGGATCCTTCGCGAGGCGACTCCGTTGTGAAGGACGACCGGCTGTACCTGCACCATATGCTCGAGCGCTGCCAGCGCATCACGCACTTTATCGAACCTGGCAAAGAAACGTTCCTGGCTTCGGAGGTTTTGCAGGATGCGGTCATCCGGAACGTCGAGGTAATCGGCGAGGCCGCCAAGCGGGTCTCGGCCGAGACGCGGCGCTGTTTGGCCCAGTTGGACTGGAAAGCTATTTGTGGCATGCGCGACGTTCTGATCCACGACTATATCGGCGTCGATCTAGATGAAGTCTGGAACGTCGCCTCCTCGCGGATACCAGAACTCCAGACCGCTCGGAAGGAGTTTCTCGCTAGAGAACGCGAGGCGTGAGAGTTGCCGCGCCTTACTTCAGCGCATAGCTGAACAGCGAGTTCCCCGCGGCAAACGCGATGTACTGCTTGCCGTTCACCGAATAGCTGATCGGACCGTTTTGCGCGCGGCCGCCGATGCTCACCTTCCACAACAGTTCTCCGTTGCGGGCGTCTAGGGCGAAGAAGTAACCGTCGCGGCCGCCGGTGAATAGGAGATCGGAATCCGTGGTGAGAATGCCAGCATCGGTAACGTCGGCCATCTTGAATTCCCATTTCATCAGACCGGTTTTCGGATCCATGGCCCTGACTGCGCCGTAGCCTTCCTTTTCCAGCCGGGTCAGCGGCGCGGCTGGCGCATTGCTGCCGCCGATGGTCGAGCGTGGCGCGCCCGCCGTATACCGCTCTCCCTCCTTGTATTCCGCCGGGATTTTGAAGTAGGTCGAATCGTACTCCACCCAGGATGGAATATAGAAGAGTCCGGTGCGCGCGCTGTACGACGGAGAATACCAGTTCGTTCCGCCCTGGTTCCCGGGAAAGATCTGGGTTCCTTCCGCTGTCGGTGCTTTGCCGGCGATGCGTCTCGGCCGCCCCTTCTCGTCGAAACCGTCCATCCAGTTCACCTTCACGAACGGCTTCCCTAACAGGAATTGCCCGGTGGTCCGGTCCAGGACGTAAAACAATCCATTGCGGTTGGCCCAGAGCATGACCTTGCGCGGGCGCCCCTGCCACTCCATATCCGCCAGCACCGGAACCTGAACCGCATCGTAATCGAACTCGTCATGCGGCGAGAACTGGTAATACCACTTCAGCTTGCCGGTATCGGGGTCGAGCGCCACCACCGAGTCCGTATACAGATTGTCGCCGGGCCGCGGATCGCCGTTCCAATCGGGGCCGGGGTTGCCGACCCCCCAGTAAGTGAGATTCAGGTCCGGGTCGTAGGAGCCGGTCACCCAGATCGAACCGCCGCCGGTTTTCCACGCGTCGTTCTGCCAGGTCTCATGCCCGGGCTCGCCCGGGCCAGGGACGGTATAGAAGCGCCAGGCTTCTTTCCCGGTCTTCGTATCGTAGGCTGCGATGTAGCCGCGAATGCCGAACTCGCCGCCCGCGGTTCCAACAATCACCTTGTCCTTCACGACGAGGGGAGCGTGCGTCAGGGCGTACCCCGATTCCGCTTTCGCCACCTGCACGTTCCACAGCGGCTTTCCGTTCTTTGCATCGATGGCCAGCAGATGGGCATCGATGGTGCCCATGTACAAGACGTCGCCGAGAATGGCCAGCCCGCGGTTCACGCGTCCGCAGCAGGGCCGCGCCTCGGGCGATGGCGTATACGAGTACGTCCAGAACAGCCGGCCCGTCACCGCGTCGAGCGCCATCACATCGTTGGGCGCCTGCACCGTGTACATGATTCCGTTCACCACCAGGGGAGTCGCTTCGAATTTTTCCAGCGACCGCGCCTGGTACATCCATTGCATCTCCAGGTTCTTCACGTTTTGCGGAGTAACCTGGGTGAGAGGACTGTGGCGCTGGCTCATCATGGTGCCGGAGTAAGTCAACCAGTTCTGCGGTTCCTGGTTGGCATGCACAATACGGTCGAAGGAAACCTGCGCCGGAAGCGACCCAGCCACCAGAGCGAGCAGGAGCACGCGTGCGTTCATGACTATTCCAAGCCTTTCAATGAGATCAGATAACTGACGACGTCGGCCAATTCTTGAGCGCTGAGCTTATCTTTGTACGACGGCATTGGCGACTTGCTGATGAACGAATACTCGCGGATATCGGACTTCTGCAAAGAGACCAGCTGCTCCTTGGAATCGATGAATTGCATGGTGAAGGTGTCCTGGTTCAGAAGCTTCCCGGTGAACACCGAGCCATTTTTCCTGGCGACGCGGAAGTAGCGGTTCTCGGGCGCAATCGACGCGTCGGGATCGATCAGCGATTCCTCCACCTCGCCGGCTCGCCGGTACGAGCCGATATCACTCAGGTCCGGACCCACCCGCGATCCGTTGCCCTTGATGCGGTGACAGGTGAGGCACTGTCCTTTGCCCTCCACCACGGCTTTGCCCCGCGCTTTGTCGCCGGCCGGGCCGGAGTAATGTCCGGCGCTGGTGGCCAGCGAACGTATGTACGCAACCAGGAGATCGGCCTGTTGCTCGCTGAAGTTGTGTGCGGGCATGCCGGCGCCCGCGATTCCATTGATGATCACGTGGGCGATATCCTCGTCGGACGCCGCCCGGAGGAACTTTCCGTGCGAGAAGTCGACGCCGGGGATGAAATCGCCGTCCGGCCCGTGGCAGTTGACGCAATTGCCCCGGTACAAGCGCGCACCATTCTCCACGTCGGCGGGTGTAAAGGAATGCTGCGCCTGCAAGCTGCCGGCGAGGCACAGTGCCGTAAGAAAGAAAGCGACCCTCATTGGATTGAGCTGCCTTTCGCCCGGGTGGGTACCGGGATTCAAATTGGCGCTATGGTATCGCCCTGAGCGCCGCCGGTCAAGCGACCGACCGAGGCTGACCGAGGCAACGAACCCCGCCGTTACCGCTGAAAGTGCATGCCGCTGATTTCAGCCGGGGATGTCGCTGGCTGCGCCGCGCCCGCTGCGCTACTGGCCGGTTGATCGCGTATGCTGTTAAGAACCGCCGGGCACCGGGGTTTTACTCCTTACGCAGCACGGCTGGGAAAGGTCTCATGAGCGAAGCAGCATACACGTACAAACGGCAGCCACCGTCGCTGCTGTTCCGCTCGATTTTCGGCGCGGGCCTGTTCGCCATTGGACGTCCAATGATGCGGTTTCTCGAGAAGACGGGGCGTGCCGAACGCGCCTTCGAGAAGGCCACAGCGCGCCGTTATGAAGAGCTCGCCAAGAAGAATCCTCTTCGCGGTTACGCCCCCAGCCGGCGCGACGTGTTTGTGGCCACCTACGTCAAGAGCGGCACCAATTGGATGATGCAGATTGCGCACCAACTGCTTTTCCACGGCAAGGGGGAATTCGACCACATCCATTGTGTCGTGCCCTGGCCCGATACCGCCAACATGGGCCCGATGCGAAAATACGCTATTCCCCTGGAAGATCCCGCTGTGTGGCGCGCATCACCGGAGCAGAAGCGCGTCATCAAAACGCACTACGACTGGGAACTACTCCCCTACTCAGACGAAGCACGCTACATCATCGTCATTCGCGACCCAAAGGACGTGTTTGTCTCGAGTTACTTCTTCTTCGTCAAAGAAGGTCCCCTCGCCGGCCCGTTACCTACCGTGGACACCTGGTACAAGATTTTCCTGTCCGGCAACTTGCCCGTGTCCGGGTCCTGGGTGAAGAGCACCGCGGGCTATTGGGCCCAACGCCACCGGCCCAACGTCCTGATCCTGTCGTTCAAGTCTATGAAACGTGATCTGCGAGGCACGGTTTCCAAGGTCGCGGACTTTCTGGATGTGCGGGTACCGGAAGAAACCCTCGACACGGTCGCCGCGAAATCCTCGTTCGAATATATGAAACAGAACGACGAAAAATTTGGCATGTGGCCGATGATCCCCTGGCGCGGAGAGAACCGGATGCTGCGCAAGGGCGCGCAGGGCGGCTCCTCGGAGCTGCTGACCCCCGAACGGCAGCGCGAGATGGACTGCCATTTCGTTGCGGAACTGAAACGCTTGGGCTCCGATTTTCCGTACGACGAGTTTTGCGACCTCGCTCCCGGCCTCGAGACGTTCGAGAGTCCCGTCGCGCGCTAGTGAGCCCTGGATCTGGAGTAATCGCTATGAAGACGCACCCCTTTGTCATCGGAATTACAGCCGTCCTCGGTTTGGGATTGGCCTTCGCGCTCGGAACGTTAGTGGCCCAGACCGCCACTGGCCCGAATCGGCGCATCGCCGCGGGGCGATCGGATAACCCGGCCATCGATGACTTGGTCGCCGCAAACCGCGTTCTCGCGCACGAAATCGGAGTTCTCGACGCGTATGGGCACGTCAGCGTGCGCGATCCGCGCAACCCGAACCACTATTTCCTTTCGCGCGCCATCGCCGCCGGCAGTGTGACCGCCGCCGACATCATCGAGTACGATCTCGACAGCAAGGCGGTGGGCGCCGACCGGACCGATGGGTACCTGGAGCGATTCATCCACGGTGAGATCTATAAGGCCCGTCCCGACGTGATGGCAGTGATTCATGCCCACTCGCCCGAGTTGATTGCTTTCGGAGCGAGCTCCGTGCCGCTGCGCAACATGATTCATACGGGCTCGTTCATTAATGACGGAGTGCCGGTCTTCGATGTGCGCCGCTTCGGGGGCACCGCGGACGATATGCTCATCCGCAGCCCCGCCCTCGGCCGCGCGCTCGCTCAGGCGCTCGGCGACAAGACCGCCATGATTCTGTTCGGACACGGCGTGGTGGTAACAGCCTCCTCGCTCCCCACCGCCGTCAGTAACGCGTATTTCCTGAACATGAACGCGCGTGTTGAGCAGGAGGCCATGCGGTTGGGCGGCACGGTGAGCTTTCTGGAGCGCGAACCGGGCGCGCGCCCGGCGCCCAACGCCACCCCCGCGGGCGCGGCCGCGAACAATCGCGCTTGGGAATACTGGAAAAGCCAGGTGGCGCAGCGGTAGGGCGCAGATCTTGTTCGCGAATTTCAGCCCCGTCCGTCAGGGCGGGGGGTCGCTCGAAACGCAATGGAGTCTTCGAAGTGAGCCAAAGCGCCGGCTCCAGCCGCGGCAGTCATGCCGCGGTGCCTGCTGCACGAACGCTTCACCGCACCCACACCCGCGCCCTCACGGGACGCGGCTGAAAATTTACTTTCAGCCCCGCCGGTGCGAAGCCACAACGGGACACCCTTTCACCCCTGGCGGAGTATACTGTCCGATGCGATCTGGCGCCAACCGCGGCCTCGCGGGCCGGCGGCCGGCGCAATCTTGTGCACCAAGGGGGAACGAAATGAAAGTTCGCATCCTGGGATGGGCCGCGGCCGGAGCAATTGCGCTGGCTGGAGCCGCGCTCGCTCAAAACGTGCCGGAGCAATTCGTCGTCAGCGGCAAGACTGCCGAGAAGATTCAGGACTTTACCACGATCAACCTGGCCACTGCGGAGCGCATCGCGAATGCGTGCGAGGCGGCCGCCGCAGCCGAAGGCGTCCAGATCAGCATCATGGTGCTCGATAACGACGGAAACCATGTCTACATGGATCGTATGGATGGCCAAGGCTATCTCAATATCGTTACTGCCGAAATGAAAGCGCGCACCGCTTGGATGCTTCGCTCGCCGAGTAAGCTTCTCATGAACCGCGTGATTGAGAACCCCTGGTTGGACCTTCAGTTCATTCAGTTGGGCGAGTTTGCGAACTCCGGCGGGCTTCCGATCATCGTCAACAAGCAGATGATTGGCGCCGTTGGCGTCGGCGGATCCGCACCCCGCGTGCCGGTGTGGAGCGACGAGATCTGCGCGCACAAGGCTCTGACCCAGGTGATCGGGCCCTCGGTGCCGCCTCTCGAAAAAGACGTTCCTCCACGCCGGAACCCGAATGCGGGCAAGGATCCGGTTCCGCGCTTCGCCTCCGCCACAGTCCCGAAGTCCACGCTTCCGGCGGAATACGTGGTGGGCGGCAAGGGTGCGCAGACCGTTTTCGACGGTAACCAGATCTCGCTGGCGACCGCCAAGAAGATCGCCCGCGGCTGCCGCGACTGGGCGGCTTCCAAAGGCGGCACGGCGTCCGTTTATATCATCGATAACGCGGGCGAGTTCGTTCACATGGAACGGATGGACGGCCAGGTCTTTAACAACATCCGCACGGCGCTGCTGAAGGCGCAAACAGCGCTAAGAAGCCGCCAGCCTACCTCCATGCGCACCGCGCAGCTAAAGAACGATCCGGAAGGAATGCCGCGACAGCTGCAGTACTTCGGCTTCTTCACGAACTCGGGCGGCATCCCAATCGTGGTGGACGGGCAAATGATCGGCGCAGTGGGTGTAGGCGGTGGCGCCGGTGGCGGCGACGAGAATTGCGCGATCGAGGGTTTAAAGGCGGCCTTCGGCGATCGCGTCACCCTGCCGGTCTACCCCGCTGGCGGCGAGGGCGCGCGTTGAGGGAGCCTCAATAGGGAAGGCGGTCCCCGGGAATTTCGCTTCCCCGCATTTGGCTTTTAATTCGCTTTCGCTGTGCCACCGAAGATCTTCGGCGGCTCGTGCGGCGGTCCTTTCGGGGCCTCGGGTTCCCGCTCCGGAGCGGGCCGCGGGGGCAGGAACACGCTCTCCCTTCTCTTTCTGGGCCGTCCTTTGCCTTTGAGCTTCTCTTCCAGCGGGCGCCAGCAGTCCGCGCAGATGTCGAACTCCCGGCCTTCGATATCCCTCGGCGTGCATTCCTTCTGCTCGCCGCACAAATCGCACAGGATCACAATGGCACCTCCTGCCGATTTTGAGTGTACACCCGCGCGGGACGCTCGATTTCCGGTAGAAACGCAAGCGCGATTCGGTTGTGCGCTAGAGTGGTGCTATCGAGGAGGCAGCATGGCCGATGTCGCGTATCGCTCGGTAGTCCGAATTGAACGAATCAAGGGCCCGCTGCGTAGGGCATACCTGCCTTCCGAGGCGGAACCGGTGCTGTTCGGCGTGCATGACGAAGTTGCGGAGCACTACAAAGTTCCGCCGGGCGCAACGGAGCCGCACGCCACCACACTCGATTACATCGTAGCCGCGACTGCTGGTTGACTTACGGGAACCTATGGAGGCGCGCTGGAGGCGCGTCAAATCCCGGCCGCGGGGGGCAGCCTGACCTCGGAGGCGGTCGGTGAAGTGGAACTGGAGAGCAACGTCCTCGTCATCCGGCGCATTCACGTTACGCTGCGGCTGCGGGCAGCGGAAGCCAATTGGGAAACCGCGCGCCGCGTGCACGGCATGTTCGCGGACCACTGCCCCGTCTACCGCACGCTGAAACCGGCCATCGAGATTACGACCGAGTTGAGTCTGCAAAGGCCGGAGTGAGGTCGGCCTTTTAGTTCATCGAGACCTTGCGCAGCAGAGCGAAGTCGTCCAGCATCTTGCCGGCGCCTAAGGCAACCGAGGTCAGAGGTTCATCGGCGATTGAGACCGACAGGCCCGTATCCTTGCGGATGCGGAGGTCCAGGTTCTTCAGCATCGCGCCGCCGCCTGTGAGCACAATGCCGCGATCCACGATGTCGCCGCTCAGTTCCGGGGGAGTGCGCTCCAGAGCCAGTCTGATTGCTCCCACGATTCCGCCGACACAGGTGGCGAGTGCCTCGCGGATTTCGACGTCATTGACGACGATCATTTTCGGAATGCCGGCAACCAGATCGCGGCCCTTCACTTCCATGCTCATCGGGTTCGCCAGCGGGTATGCCGATCCAATCTCGATCTTCACGGCCTCCGCCGTGCGTTCACCGATCAGCAGGTTATATTTGCGCCGGCAGTGTTCGATAATCGTTTCGTCCATGGCGTTCCCGGCGATCTTCACGGAGTGCGAATAGACGACGCCCGCCAGCGAGATGACGGCGACGTCGGTGGTCCCGCCGCCGATATCCACCACCATGTTTCCTACGGGGTCGGCGATCGGCAGGCCAGCGCCGACGGCGGCCATAACCGGCTGCTGGACCATGTGGACTTCACTCGCCTTGGCTCCATAAGCGGCATCGAGGACGGCGCGGCGCTCCACCGGCGTGATCTCCGACGGCACTCCGATTACGATTCGAGGATGAACCAGACGCTTCCGGGCGTGTGCCTTCTGCACGAAATGGTGCAGCATTTGCGCAGTCGCTTTGAAATCGGCAATGACGCCGTTTTTCATGGGGCGGATTGCCGTAATCTGCTCGGGGGTGCGGCCCAGCATCTCCTTAGCCTCGGTGCCTACCGCCTCGACCGCGCCGGAATCTCGCCGTAGCGCGACGATAGACGGCTCGTTCACTACGATTCCCTTATTTCTGCAGAAGACTAAGGTATTAGCTGTACCTAGATCAATCGCCAGATCCGAGGACAACATCCCGAGAAGCGTTCGTGCGTACATACATGCCACCTTTGCCTAGTGAACTCGAAACCCATTGATATCTAAACCCCAAATCTGTTTTATAGAAAGATGTCATGGGATAACTCCGATGTGCTATCGATGTATTACGTCTAAGCGGGCGCGGGCAATGTACGTAGTCCCCCTAAGGCCTGAGGTTCCGGTACCCGAGCTATTACCCCCGGTACTGTCTTGTTGTTCGTAACCGAGGAATAATCGACCCAGGTGGCGGCGGAGAGTTCGGCTTCCACTGAAAAGTCGAAAATCGGAGGAATTGGATGACAAAGACTGCAGGGGCGGAAGTTTGTTTGGAGCAGGTTCAGTCGCCGGGGTTTTCTTTCAAGCTATTCTGGAGTGCGCTCAGCCACGATCTTGCCAAATACCGTTGTCAGTTGGTCCACAAGTCCATTTCGCGCCCCGTGAACGGGAAGTATCGCTGTTGGACCTGCCTCAAAGAATTCGAAACTGAGTTCTGAGTTCATACGCGCGGCGAAAACAGAATTGGTTAACTTAACTTTTTGGAGGATTGGCAATAGCACACTTTGCGCGTACGCTTTGGATAGGAAGGCCACGATGATCTCTCTGCTTCGTACGTTTTGGAACGATGACGCGGGCCAGGACCTGATCGAGTACACCTTGCTGATGGCGTTTGTCGCGCTTGCCTCGGCAGCTCTTTTCATCGGCGCTGGCGGCAGTATCAGCGGCATTTGGACGACCACCAATACCCAGCTGTCAGCTGCGAACACGTCAGCCTCGTAACGGCCATCGGTCTGAGCCGCGCCAGTGATGGCGCGGGTCTAGCTACGGTAAAGCCTTCGTGCAGCAGGAACCGCGGCATAACTGCCTTGGTTGAGCCGGCATTCGGCTCATTTCCGAACTCCGTTGCGTGTTCGAGCCAACTCCTTCCTCAAATGAGCGAGGTGAAACTACGGTTCACACGAGGTTTTCGGCATTCGTCGTGCATCGAATTTGCGTGATGGATGAGAAGGAATTCAAAAGGCACCTCCGAGACCTGGCGCACGGACATCACAACCCGGCCGAGCACGATTGGGCCCCAGTGGCAACGGTGCGCAAAGCAGGAAAAGCCGCGCCCGGCAAAGAGCGTCATTCGACAAAGGCCAATTCCCGGAAGCGGTCCTCCAAGTAGGCTCCACGTCGGCGCAGGTGAATCCCGGGCGCGTGTTAGAATCGATACTCAACACGCGAGTTTCAGGGAATGCCTGTCGTTCAAATCCTCATGCTCGAGGGCCGGTCCGACGAGGTCAAAAAGACCCTCATCGAAAAGGTCACGGATGCCTGTGTGGGCGCGGGCTGCGGTCCGGCCGAGCACGTCCGCATTGTGATTCAAGAGATCCCTAAAACACAGTGGGGCATTGCCGGAAAAACGGCTGCCGACGCGGGGCGGTGATTATGCCACGAGATGGGGCTTCGACTACGGACGCGCAGGTTCAGTACTCGCCTTACGACGATCGCACACAGCTCAAGCGGTATATCAAAGGATACCCGCGCAGCTTCACACGCAATCCCGCGCAGCCGCTGATCGAGCGGCCGCTGACGCTTTCCGAGCGCACCGGGCCCGCGGGCCTGGAGCGCAGGCTGGAAACGGGCAGCGGCGACTTTGCGCATCCGGCTCCGAACGGACCGCGGGCCGTAGGTCAATTGATTTCCGTGTCGGGCCGGATCACCGACGAGGATGGCGCTCCCATTTCGAATGCGGTCGTCGAGATCTGGCAGGCGAACGCAGCGGGAAAGTACATCCATCAACTCGATCGGCACGCCGCGCCTCTAGATCCGAATTTCACCGGGCAGGGACGGCTATTGACCGATAGCGAGGGTCAATACAGCTTCCTCAGCATCAAGCCTGGCGGCTATCCGGTGATGGAGTCCGACTGGTGGTGGCGGCCGCCGCACATCCACTTCTCGATCTTTGGCCCGAGTTGGATGAGCCGGTACGTGACCCAGATCTTCTTTCCCGGTGAGCCGCTAAACGAAACCGACCTCCTGCTGAACGGAGTGGAGGATCCGGAAACGCGTGACCGCCTGATCTTCAAGACCACGCAGACAAGGGTCGACCGCACGCCGGGCGGGAGGAACACTCTCGGATTCCGGCTTGACTTCGTGCTGCGCGGTAAGAATCGCACGCCTGAATTGGACTGACCTCTAGGATCATGAGCACACGCGAGCTAACGCCTTCGCCCTATTGCACGATCGGGCCGTTCTTCCCGTTTGACTTCGTGGACGACGCCAGCGACCTGACGCATTTCGAGGGAAAGACCGCGCGGGGGCAGCACATCCTGCTGTGCGGCCGGGTCGTCGAAGAAGGCAATGTGCCGACCCTTAACGTGATCCTCGAAATCTGGCAGCCGGACGCGAACGGTGTCTTCCGGCATCCTCTGGACCCACGTTCCGCCGAAGCGGACCCGGGGTTTTTCGGGTGGGGCCGCGCGCGCACCGACCGCGACGGCCGGTATCGCTTCCGGACCGTGTTGCCGGGCAGTTCCCGCGAGGAGAATGGCGTTGCTCGCTGCCCGCATATGAACCTGATGGTGCTGGCGATCGGAGTGACGCGCCGGCTGGTCACGACGGTGTTCTTCGCGGACGCTCCCGAAACCATCAATGATCCCGTCCTGAATTGCGTTGCCAATCCGGCGGCACGCCGGAGACTGTTTGCGGTCCGTGACGCCGCGCTCGACGCGGACGGCCTTCCCGGCTATCGCTTCGATCTCGCGCTTCGGGGCGACAACGAGACCCCCTTCTTTCTCGATTGACTTTTCTCGAGTGAACCCGGCGGCCGTCAGCAGCGCGCGCCCTTAACCCACACACCCGCGACCAGGTCCACTCCGAACCAGTACGGAATTTCGCGGTAATCCGTGCAATCGTACAGGACAAAGTCGGCGCGCTTACCCGCCTCGAGGCTGCCGATCTCGGCGCCTCGGCCCAAGCTATAAGCAGGGTTCACCGTAGCAGCCGTAATCGCTTCGGCGGGAGTCATCGCCATATGCGTGGAGGCGAGGGAAAGAATCATCGGCATGGACACTGTCGGAGAGGAGCCCGGGTTGAAATCGGTGGCCAAAACCACCGCCAAGCCGCTATCGATCATCCCACGCGCATCGGGATAGGCGCGCGAGCCCAGCGCATAAACCGAGCCTGGCAAGAGCACCGGCTGCACTCCTGCGTTTGCCAGTGCGGCGATCGAACCGGCGTCGGTATACTCCAGGTGATCGGCGGTGGCGGCCCGCAATTCCGCGGCCAGTCGCGCGCCGCCCGAAATAGAGAATTGGTCCGCGTGAATCCGCAAGCCGAGACCGTGTGCCTTGCCGGATTCGAGAACCCGCCGCGCGAGTTCCGGCGGGAAGATGCCCCGCTCACAGAAGACGTCGCAATATTCGGCCAGGCGCTCATCGGCTACTCGCGGCAACATTTCACGGACGACCCGGTCCACGTACTCCGCCGCTCTGTCGTTGGCATCCTCGGGAACCTCGTGCGCCCCCAGAAACGTCGCGACGATTTCGAGCGGGCCTTCGCGGTTCAACTGGCGCATCACGCGCAGCAGGCGGCACTCGGTCTCGGTATCGAGGCCATATCCGGATTTCGCCTCGATCGTAGTAGTTCCGTGGTGGAGAAACCAGCCGCAGCGCCGCCGCGCGGCATCGAGCAGATCGGCCTCGCTTACCTGGCGTGTGCGGCGGACGGTCACCTGAATACCGCCGCCGGCCGCGGCGATCTGCGCATAGGTCGCGCCCAGAGCACGTTGTTCGTACTCCTCGACGCGGTTACCCGCGAAGACCAGGTGCGTGTGCGCGTCCACGAATCCCGGCAGAACCACCCGCCCGCCGGCATCGACGATTTCGCAATCCTCGGCAATCTCTTGTTTGAGTTCCGAATAAGGCCCGGTGGCCGCTATGCGACCTTCGTGAACGAGTAGCGCGCCATCGCGAACGATTCCGAGTTCGCGCAACTCGCCGCCTACCCGCGGCCGAGCCGGTCCCCGCAGGGTTACGAGTTGGCCGCAGTTCACGACGGCAAGCGAGCCGCCCATCATTTCTCACGCATCGGTATGCGGATATGCTGGCGTTCGGCCACGTCAATGGCGCTTTCGTAGCCCGCATCGACGTGCCGCATGACGCCGGTTCCCGGATCGGTGGTCAGTACTCGTTCGAGGCGGCGGTCGCATTCCTCCGAGCCCTCGGCCACCACCACCATTCCGGCATGCTGGGAGTAGCCGATACCAACTCCGCCGCCATTGTGAATCGATACCCAGGAGGCTCCGGCCGCTGTGTTCACCAGTGCGTTGAGGAGCGGCCAATCCGCGATGGCGTCGCTCCCATCGCGCATGCCTTCCGTCTCCCGATAAGGCGACGCCACGGAGCCCGCGTCGAGGTGGTCACGGCCGATCACAATCGGCGCCTGAATTTTTCCCGTCCGCACCAGCCTGTTCATGGCCACACCGAACTTCGCACGCTCGCCATATCCCAGCCAGCAAATCCGTGCAGGCAGGCCTTGAAAGTGAATGCGCTCGCGCGCGAGCCGCAGCCAGCGCAGCATCGATTCGTTCTCCGGAAACAGCTCGGCGGCCAGCGCATCGCTTTCGTAAATATCGCGCGGGTCGCCCGAAAGGGCTACCCAGCGGAAGGGACCGCGGCCCTCGCAAAACTGCGGCCGGATGTACTCGGGCACGAAGCCCGGAATCTGGAATGCGTCGGCCACCCCGGCCTGCTTCGCTTGCGCGCGGATGTTGTTGCCATAGTCGAACGTGACCGCGCCCATACGTTTCAAATCGAGCATGGCACGGACGTGCACGGCCATTGACTCCATCGCGCGCGCCACATAGGCGTTGGGATCGGAACTCCTCAGCGCTAATGCCTCCGCCGGCGAGAGACCAAGCGGAATATAGCCGTTGAGCGCGTCGTGCGCGCTGGTCTGGTCCGTCAAAACGTCCGGGACGATCGAGCGGCGCGCCAACTCGGGGACGACATCGGCGCAGTTCCCCACGAGACCGACCGAGAGTGGCTCGCCGCGGGTGCGTGCTTGGTCGAGCATCGAGAGCGCCTCATCGAGCGATGTTGCCATACGATCGCAATACCCGGTCTCCAGGCGTTTGCGAATTCGAGCAGGGTCAACTTCGATCCCCAAAAAGCAGGCGCCGTTCAGCGTGGCTGCCAATGGCTGCGCCCCACCCATGCCCCCGAGCCCCCCGGAGACTACCAGCTTGCGCTCCAGAGATCCGCCGAAGTGCTTACGAGCCGCGGCGGCGAAGGTCTCGTAGGTACCTTGCACGATGCCCTGGCTGCCGATGTAGATCCAGGATCCGGCGGTCATCTGCCCGTACATGGTCAGCCCCAGGCGTTCGAGCTGCCGGAAATTATCGTAGTTGGACCAATGTCCGACCAGGTTGGAATTTGCCAGCAGCACGCGCGGAGCCTCCGGATGCGTCCGGAAGATTCCGACGGGCTTGCCGGACTGCACAAGCAGCGTCTCGTCGTTGGCCAGCGACTCGAGCGAGCGGACGATTGCGTGGAAAGCAGGCCAATCGCGCGCCGCCTTCCCCGTGCCGCCGTAGACGATCAAGTCGTCTGGCCGCTCGGCGACCTGCGGATCGAGGTTGTTCATCAGCATCCGGAGGGCAGCCTCCTGGTGCCAGCCGCGGCAACGGAGCTGGTTCCCGCGCGGCGCACGGATTCGCGTTTCGACCGCCATAGCCACAACGTACCGCAATGCGGGGCGTGGCGGCTCTCACCCGCCGCGATCGCGGTTTGCCGATGCCGGTGCGGCTACTTCCGCGCGAGCACGCTCGCCTCGTATTCGCTGGGACACCCAAAGCCGTTCACGTTCACTCCCATACTCCGAAGGGCAGCCAACGCGGTCAGCCGGCGATAGCCGTTGAAGGTAATCACGTGAGCGAACATGCCGCCGAAAGTGAAGGTCTCGGGCGGCTCGCAGAGCGCGTCGACGAATGTGTCACTCCAGGCCTGCCGGTTGCGTACGTCGGCCAGTATCCGGTTGAACTCGGCGTCCGCTTTATCGAAACGAGCGCGGAGCGCGCCCGGCGTGCACCTTGAGGCATCGCCCTCCTCCTCCGGCATTTCGCCGGCTGTGAGCGCCGCGTTCCAAACCTCTTTCGTGTACACGATTCGTTCCAGCAGCTGGCGCAGGTTCTGGTCGGGAGTATCCCACGGAAAGACTTTGATAGGGATGTTCAGCGGCCGGTCCAATTGGTCATCCGTGAGCGTCGCGGCTTGCTCCAACAGGCGGCGCGTATGCCAGGATTCGGCTCCGCTGAAAAGATCGAACAGGTCCATATCGTTGCATTCTCCTTTCGTGTGCGAGGCAGGGGCGCAGAAGTGAAAGCCATTGGCGGCCGCGAGCCGGATGTGCGGGGCCCCCATGCGCCGGTACAGGCTGGGCGAAACACGGAATGCCTTGCGGAACGCTCGCGTGAATGCTTCGAGCGAACCGTAGTTGGCCTCGAATGCAACTGCGGTGATCGAGAGCCGCGTGTTCGCCAACTGCCATGCCGCCCTTTCGAGCAGTAGCCGCCGGCGCATGGCGCCAGGCGTTTCCTCGATAAGTGCCCGGAAAAGACGGAAAAATTGGGTGCGGCTTTGATGCGCTCGCCGCGCCAAGTCCCCGCTTTCGGTCTGCTCGTCCAAAGAGCCGGCAACGATGCCGGAAAGACGTTGCGCTTTGGGGATGTCTTTCGCGTCCACTGATCCCTCGCTCTAGGAATTTAGCATTGCCGCGCGCGGAAAGACCTGATCGGGAGTCCCGATTTTTCGGTGAGCTCGGAAAACGACGCGCCGCGCTTCCCGGGCGGCACGACCGCCGGGGTCGCCGCTCAGCGCCGGCCGTTGTTGGCGCCGGTGCGCAGGTCTTCTTTCGATGCTGCCTCGTCCTTGAGCGGCGTTACCTTGTCGGGGTCGATGCGCACCATCAGGTATTGGATGTGGTCGTCGATCTTCGTGAACCAGTGCCCCACGCCGGCGGGGATGATCACGACGTCGCCCGGCTTGAGCTGGTAGGTGGCCCCATTGCGGATCGACGTTCCGTTCGCGCCCGGGCCGTTCAACATTCGCACGGCGCGATCGTCGGGAGGACGCCGCTTCAAATCGGTAATGTCGGGGCCAAGCACCAGAGTCGCGTTGCCGTCGATGATGTGGTAGACCTCGCTCACCAGATCATGCTCCGCAACCGGGGAATTGCCGGTCAGCTTGCCGCGATAGACGACTCCGATATCTACGTGGCCTTTGCCGATGTCGACGGCGCGCACTTGCTGATCGTTTACTGCATCGCCGGCGGCGCGTTTCAGGTACGCCTGCAACTCGTTGTTGCTGATGTAAGTGCCGGAGCAGTGATTGCAGCTTGGTTTGACTTCCTGCGCGGAAAGCGCGAGAAGGCCGCTCGCGATCGCGAGCATCAGGATCGTGATATTTCGCCGCATGGGTCCTCCTGGAAGAATCACCTGCCGTTGGTCTTGGGCCAGACGACGCCCTGGTCCAGCTTGGTCACGGGAGCGACGCCTTTGAATACGAATTTCTGCACCCGCTGGCCGCGATAGGTCTCGGTGGTATAGATGTTCCCTTTGGAATCGGTAGCGATGCTGTGCACGCCGTAAAACTCCCCCGGCTGGCGGCCGCCCTCACCGAAGCTGGTCAAGACCGCCAGCGACTCGCGGTCGAGAATGTGGACCCGGCCGTTCTCGCCGTCGGCGACGTACAGGTATTTCTGTTGCGGATCGGCCGAGAAGGCCATGTCCCACACCGAACCGGAACCGAGCGTCTGCTTTTCGATAAACGCTTCCTTGACGAACGTGCCATCCGGCTTGAAGACCTGGATGCGGTCGTTGGCGCGGTCGCAAACGTACAACAGGTCGTCGTGGGCCAGCATCGCGCAATGCACGGGGTTTCGGAACTGCTGCGCCGGAGGATCGTTCGGCTTGTACGGACCGAGGTTGGCGTCGCTAGGCTTGTGGCCGTAGGCGCCCCAGTGCCGCTTGTACTTGCCGGTCTCGGAATCGAACACGATGACGCGGTGGTTGCCGTAGCCATCCGCAACATAGATCTCATTGCGTTTTTCATCGACGAAGATCTTGGCGGCCAGGCGGACGTTCTCCACGTCGTTGCTGCCCTTGCTGCGGTTCGGTTTGCCGATCTGCATGAGGAATTTGCCCTCGTGCGTGAACTTCAGAATCATGTTGTCGTGGAAGCTGTCGACGGCGCCCCCGCCTTCTTCGTCCTGGCCATTCACGGCGCCGCGAGCACTCCGCTCACCGCGGCCGTTACCGCCGATCCAGACGTTGCCTTTGGAATCGACCGTGATCCCGTGATTCGAGACCGGGAAATCGTAGCCCTGTCCCGGGCCGCCCCAGTGCCCGGCCAGGTTGCCGTCGGGATCGAACTCCAGAATGGGCGGCGCCGCGGCGCAACATTGCGCAATGGGCGGATTCGTCGTGGCGTGTTGTTCGCCGGCTTCGAGCGAGCCCGGCCGGTGGATGATCCAGACGTGGTCGTGGGAATCGGCCGAGACGCCAATGGTCTGGCCCAGGATCCAATGATTGGGCAGAGGTTTGGGCCAGAACGGATCGACTTCAAACCTCGGCGCCATGGCAGCGGCGGCGTGAACGACCGTGCGCTGCCGGAGCATGATAGAGGCCGTGATAGACGCGCCGAGCAGCGCGAAAATGGCGGCGATCGAGTAGAGATTCCGCTTCATGGGGATATCCTCCTAGCCGGATCAAAGCCACTATACACGAAGCGGGATTGCGCGAGGTTGTCCAGCCGCGGGGTCTAATACGAAGTGGCGCTGGCGATCTTGTCGCCGGCTCTCTGGAACAGCGCCGGATGCGGCAGTCGTTTGCCGGTTCCTCTTACGCGAAAGCCTACGCGCACCCCGAGCCGCGCCATCACTGGCGCGGCTCAAAGCGGCCGTACGCGCGGCCGCCGGCACTACGCATGAGCCCGGCATTCCGCTAGGGAGTTTGTAACCCGGGGACGCGCTCCGCTGGGGGGAAGAAGCGACGGTGCACGGCGCGAAAACCGTAGAGTGAACATCCAATCGCGACCGCGGCGACTGCGTTGACGGCGAGCACCGATGCCGCTGTGGCCAGGAACGCGGCCGCATCGACGCGGTTCATTTTCGGCAGCCGGCGCCAGGCGCTCCAATCAAGCAGACAGAGTCCCATCCACGCCGTGACTCCCGCCAGCGCCGCGACCGGAGTATGCGCAATCAGCCCGGCGCCATAACGCAAGAACACGATGAGTAAGATCGCGTGGAGAATGTTGGCCACTGGCGTGGTCGCGCCACACCGCACGGCGGCTAAGCTACGCGCGGGAATCCCCACGCTGAGGGGAGCTCCGAATGCGCCGGCGCAGAGGTTAGCGATCCCGTACGCGCCCAACTCGGTATCGGCATCCGAAATTTTCATCGGCCTGTGGCGGCCACGGAAGTGCTCCACGACGCGCGAGGTAATCAGAATGTTGACGGACGTGACCAGGGCCAGCCCGAACGCGGAAGGCAGCACGGTGAAAACGTCTCCCGGGGCCCAGGAGAATCCGACAAACGCCGGCCAGTTTTGGGGCAGCTTTCCGAGTTCCCCTTCGTGAATGCCCCAAGCTTTAGCGATGGCGACGGCCGCCAGAACGCCGAGCAACGGCGCCGGGGCCCGCGGAAACCACCGGGCGAACGCGGTGGCCGCAGCGATGACCGCGAGCCCAACGACCATAGGGGCCCAGCGGACCCCTCCGATCGCATCCAGGACCGCGTTAAGTTGTCCCAATGCCGACGCGGGCGACCGGGTCGCCGGCGAAGCCACGCCGAGAATGATGTCCAACTGGGAAACCAACATCATCCCGCCGACTCCACAAGAGAACCCGGTCACCACTGCATGCGGCACTCTGGTGATGAAGCGCCCGAGCCGCATCACGCAGAAAGCCATCATAATGATCGCCGCGGCGATCGATACCTTGGCCGCGCCCCCAATCCCCTGCTGGCGGACCGCAATTGCCAGAAACGGCACCGTTGCGCTACCAGTCCCTCCAATGAGCAACGGATTCCGCCCCAACAGAGCGGTGATGGGCGCGGTCAGAATCGAGGTGAAGATGCCCAGGACCGGCGGCAGCCCCATCAACGAAGCCATCGCCAGGCCGTAGGGCAGCGCGATCAGTGCCGCGATAGCGCCCCCAGAGCCGTCACCGATCAACTGCGCCCAACTGTAGCGGGGACGCCGGAGCAGGGCCCTCAGGTTCAAGCCATCACCTTGAGAAAAGCCGTCTTGAACTTGTCCATCTCCGCTTGCGTGCCGATGGAAACTCGCACATGATTCGGCCACGCCTGCCAGACGCGGCCGATGTACACCTTCTCCTCGCGCAGCGCCTCGATGATCTGGGTACCCGGCCGGCCGACGTCCGCCATGAACTTGTTGGACACGGAAGGCACGTACGGGAAGCCATGCTTATCCATGAAGGCGAAGACATCGGCGCGCACATCGGCAATGATTTTCCGCCGCTCCGGGACCAGTGTTTTGACTTTCAGGCTCGTGCTGGCCGCCACCATGCCCGTGATCGGCAGCGCGCCCGCGCTGTAGGGCGTGATCTTCTCGAGCAGTTCGGGACGAGCCATGGCCGCGCCGGCGCGCAGCCCCGCCATACCGTAGATCTTCGAGAAGGTGCGCAGGATGATCACATCCTTTCCCTGGGCGATGAGGTAAGACATGAAGGGCGCACCGGCGATATGCGTGTAGGCCTCGTCAATCAGCAGGATGGAACCGGCCGGCTTATTATTGGCTAACCACTCGATATCCTCTTTGGAGGTGAGGGTCCCGGTCGGGTTGTTCGGATTGCAGATGTAGAGCAGTCCGGCGTGGGGATCGGCCTCGGCCATCGCCTTCACATCGTGAGCGTATGTTTTCGTGAGCGGCACCCGCACCACTTTGGCGCCGATGAATTTCGCGGCCCGTTCGCCGGCTTCATATCCCGGTTCGGCCGTCACGAAGCTTTTCTGGGGCGAGGTGAATGCCAGCACCGCCTGATGCAGCGGCGCGCTGGAGCCCGCAAACGGCTGGACATAATTTGGCCGCAAACCCTCCTGCGAGGCAAGCGTTTCCTGCAGATCGAATGTGTACTCATATTGATACCGGCCCCCTTCCTTGACGACCGCGTGGATCGCTTCGGCCGCTTCGGCGCAGGGCCCGAGCGGATTCTCATTGGCATTGATCTTCACCGCGTCTTTCGGCATGCCGCGGACCATGGACAGCTGCGCCATGGCCGGCTCGTTGTAAAAGGGCAGAGCGGCTGCTCCGGCCCCAATGATTGCGGCGATCCGGCCAAAACTCCGGCGCGAAAAGCCGCGCTTCGTGAAATCGTGCTGCATTTTTTTTGTCAGAACAGCAGGCATATCTCCCCTTTTTATTCGTGGTTAGAGTTGGGCGGGGCCGACGGATCCCGCCTGTAAGGATCAAAAGAACAGGCGGAAGCCGAGTTGGATATATCTCGGGAAGTTCGCCTGTTGCGTGATGGTGCCGAACGATGAGCTGCCGAAGACCGTGTTGGGCGCGCGGAACAGCGGCGTATTGAACACGTTCAGCGCCTCGGCGCGGAACTGCGCGTTGATGCGCTCCTTGAATTTCATGTCCTTGAACAGCGAAGCATCCCAATTAGCCTGGCCAGGCCCGCGGTCCGGAATCGTGCGGGAGACGTTCCCGAACGTGAACTGCGGCGCCTGCGAGAACGCGGCCGGATTAATGTAGTTGGTCAGGCGGCTGCCGAGTGGGCCCGACGTTTCCGGCGATACGCCTGTCGCGTTAGGCCGCTGCACCTGCGCGCCGATCGCGGAATTCAGATTGGTCGATTGCACGATCGCGAGCGGAAAGCCGGTCTGGTAAGTAGTGACGAAGTTCATTTGCCAGCCGCCCACCAGGTAATCGAGCATGCCGCTGCGGCGGAGCAGCATTTTGCCCTTTCCAAAAGGCAGCTCGTAAGTGGCGGACGCCACGAAGCGGCTGGGAGTATCGACGTTGGCTCGCGCGTATTCGCCCGCGAGATTGTAATAGTTCTGGGCGAATGTGTAGCTGCTCGCGAGCGGGTTTAAGAAATTGCTGCCTGCGAAAGACGCGTCCATGTTGCGCGACCAGGTGTAAGTGGCCAGGAACGTCACGCCCTGGCTCATGCGCTTCTGGGCCTTCACGAGCAGGGAATCGTAGCGCGCGTGGTTGAAATCGGTGCCCGCCGTGACGTTCCCGAATTCCGGGTAAGGCTTGAGCAACTGAGCCAAAGCGACCGTCGAGCCGCCGATAATTCCGGTGCCCCCGTGCTGGTAAAACGGGTTGGCCACTTTGCTGAGCAACGCAGATCCAAGGGAGAGGTACTGCGGCGCAACCTGGTTGATGTTGATAAGCCCGTTCGATACCGAACTGGGCTGCAGGTGGATGGAGCGCGACGCCACGTATCCAACCTGTATTGCGATGTGTCCCGGCAATTCGCGCTGCACGTCGAATGAGAACTGATGAACCATCCCCGAACCCATGTTCTGGTCGAAGAAAGAAATGTTCGAACCGACGCCGGTAAGACCGCCCAGGGTGCTGCCGGCTGGCCTCAGCAGGCCATTCGGGAAGGGATTGCTGAGCGTGGAAGCCGGCGTGTACCCGCCGTCGTTGCTCGAGACGTACGGCGTGATCTGCGTAAATCCCGGGGCGTAGCTTGCGTCGGCCGTGTAGCGCGTCGGCGCGTAGAAAATTCCGTAGCCGCCGCGCAGCGTGGTTTTCGAATCGAGCTGATAGGCGAATCCGAACCGCGGCGCCAATTTCTTCTGCGAGGGGTTGCAGCAACTCGTAGGCGCTCCGTTCACTCCCGCGAACAGCAAACTTCCCAGCGGCTGGATCGCGGTTACGTTTGCCGCGAGCGGATTCAAAGCCGTGCGATCGAAGCCCACGACGTAGTTGTTGTTTCTCTCCGCGAGACCCGTTTCCCACTCATAGCGCAGGCCCATGTTCAGCGTGAGCTTGCTCGAAAGGCGGAAATCGTCCTGCACATAGCCGGCGTAGTAGCGCACGTACGTGTAAAGCTTGGTACTGTACTGCGCGCTTCCGCTTGCCGCGTAGCCGAGCAGCAGGCTCGCAACGTCGGAGCCGGTGCTGTCGGCGACGGTCGGATCGCGGCGGGTGAAGCCGTTGTCAAAGGAGAACGCGCCTGCTCCGGTGGTCAGGTCGATGAAGTCCACGTTCATCACGCGGTAATCGAAGCCGGCTTTCAGGCTGTGCCTGCCCATGAACTTGGAGACGCTCGCCAGGAAATTGCGCGAGTAGTAGACGCTCTGCGACGTCCCGTTCCCGCCCACTTGCTGCATGTTCTGGAACGTGACATACGGGAATGCATGGGCCTGCACCGCGCTCGCCAAGGAAGCAGGCATGTCCAGAGTCGTGAGGTTGAAGCCGTTGCTGACCTCGCGCGTCTCGTTGGGGAAGCGGTTAAATCCGAAGCGGAGGCTCACCACCATGGTCGGTTGCGGCGTCAGGATACTGTTCACCTGGGTGGCGTCCACCTTGCGGAACAGCAGTGTGGAACCGGAACCGGGCAGAGTCCCCAGCAGATTTCCACTGGGTTCTCGGCTGCGGTAGTGCAGGTAGGACGCATTCACGCGCCACCAGGAGGCCAGGCTATGGTCCACTTTGGCCGTGACTTCATCGGCGCGGTCCTGCAGAATGTCGGAGCCGGTGAAATTTCGATCCCCGTAAAACCGGGCTGCGCGTTGCGGCGCGGGAAAGTACGACGCGATGTTGAGGCCTACGGGGTCGAGCCGGTTTGCCGGAATCGTGGCATTGGGAAACGGAGTGCGCGTGGTGCCGGAGAGCGGATCGTAGATGACGAGCGGCGCGCCGCTCGAGGTGCGCGATTGCGAAAAATCGCCGGCGCGCTCGAGCATGGTTGGCACCGAGAGATCCTGTGACAGGCTGGACTTCTGCCGGTAGCCTTCCGCGGCGACCCAGAAGAACGTGCGGTCTTTGCCGTTGTACAGCTTGGGCACCGAGACCGGGCCGCCAAACGCGCCGCCATAGCTGTAAAACGGAGTGTCGGGACGCGGCGTGCCAGCCCGGTTCAGAAAGAAGCTGTTCGCCAGCCAATCCGTCTGCCGCGTCTGGCCGAAGGCGGCGCCGTGCCAGTCGTTGGAACCAGACTTCAGATATGCATTGAAAACGCCGCCGCCGGTGCGGCCCATCTCGGCGTCATACGTGTTGCTCTGCAGCTTCATTTCCTGCACGGCTTCCACCGAAGGAATGATCACGGCGCGGTTTTGGAAGTCCGTGATCGGGACGCCATCGAGCAGGTAGTTGTTGCCGCGCACGGGCCCGCCCGCCACGCTAATTTGCGACG
>CAYMHP010000051.1:0-24610 GCA_964390225.1 uncultured Solibacteraceae bacterium
GATGCAGGGTGGTCTGCATCCCGACCTCAAGATTGAGTGGTACGAGGACCTGTTCCGGAGCATCAAGCAGCGGTTCCCGATCCATCTGCACTGCCTCTCCGCTCCCGAGGTCACCAACATCGCCGAGGTGAGCGGGCTCAGCCTGCGCGACACCATCGCGCGGTTGCGCGATGCGGGGCTGGATTCGATTCCAGGTGGGGGCGCCGAGATCCTTGATGACGCCGTGCGGCACCGGATCGCAAGGCTCAAATGCAAGACGCAGGAGTGGGTGGACGTGCATCGCACCGCCCATCAGCTCGGAATGCGCACTACGGCTACCATGATGTTCGGGTGCGGGGAGACGTTCGAGCAGCGGATGAACCATCTGGAACTCGTCCGTAATCTGCAGGAGGAGACCGGGGGTTTTACGGCATTTATCCCGTGGCCTTTTCAGCGCGAGAATACCTCGCTTGGCCGTTTCGTCAAAGAGGAGGCAACCGCGGTCGAGTACCTGCAGATGCTGGCGATTTCGCGCATCTACCTGGAGAACATCGAGCACATCCAGTCGTCGTGGGTGACTCCTGGTTTGAAGACGTGCCAGCTCGGGCTGCGCTTCGGTGGAAATGATGTCGGCAGTATCATGATCGAGGAAAATGTAGTCTCGGCCGCCGGCACCCACCACCGAGCTACGGAAGAGGAATTGCGGCGCCTCATTCGGGACGCCGGATTCACGCCCAAGCAGCGCGATACTCTTTATCGGACATACTTTCTTAACTGAGAACTGCCGCTGCGGCTCAACTGAACCCCGAACTTAACCTTGGACGGCAATGGGTACTTGCGAACGCGCATATTACCTTACTGCCTTACAGCTAAACACAAAGTGCTCTTGTGTGCTTTCACACTGGAACGGTACTAGATAGTCTTGAGTTCGTTACCGGCTCATTAGAAACTGAGCCGTAGTCTGAGTGCTCCGATGAACGATTCCTTCGACCAGCAGCCCCTAGTTGTGGTGGTGGACGACGAACCATTTGTTCTCAACACGCTCTGCAGCATACTCGCACGTAGCGGCTTCCGCGTGCTGCGGGCCGGTTCGCCGGAGGTAGCCCTCCAACTCGCGGCCGAAGAGCAGTCGGCCATCGATCTGGTGCTGTGCGACGTGATCATGCCGGGCATGAGCGGGCCCGATTTGACGGATCGCTTCCTGGAATCTCATCCGGAGGCACGCTGCCTGTTCATCGCCGGCTTTCCCGATAGTCCCGAAGTGGCCCGCCGGGTCCTTGCGCGCGGGCTGGCGTTCCTGCCTAAGCCGTTTCTCCCGGCGACACTGGTCGCGAAGGTGTGGGAAGTCTTGGGCGGCGTATCCGACCGGGCAATGGCTTCCAGCGTTTAATCCGCCGTACCCGCGGCCCTTTTCCCATCACCGTATAATCTGAGATAAGGCTAATTGCATGAAAAAGCGCCTGCTGTACGGGTCCGCCATCGTGCTGCTGGTTCTTTCGGTGCTGCTGGTGGTCTGGCAGGGGTCGTTCAACCTGGGCCAGTTTGGACCGGAAGATCCGTACCAGACATTCATCTTCTGGGCGATCTCGACTCTCATCTTCGTGCTGATGGTGACGCTCGGGTTCATCCTGTTCAAGACCTTCGTCAAGCTGTACATCGAGCGGCAAAGCAACCGCGAGGGATCGCGGATCAAGACCAAGTTGGTGGTCGGGGCGTTAATGCTCAGCTTCCTGCCGGTCTTTTTCCTGGTACTGTTCAGTTACGAAGTGCTGAACCGCAACATGCTGGCGTGGTTTAGCAACCCCACGGTCAATCAGTTGAAGCTGTTCGTGAATGTGGCGGGGATGCTCGAGCACGAAATGCAGGACGAGGTGAACGCGCAGGCGGCCTTGCTGGCAGCGCAACCGCAGACGCGGCAACTCCTCGAAGCCGGTTGGCGCACGCCCGGGTTTCTCGCGGACTTCTGCCGCGAGCAGGACCTTCTTTCCGCGGCAATCGTTCCCGCCGGCGGCGTGGAGCCGCGCGATTCCTGGGGCACGCGAGGCGGGCAAGCCGGGCCGCGGACTGTTACGGCCCGGTACCCCGTGGAGGATGGCTCCAAGATGCTGGGCACCGTAGAAATTGCCGCGCTAGTCCCCATCGATGTCGCTCAGCAGAAGTCCGAAATTACAAAGTTCAGCCGCGAGTGGGACCAGATTTACAAGGACAGGAAGAACGTTCGGCTGTTCTACATCATGATGATGCTGCTGATCACGCTCTTCGTGCTGTTCGTCGCCACGTGGATCGCATTGTTCCTGGCCAAGCAGATCAGTGTGCCCATCTCGGCGCTGCTTGCGGCGGCGAGCGAGGTGCGAAAGGGGAACCTGAAACATCGGGTGGAGGTGCGTGCGATCGATGAGCTGGCTTCCCTGGTGCACGGATTTAACCAAATGACGCAGGAGCTGGAAACCAGCGGGCGCGAATTGGACCGCCGCCGCCGGTTCACCGAAGCCATTCTGGAAAGCATTCCGACGGGAGTCATTTCGGTGAACGCGGACGGGTCGATTCAACGCGTCAATCGCGCGCTGAGCAAGATCTTCCCAGCCCCCCAGGTGGACAAGGCCACGCGGCTGGAGGATTTGTTCTCGCGTGAAGATACCGCCGAAATCAAGTACCTGATGAAACGCGCGCGCCGCACAGGCGCTGTGACGAGGCAGTTGGAGTTGCGGACGGAGGACCGCAAACTGAACGTCGCGATCACCGTCTCCGCGCTGGAAGAGAAGCTTACTTCCGGCTTTGTGCTGGTGCTGGAAGACACGAGTGAACTGCTCCGCGCGCAGAAGGCGGCGGCCTGGCACGAAGTGGCGCGCCGCGTCGCGCACGAGATCAAAAATCCGCTGACCCCGATGGCGCTTTCGGCGGAACGCATCAGCCGCCATATTGAACGGATCGAGCTGCCGCCGGCGACGGCGCGGATTCTCCACGAATGCGCCGGAAACATCTCGAAATCGGTAGAGTCGGTCAAAACACTGGTGGACGAGTTTTCCACTTTCGCGCGCTTCCCCACGGCCCAGCCGGTGCCCTGCGATCTCAATGAAGTGGTCGCCGAGGCGCTGGCGATTTTCAATGGCCGGCTGGAAGGGATCGCCATCCGGACGAGTCTTGCTCCCGCGCTGCCCCTGGTGAATCTCGATCGCGAGCAATTCCACCGAGTAGTTGTAAACCTGGTGGATAACGCAGCGGAGGCCATGCAGGATTCGCTGGTAAAGGAGTTGTACCTGAGCACGCAAGCAGGCGCGGCTGACACCGTTGAGCTGGTGGTGGCGGATTCCGGCCCCGGGATCAGCCAGGAAGACAAAGAAAAACTCTTCCTACCCTACTTCTCGACCAAGAACCGGGGCACCGGGCTTGGTCTGGCAATCGTCAATCACATCGCCTCTGAACACAATGCGCACGTCCGGGTGGAAGATAATCAACCCACCGGAGCGCGCTTTACGGTGGAGATCCCGGCGCTGGTGGACGCCGAACCTGCCGATAGCGCCGTGAAACCGGCCGCCGCGAAGGTATGAAGCCGAGGCGCATCCTGGTTGTCGATGACGAGCCGGGAATCCGCCAGTCGCTCACCGGCGTGCTCGAAGACGAGGGCTATGCGGCCGAGGCGGTAGGCAGCGGCGAGGCATGTCTCGAGGCATTACCCGGCGAGAACTTCGAGTTGGTGCTGCTCGATATCTGGCTGCCGGGCGTGGACGGAATGGAGGTCCTCTCGCGCATCCAGGAGATTCCGTTCCTCGACCGGCCGGTGGTGGTAATGATTTCCGGACACGGCAGCATCGAGGCCGCGGTGAAGGCAACGAAGCTGGGCGCGTTCGATTTTCTGGAAAAACCGCTCTCGATCGAGAAGGTCGCGGTGGTGGTCAAAAACGCGCTCGACCATCGTCGCCTGCGCCTGGAGAACAGCCGGCTCAAGGCCGACAGCGATTCGCACTATCGCATCATCGGCGAAAGCGTTTCCATGAAGGCGCTCCGGCAGCAGCTTGCGCTGATGGCCGGCACCAACGGCCGTGTTTTGATCTATGGCGAAAGCGGAACCGGCAAGGAGTTAGTGGCGCACGCCATCCACGCCATGAGCCCGCGCGCAAGCGAGCCATTCATCGAAGTGAATTGCGCGGCGATTCCCGAAGAGCTGATTGAAAGCGAGCTATTCGGACACATCAAGGGCAGCTTTACCGGGGCGCACGAGGACAAAACGGGCAAGTTCAAGAAGGCGGATGGCGGCACGCTTTTCTTGGACGAAGTGGGAGACATGAGCCTGCGTACGCAGGCGAAGGTGCTCAGGGCGTTGGAAGAGCAGCGGTTCGAGCCGGTTGGCGCGTCGCAATCCGTGCAAGTGGATGTGCGCGTGGTTGCGGCAACCAACAAACATCTGGAAGACGAAATCGAGCGGGGCAATTTCCGGGAAGACCTGTTTTACCGGCTAAACGTGATTCCGTTCTTCGTGCCCCCTTTGCGAGATCGCCGTGAAGATATTCCGCTGCTGGCGAATCACTTTCTGCGCGAGTTCACCACGGCATACGGCCGCAAACCCAAGGAGCTGACGCCCGAGGCGTATCGGATCCTCACCGAGTATACCTGGCCGGGCAACGTCCGGGAATTGAAGAACCTCATCGAGCGAATCGTGATTCTCAACCCGCAGGTGCGGGTGGATGCACGTCATATCCCGCTGAACACGGCTCGCCGGCCCAGCGATCGGCCGATGGACCGCTTCGGCAGCCTGCAGGAGGTACGCGAGGCGGTCGAACGCGAGTACATCCTCCGCAAACTCGAGGAGACCAACGGAAACGTAACCCGCACCGCGGAGCTGTTGGGCCTGGAGCGCAGCAATCTATACCGGAAGATGAAAACGTTAGGGATTGGGCCCAAGGAATAGCGCCCGCTGACGAAGGTTATCCGCGGCCCACCACTTTGGTGAGTTGCCTGTCCGTGACGAGGGCCGCGTCTTTGTAACCGCACTCAAATTGACCGGGCACTCCGCCGATAAGGAGTATAGGGCGCGGAAACGTGCCCGCTGGCGCGGAGGGCCGGGCACCGGAGGGTCCGTCCACTCCTGCGCCGGTGACGCGCTGGTTACCGCCACACGTCGCGTGCCATCTCCACGACCAGCCCCAATTTGCGCCATTGCTCGTCCATCGATAGCAGATTTCCCGCCGCCACCGATGCAAAACCGCACTGCGGGCTGATCGCCAGGTTTTCCAAAGGCACGAAGCGCGCCGCCTGATCGATGCGGCGTTTGAGCAGATCGGTCGATTCCAGCTTAGACTCTTTCGTGGTGATCAGCCCAAGCACCACGGTCTTGCCCCGCGGCACGAACCGGAGCGGCTCGAACCCGCCGGAACGGTCCGAATCGTACTCGAGCAGGAATCGGTCCACATCGAGTGAGTGGAACAGTTTCTCCGCGATCGCATCGTAGCCGCCTTCCGTGTACCAACGGCTGCGGCTGTTGCCGCGGCACACGTGCACTGCGAGTGTGACTTCATCGCGCGGTACGCCCGCGAAAGCAGCGTTGTCACCGGCGATGCCGGCCGCGAATTCTTCGTCGGGGTCCCGTCCCGCCTGGCGCATCTGCTCGCGCTGATGCGGGTCGAGGTAATGGGAATAGTAAGGTGCATCGAACTGGATGTAGGTCACACCCTCCGAAACGAGCCACTGAACTTCGTCGCGAATGATCTCCACCAAGTCGCGCAGCAGATCGGTGTGCGTTGCGTAGAATTTATCCGTCACTCCCCGTTTGAAGCTGGCAACCATGAAATTCGATGGCGCCGGGAGAGTAATCTTGAAAGGGCCGGCGGCGGACTTCTGGAGGAACGGGAGTTCGTGAGCGGCAAGCTTGCGCGCCTTTTTCAGCTTCGCACCCACCGCGTTCGCAGTACTCGCCTCGGCGCCGCCTCCCGGCCCCTTCCACTCGAGCATGACCTTGTCGCGGACGAAGCCTTCCACTGCATCCGCCATATCGGTCAGCCAGGAGCCGCGGCGCATCTCGCCGTCGCTGTAGATATCCAGACCCAGGGCGCGCTGCTGTTCGAGCGCCGCTGCAATGGCCCGATCTTCCACCGTCTGCAGATCGCCGAACGAGAGAGAACCTTTGGCATAAGCATCGCGGGCCTGCAGCAGTTCCGTAGGACGAAGCAGGCTTCCGACTTGCTCCGCGCGATAAGCTGCGTTCATACTACGCAATTCTATAATCAAAAGAAGTGGGGAAATTCTTCGTACAGAACTTCGGTTGCCGTGCCACGCAGGCGGATGGCGCCGCGCTCGAGTCTCTGCTCGCGGCCAAAGGCCTCGAGGAGGCGAGCGAGCGCGCGGCGGCCGATTTGGTGGTGCTCAACACCTGCACGGTTACGGCGGCGGCAGATGAAGATGTGCGCCACACGATCCGGCGCGTGCACCGCGAAAATCCCGCTGCGCGAATTCTGGTTACCGGCTGCTATGCCCAGCGGGCGCCCGAGGAGTTGTCCGCCTTGCCCGGCGTGGAATGGGTGGTCGGTAACTCCCATAAGACGCAAATCGCGGAGTTGGCGGCTCAGGCCCCGTACCATGGCAATATTCTTGTCGGCGACATCTTCTCCCAGCAGGATTTTCTCTCCGCGCCGGTGCAGGATGCCGCAGGCGACCGCACCCGGCCCAACCTGAAAATCCAGGATGGCTGTAACAACCGCTGCTCGTTCTGCATTATTCCATTTGTCCGCGGCCGCAGCCGTAGCGCCCCCGCTTCACAGGTCATCGAACAGGTGCGGGCGCTGGCGGCGCGCTATCGGGAAGTCGTGCTGAGCGGCATCAACCTGGGCCGTTGGGGCAGGGAACCGGGCAGCAGGATGCGCTTGGCCGATCTGATCCGGCTTCTGCTGGCAGAAACCCCCATCGAACGGCTGCGTCTCAGCTCTGTGGAGCCGATGGATTTCTCCGACGACCTGCTCGGCTTGATGGCGGAATCCCCGCGCATCGCCAGGCACGTCCACGCGCCGCTACAATCCGGCTCGGATCGTATCCTCCGGCGGATGCATCGGAAGTACCGCCCGCGACACTATGCCGATCGCCTCCTCAAAGCGCGGGAGCTGATGCCGGATGCGGCAATTGGGGCTGACGTCATTGTTGGCTTTCCCGGAGAGACCGACGCCGATTTCGAAGAGAGCCGGCGTTTCATCGAGAGCCTCCCGTTTACGTATTTGCACGTGTTCACGTATTCCGAGCGGCCCGGAACACCGGCGGCGGACGATCCAAATCCGGTACCGATGTCCGTCCGTAAAGAGCGCAACCGAGTGCTGCGCGACGTTGCGGCGGCCAAGCATCGGGCCTTTCGCGAGCGCATGGTGGGCCAGACGCTTTCCGCGGTGACGCTCCATGAGCCGGGCCGAGCTCTAACGGACAACTATCTGAACGTGGACCTTGCGCAGGTACGCGAGCCAAACCGCATCGTGGAGATTAAAATTGGCGGGTTATCGGAAGGCGGGTTGCGGGAGGCTACATCTCCCTCCGCCCTTCCATTGCTTTTGAAATCGTAACTTCGTCGGCGAATTCCAGGTCGCTGCCGACGGGAATCCCCATCGCGATACGGGTCACTTTCACGCCGAGAGGTTTCAACAGCCGCGCGAGATACACCGCGGTGGCTTCTCCTTCAACCGTCGGATTGGTAGCGACGATAACCTCCTGGATTTCGCCCTGCCCTATACGCTCCACGAGGCCCTTGATCTTGAGCGCCTCGGGGCCGATGCCGCGCAACGGCGACAGGGCCCCGTGCAACACGTGATAGCGGCCTTCGAACTGCCGGGTGGTTTCGATCCCAACGATGTTGTGCGGTTCCTCCACGACGCAGACCACGCGCGCGTCCCGCTGCGGGTCACGACAATAAAGGCAGAGCTCGCTCTCGCTGATGTTGTTGCAGACGCGGCAGATGCCGAGCTTGTCTTTCACGTCCAGGATGGCCGTCGCCAATTGCTCGGCATCTTCGCGGGATGCGCGCAGAACGTGGAAAGCGATGCGTTGCGCGGACTTCTGGCCGATTCCGGGGAGGCGCTTGAATTCCGTGATGAGCCGCGCCAGCGGCTCGGCGAAATCGGGCATTGCTTAAAACATGCCGGGAGGCAGTCCCATCCCGCCGAGCATCCCGCCCATCTTCCCCTTGATCTCTTCGTCGACTTTCTTGGCGGCCTCGCTGCAGGCGGCTACAACCATGTCCTGGAGCATCTCCACGTCGCCCGCCACTTCGGGATCGATCTTGATCGACAGCAGATGTTTTTGGCCGTCCATCTGCGCCGTTACCATTCCGCCGCCGGCAGAGGCCTCGACCTTGATCAGGGCGATCTCCTGCTGCATCTTCTCCTGCATTTGCTGCGCCTGGCGCATCATCTGCTGCATATTGCCGGGTAGTTTCACGTTCCTACTCCTTCAGATTTCGAACTTTCCGGACTTCCGCGTCGGGGAACACTTCCCGGAAGCGCCGGACCTCCGGGTTGGCGAGCGCCCGGCTGGTGGCATCGCTCTCGTCGGTATCGGCCGGCTTGTAGAGCGGCGCCGGCGGCTGCTCGCTCTCTCCAACCTTGATCTGAATCTTCAGCGGCCGCCCGAAGACTTCGCGGACAGCATCGGCGAAGCTCTTGTCCTGCAAGTACAGCTTGTAGGACGGAGCCGTGATCACCTGTAATTCGGAGCCCGCAACCGTCACTCGCGAATTTTCCACGGCATCGGCCAGGTGCGTCAGACCGTTTTGTGAGAGATAAGTGTGCAGGCGTTCCCGGTCGCCGTCTGGGCCCGCAGCCGCGGGTGGAGGCGATGCCGCCTTGCGCGCGCGGTCGAGTTCGAACGGAGAGGGGCCGGTCCGCTGCGGCGCCGCCGCGGGCTGTGTGCGAGCGGGAGCCGGTGCGGGAGCCGGCGGGCTTTGCACCGGACGTGGCGCTGGAGCGGGGGGGGCACCGGCGCCGGATTCGAGCGCTGCCAGCGCCTCTTCAATGGGCTTCAGCCGTCCGGCCTGCACCAGCCGTAGCAGTCCCATCTCCAGGTGGAAACGCGGCTGCAAGGAAGACTGCAGGTCCCGAAAGAGGTCGAGGCTTAGTTGGAGGTACCGCGTGAGATCCTCTTCGGAAAATTCCGCTGCGATCTCGGCCAGCCGCTGCCGCTGGGCTTCCGAAGCCGCCACCAGCCGCGTCCCTGCGCCGGCGATGCGCGCCACCAGCAGATTGCGAAAATATCGCGCCAGTTCCCGGCTGAAATGCTGCAGATTATGGCCGGCGCGCTGCAGTTCGTCCACGACTTCTAACATGCGCGCCGAGTTGCTGTCCCGCAAAGCGCTGCTCACCTGTTCCAGTGACTCCAACGAAAACGCCCCGAGCAGCGCGCGGACCTCGGCAGCGGTGAGCTTCGATCCACAGCAGGCGATCGCCTGGTCGAGGGCGGAGAGCGAATCGCGAACGCTGCCCTCGCCGGCATGGGCTAGCACGGCCAGGGCTTCGGCGTCGGCTTCGATCCCCTCTTGCTGGCAGATCCACACCATGCGCGCGGTCAGATCCTCGAAATCGACGGAGCGGAAGCTGAAGTGTTGGCACCGCGAGGCGATGGTTGCCGGAATCTTGTGGGCCTCGGTGGTGCAAAGGACGAAGACCACCCACGGTGGCGGTTCCTCGATGGTTTTGAGGAGCGCGTTGAACGCCTCGTTCGTGATCTGGTGCGCTTCGTCGATGATGAATACTTTGTAGCGATCGCGGGCCGGCTGATAGCGGACATTCTCGCGCAGTTCGCGCATTTCGTTAATGCCGCGATTGGAAGCCGCGTCGATTTCAATCACGTCCACCGTCCCGCCGGCTGTGATTTCCAGACAACTCGCGCACGCGCCGCACGGCTTTGTCGTGGGCCCCTGGATACAATTCAGGCAGCGGGCCAGGATGCGGGCGACGGTGGTTTTACCCGTTCCGCGCTGCCCGGAAAAGATGTACCCATGCGCGATCCGGCGTTGCTCGATGGCGTTTTCCAGCGTGGTTTTGACGTGTTCCTGGTTGACTACGTCCTGAAACGTTTGGGGCCGGTATTTGCGCGCGATGACTTGGTACATGCTGGGGATTCCGGGGTGCGCGCGGACACAGTCAACCGAGCGCCGCAAGCTGCCAGGCCCCGGGTAATCCGCGGCACACGAGCCGCACCGCTACCGTTGCTTCCTTCCGGACCTGGCGGGGTTTGCAGCCGCCCATTGCACGGAGCCCGAGACCTGACAAACAACCATCGTAGCACGGGCATTTCCGCGGCCGTCCCAGCTTGCCCGGCCGGTTACTCGCCGACTTCCTGCATCGCAATGAAGCTGTCAATCTTTTGAAAGAGAAGACGTGGCACCGCCATCATGGGGAAGATTTCCCATCGCGTGGTCACCGGCAGAAGGATACTCCGCGACGAGGTGCGCAACGTGTGCTCGAACTTGCGCTCCATCAGCCGCGAGAAGCTCTCCCGCGCGCGGATAAAGGTCTCCGACCGGCTGAGAATCGCCACCAGAGCCGGGCCGCTCCAATGCGACAGGTAATCTTCCGGCTCGAGAACCTGCGCGATGAAGTCGCCGAACGATTGAAGCATGGCGTCTCCGGCCTTCCGCCCGAACCGCAGATTGACAGCCGGCAGGTTCTCGATCACAATTGCCACGGCATAGTGCGGATCCTTCGCTTTGCACGCCCGGGCCAACGCTTCCTCACACAGGGAGCGCCCCGGCAGTCCGGTTGCGGGGTCGACTGCTGGGCCGCCCGTCGACCTCACAGCCGATACTTGCGACCGCTCCAGGGTTTGGCTTTGGCTCAGGCTATCGAGTGTCTTTTCCCTTCGGGCCCTCTGCCGTTCCGCTTCCTGCCGGATGTCTGCAAGGCAGATGGCGAGTTTGTCTTTGATCAGGCGGATGTCGTCTACTTCAGAGACATACACAATTTGTTGCTCAACCTCTCGTAACCTTCCCAGGGATTCATCGCTGCCAGCTACAACGTCGCCGATCGTCGACGTAAGCATCTTAACCATCTTTTGCAATTCTGTGTTCTGGCAGTGTAGGTACCGCGAGGTCCGGCGATTGTATTCTTCCATGGTTCTGAGCGCCGCCCCCGCGTGCAACAGAAATTCGGGAAGAGGGGTTTGGTCCCCCAGCGATTCGAGGATGCTGTCTATTGTTTCGCGGAACCCTTTGTAGTCGGTCTCTTCGCCTTCTATCGCATGGAGTCCGATACCCTGGATCAGGATTTGTACTACCCGCGTGAGCGCGGGCGTAGCCGGATCTTCCTTCTCGAGGAACCGCTTGAGCGAGATCACGTAGCCCTCGGGGGTGTATCGGCGGTTTGGGGAAGATCCTGCAGGGCTCGTCTGTCAGGCCCTCTTGCCGGCAGCGCTCTTCCTCCGCCAAACGACGTAGACCGGAACACCCAGCAGCACGATGATCAGTCCCGGCCAGGTATAGTTTGGTTTATACAGAAGCAGCAGGATCGAAATGACACCTGCAAGCAGGATGTAGAGGGCCGGCAGTACCGGATACCCCCAGGCACGGTACGGCCGCTCCATTTGCGGTCGCGTGCGCCGTAGGACGAATAACGCCCAGATAGTCAGAATGTAAAAGAGCAGAGCCGCGAAAATCACGTAATCCAGCAGGTCGCTGTAGCTGCCGCTCAGGATCAGCAGGACGGTCCAAATGCATTGCACCATGAGGGCGAACCGGGGAGTGTGGTGGACCGGGTCCACCTGCGCGGCCCGCTGGAAAAACAGGCCGTCCTTGGCCATTGCGTAGGAGACCCGCGCGCCGGCCAGGATCAGGCCGTTGTTGCACCCGAAGGTCGAAATCATAATGGCTGCGGCCATGAATTCGACCGCGCCGGAACCGAGGACATTTCGGGCGACCGCGGTGGCCACGCGGTCCTCCGGAGCGTGCTGGATCGCCTCCAGCGGCAACACGTTCAGATATCCAAAGTTGCAGGCGATGTACAACGCCGACACGATCGCCACGCCTAACGCCAGCGACAGCGGCAAATTCCGCTTCGGGTTGCGGACCTCGCCTGCCGTGAAGGTGACGTTGTTCCACGCATCCGAGGAGAATAAAGCGCCCACCATGGCCACACCAACCAGCCGTATCGTGTCGAAGTTCCATGCACTGTTTCGCCAGAAGCCGGTGAAGTTGCTCGCGACCGCCTGCGGGTTACGGCCGAACAGAAACCCGAACGCGATCAGTGCCAGCAGCCCTGCAATCTTGGCGAACGTGAAGACGTTTTGGACCACAGCGCCGGTGCGGATACCGCGCGTGTTGCTCCACGACAGGAGGACTACGATGGCGATTGCCAGCAATTCCTGCGTGGTGAGCCCGACCCTGCCGCTCCCGACGAGATAGGTGCTTGCGGAAATCCATGGCGCGAAGACCCCGGTGTACTTGGCGAACGCCACGGCGACGGCCGCGATGGTGCCCGTCTGAATGACCAGGAAAAGCGTCCAGCCGTATAGGAACCCCCACATCGGCCCGAACGCCTCGCGCAGATAGACATACTGTCCGCCCGCGTGGGGCATGGCTGCCGCCAGTTCGCCGTAGCTCAGCGCCGCGATCAGCGTCATCAACGCCGTCACGAACCACGTCATCATCATGAGGCCCGGCGAATTCACCTGGCGTGAAATATCGGCGGCCACAATGAAGATGCCGGACCCCACCATCGAGCCCACCACCAGGGTAGTGGAGTCGAGCAGACCGAGCCCCTTGATCAGGCCCTCTTCACGATTCGTTGCCATTCTTCCATCCGTTCGCGTAACGAGCGAGCCGTAGCCGTTGTCGGCAGCAGGCCCGAGATCACCGCCACCGAGTCGGCGCCCGCCTGCAGCACGTCGGCAGCATTCTCGGGCGTAATGCCCCCGATGGCGACTACCGGTTTGTCGGCGAGCGGCCGGCAACGGCGCATTTCCTCGATTCCGATCACCGGGTCGGGATTGCGCTTCGAACCCGTCGCGAAGACCGGCCCCAGCGCGATGTAGTCCACCGGCTCGCCGCCCGCCGCGCAGAACTGATCGGCATTGTGGGTCGAGTAGCCGAGAATGGCTTCGCTTCCTACGAGCTTGCGCACTTCGCGCGGCGGCAGGTCGTCCTGGCCGACGTGCAGGCCCGCCTGCAACAGCATGGCGAAATCGGCGCGATCGTTCACCACCAGGGGAGCGCCGGCCTCCCGGCAGAACCGCGCCACCTGCCGGGCAGCTTCGAAGATCTCGCGGCTCCAGTGCCCCTTATGCCGGAGCTGCAAAATCCCGGCGCCTCCGTCCAAAAAGGCCGCGGCGGCGGTTTCCAGACCCACCCCGCAATTCGCCAGAGTCTCGGTGTCGAGGATCGGATACAGGCGTGGCAGTTTCACGAGGCTCGTTTCATGATGCCGCTTGCAGCACTTCCGATGGTTTCGGCATCCCGCGCCGCGCAAATCGGATCAGGCCGTCGCGCCCGACCAGGTACACCGTTCGTTTCACGATCAGGCCGTTCGCGTGATATAGGGCGGCGACTTTCTGCCCCTGGTCCACCAGTAGCGGAAAAGGGAGTTGGAACTTCTGCCGAAACTTCATGTGACTGGAAGTGCGCTGCGGGTTTACGCCGAATACCTCGACGCCACGTTCCCGGGCGGCTTGCCAACTATCACGGAAGTCGCACAGTTGCCGTGTGCAGCCGGGGGTGTCGTCTCCGGGGTAAAACACCAGCACGACGTTCCGGCCTTTCAAAGCGGCGAGAGTCACGGTCTTACCGGACTCATCGGGCAATGAAAAATCGGGCGCCGGCGTTCCCGCCGGAAGCGGATCGGAGAAGAGCCAGGAAAACATGGCTGTCCCTCATTCTGCCATGGCGCGCAGCGCCGGTGAATTTTGAGAAGTAAGAAAGCCGTCGACAAGATCGACGGCGCTAACGACCCGGACGGAACTCCAGCGTGCTCGAAGCGTGCACCGTTGCAAACTGCATGGGGAAGCTATGCCCCGAATAATATGCATTCCACTCATCGCGATAGTGCGCCGACAGAATCTGCCCGGATTGTCCTGTGAGGATGTTCAGGAACGACCGGTCCCAATTCGCCAAATCGGCGTTCATGCGCATGGAAGGCGCGACCTGGCTGGTGGTCTGCTTAATCGTCGTGCTCGAGCCACTCATCGGAACTCTTCCAATATCGAAATATTGCCCAATCAGCGGTAGCTGGTGCAGGACCGGGCTATTGATCGGAACCGTCAGATACGCCCCGTACTGCCACCGTTTCACATCTCGGCCCTGAATCCGGCTACCCTCCTCGATCGCGTCCAGAAACGCGCCGAGCAGCATCTGATCGTAATCGCGAAACCAACCCCCCGGTCTCTGGCGCAACAGCCGCTCGATCACCGCGGGGGCCATGTTGTACGCGTACGCCGCGCCCTTTCCCGGAGCTGCGTTTTCCGCGACGGCGCTGCGCACGTGCAGGTACGTGAGCCAGATCAGCAGCGGCGCCGCCAGGTCCTTCTCCATCTGCCCGTTCCATCCGCGCAACAGCGCGATGGCATCGTCGATCCCGGGATTCCGGACGCCTCGCGCCTGATACGCCGCCGTAACTTGCATCGCGAGAAATTTCAGAAACCCCGCATAGACGTCTTTCTGCACCGCCAGGAGTTGTTCCGCCTTCCAGCCGCTTTTTGTGGTGAGTGCATCGGAAATCTCGGCCAAGCGCATCGGCGGGGCGAAGTTGCCGTTGACGGGGTAGCGAAAATCCGCCGGAAACGGGTTCTGATTTGCCGAAACAATGATGCCACTGGGCGGATTGTATGACGAGGGAAGCTGATCAAACGGAATGTATCCCTCCCAGTCGAAATTGCCAGAAGAGCCGTCCACCGGCACATCCCCGTTGTAGCCGCGCCGGATGGGCAGTCGTCCCACCGCGTGGTACGCAATGTTGCCATCTACATCGGCGTAAACGAAATTCGACCCCGGCCCGGGAAAGCGCGCCAGCGCGGCCGTGAATTGTTGCCAGTTCTGGGCCCGATCGTATTCCAGCACGGGAAACTGGAAGATGGTCGGGTCCTCCACCACCCAGCGCAATGCCATCTGGTCGCCGTTGTCCAACACGAACAGGGGCCCGTGGCGGGTCACCCAGTCCAGCATCTCGACGGGCGGGCGTCCTTTCACGCGAATGAGTTCGCGCTCCGGCCGGGCCTGTTCCACGCGGCCCTGGTACAGATACTGGCCTGTCTGCTGGTTCAGCTTCTCGATGTACAGGTCTTGCACATCGAACATGAGACTGGTGATGGCCCAGGCAATGCGCTGATTGTGCCCCACGATAATGCCGGGGAGCCCTGGAAGCGTGACGCCGGAGACGTTCAGCCCGGGAGCTTGGAGATGCGCCATGTACCAGACGGAGGGGAGCGCATATTCCAGATGCATGTCGTTCGAGAGCAGCGGTTTTCCAGAGGCCGTATGACTCCCCGCAAGAGCCCAGCCATTCGAACCGGGCTGCGCCTCATTTCCGGCACGCGCGGCGAACAGGAAATTCACTTTTTGGGCATCGCCGGCCCGCATCATCTCGCGCTTGATCAAGTCGTTCCGCCAGGTGGTGGTCAAGTTGCGGAACATTTGCAGCGACACCAGAACGCAATCCACCGCGCTCCACGGCCGCGGCTGGTAATTCAGGAGCGTGAATTCGATAGGCAAGTTGGTGAGATGCGTCGAAATGAAGGCGTTCACTCCGCGCGTGTACGCCGCCAGCACAGCCCGGTCGGCCGGCGGAAGGTTCAGGTAGCCCGCCTCGGCGACGCGGCGCAGCCTGAGCCGGCGGGCCTCGCGGTCCGCTTCCAGCACGTTCGGGCCGATGATCTCGGCCAGATCGCCGGCTGCCACGCGCCGCAACCCGTCCATCTGAAACAGGCGGTCCTGCGCCGTGACGTAGCCCTGCACGAAAAGAGCGTCCTCCTCCGTAGCTGCCTTGATATGCGGCACCCCGAGCGAGTCGAACGCAACCGATACTGGCTGCGAAACACCGGCTACGACGCGTCCGGACCGCTGCGGTAGCGGGCGCCACGCAAACCAGTACACCACTGCCAATGCCGCAACCAGGACCAGCAGAATCGCGATGTTGAAGTATCGCGCTACGGTGGCTGCCAGGGTGCGCGTCATGATCGCGCCGGGAAGCCCGGCTGTTCGCGGACGGCGCGCGCCTGAGCCAGGTGCCGCCGCTCGTGCGCCGCCTGCTGCGCTAAGATCATCCCCAGGCTGAGCTTCAGAAAACGGTTGATGAGAGTCGGCACCTTGACACGCGCCAGATCCAGACCTTCGGCTTGCTGCACCAGACGAATGAATTGGCTTTGGACGTGTAGGAACGTGGGGAGAATCGCCGTGACGGGCTGGCCATGTAAAGGCTGAAAACGGCGCGGCGCCGAGAACCTGCGGCGTGCCGGCGGTTCGGTCTGGCGAACAATCATTCGGTCCAGCCAGCCGTAACGAAACGGCCCCGTGCCGGTGACGCCGCGCGAGCGCGCGTCCTCGATCGCCCGCTCAATCAGCGGCAGTTCGCGTTGTCCGACCATCACGAGGTGAGCGAGGCACTCTTGAATGGACCAGGAATCGGGCTCGGGACGCCAGGTGAATTGCGCCTCCGAGAGCCCCACCGTGAGGAGTTTGGCATCGTCCGCAATCTGTTGGAACTGCTTTTGGTACTCGTCGAGTTCAGCAACCCCCATCAAAGGGGATTATACGAGATCCGATGGAGCGCGCCCCTCGAAAAAAGTGGGGCCGTCCATAAGCCCAGCCCAATCGAACGGCAGATTATGCCCACGGCGGCGGCTTAATTACCTCCGCCTGACGCAAATCCAGCCAGATGCGAACTGTAATTGCGCAGCTTATCGCATTCCTTTTTCTCGAACAGGAAGCTGTCGGAGAGCAGTTCCTGCACGCTGTAGGACGGCTTAGCGATCCCCCAAGAACCATGATGCGTGGTGTTGGCGAAAATGTGGTACAGCTCATGCGCCAGTACCCGCGCGACGGCTCTGCCGAAGGCAGGCGGGCGTTCCTCTTTTGGGAGGGCTAGCAAGTCCCTCTGCACGAAGGCACGGACGCGACTGCAATCCACGTCGCTGAAAGGAAGGATCACACCGTCGGTGATGTGCGTCCAGCCCAGCGCGCCGGGGTGTTCGCTGAACGGCTTGAGATCGCCGGTGTCGCAGATTCCGCGAAAGTGGACGATGGCCAGCTGCACGGAAACCTCGCTGCCCTTGTTATCGGCCAGCGAACTCCACTGGAACCCCAGGCCCAGCGGCGTCATGATGTTCCCCAGTTCCTCCTGAAGGGATTCGAGTACAACTGGCGGCGGCTGCTGCTCGAAAGCGATGTATAACCGGATGGGAGCCACCGGATCGGCGCTGAACGCGGGCAGAACTCCCAGCGCCAGGCAGAGGGCGAGACATTTCATTCGGATTACGACCTAGGACGGGCGCTCTCAAGGAGCGTCCACTCAGAGCGGCCGCGACCGGTCGATCACCAGTTCGGGATGCTGCCGAAGCATGGTATGCGCAATGTGACAACCGAAACAGAGGGGGCGCGCCGTTTCCAACGTTTCCTGCAATCGTTCGGCTGGTATTTCGTGCCATTCCAAAGAAATCTTATCGGCGGTCAGGACGGCCGGTTTCCGCTCGGCGAGATGAATTTCACCGATCGGCCTGCCGCAGGAAGCACAGTCTTTGCCCTCGTACCACCGCACGAGAATGTTGCGGACCAGACACTCCTCTGGGGCGGCTTCGATCTGGCTGAGGCATTCCCTGCCGCAGTCGGACTTCTCCGGCCAACGCGAGCAGGTGGCCAGGCGCAACTCCGGCCTTCCGCCAAACGCAGTTGCGGCGGCATGCTGAGCATCCACGGTGACTCCGGCGGGACGTTGGTTTTCCGGGCAGGTAATCACCCTACGTCCGCGATACTTCAACCAAGCGGCCGCCAGCCTCCACCCGACAAAGCTGACCAGGATCACCGCGAGTGCGACTATTCCGTACGAGATCAGCATAACCATACCTCATTGTCTTGAATTGCAACACTCCGACCATTGCCCTAGGAATTCTCTTCCGCAATGTAAGTTATTGAGAAATAAGATCCACCCCGTTTCGTGGGCAGCGGCTGCTCTGCCTCGGCTGCGGAGATTCCCTCAGCGACATGTGTGCTTTGCCCCGTGAAAGCAACTACACGCACGGGCGGAGCGTCTAAATGGCTGTGAAACGAGCCCTCTTGTGGACGATCCCAGCGGTGTTGGCGGCCTCTCGGGGCCTCATACAGCGAGTACCTTTCGGCGAAGCAGAAATTCGACCAGATCGAGATGGCGCGCCTGAAGCCCGGGACGCGTGTGCACCTCAGTCCCGCGGAATTGAATGCCTACGTTGAGCAGCAGGTACCGACGGTGACCGATGGCGTCCGCAACCCGCGCATCGAACTGCTCGGCCCGGAGATGGCGCGAGGGAGCGCTCTTATCGATTTCGCGAAGGTGCGCAGTTCCCAGGGCCATCCTCCCGGCTGGCTGATGTCCAGACTATTGGAGGGCGAGCGGCCGGTGACTGTCACAGCCAGGATCCGCTCCGCTGGCGGCACTGCCACGGTTGATGTGCAGAGCGTCGACATTTCCGGCGTGCAGATCGACGGCCGGACGCTAGATTTCCTGATCGATCACTTCCTGCTGCCGCTCTACCCCACCGCCGCCGTCAACCGGCCGTTCGAATTGGGCTATCACATCGAGAAACTGGACGTGCAGCCGGGAGGAGTAGGGGTCGTCATTGGGAATTACCAGGCGCAGTGAGAAGGAGGGCCACATTGCTTCCACGCCGGCCCATCGCTGGTCGGGGCGGTTCTTAGCCGATGTTCCGCGCGGCTGCCGTAGTGGGCCCGGGGTAGAGCGTCGCGCGACGGCGCCTGGCGGATGAAACTGACGAGTAGGCGTACCAAACCGCGTACCCCACGCACAGGCAGATACTCCACTCGATGGGATACCGGTACCGCTCAAATGCCTGGATCAGGTAATAAACGAGCGGGAAAAAGATCCAGAGTGCCGCGATGAATGGGGCCGTGGCGCGCTTCCGCCGGAAGAGCAAGACCAGGCCGGCGAGCGCCGCGGCCGTTTCAACCGCTTCGATGCCGCGGAGCATCGCCGAGCGCCGCTCCGGGACCCAGAAGTAGAAGAACCGGTGGACCGTCAGGCTGCCGAAGGTTTGCGGGTGTGTTTCGATCCACGCCAGAGCTCGCTGGAGCCGCATCTGATAATACGGCAGTTCTCCCATTTTCGCCATACGCCGCGCCTCGGCCTGGTTCCTATCGGGGTGGTCGGAGGATTTGTTCCGGTGCAAGTTGTCGATGCCGCTGGGCATCGCTCCCTCCCGGTTCGAAAGGTCCAGTTCCAATCCGAAATTGCTCCGCACCAGGACCAGTCCGCCGAGCTGCTTATAGTTCCGGACGGTCCAGGGGGCCAGCGCCACCAGTATTCCCAGCGCAATAAGACCGCCGGTCCGCGACAGCGCCGGCGAGAGATGCACGCGATCTTTCCACGCCAGCAATACAAAGACGGCGGCGAAGACGGGAATGAAGGCGGGTTGCAAGAGAAAGCTGACGCCCCATGCCAGGCCGAATAGCAACGGCGACCAACCTCGCCAGATTCTGGCGCGCAAGCGAAAACTCAGTGCGATCAGAAACATGAGGGCGAGAGAGGCGTAAGTTGCCTCCCAAAAGCCCGTCTCCGAATAGCGCCGCAGCGGCGTTACCGCTCCGATTACCCCTGCAATGATCCCCGGGCGGAAACCGATTTGCAGCCGCGCGGAGATGTAAGGCAGCATCGACCAGACAAGAGCGCTCCCGGTCGCGCCCAACACGATGTACAGCCAGGTTGCGAAAGACCACGCCGGGTGAAGCGCCATGAGCAGGGCAAGGAAGTAGGGATAGACCGGCGCCAGGTGTGCCGTCGGCCCGGTCGGAAACTGATAGGGATTGCCGAATACGCCGTTAACGGCAACGGAGTGCGCGACCAGAAGGGCCTCGCCCACTGCGGGCTCGGCATAGTCCTGTGTGGCCACGGCTGTCGCGATCCGCAATCCGAACGCCACCAGGAACATCAGACAGATGATTACTTTGAGGCGCTTTCGGACCTGCGCCACCGCGAGCGGCGTTCTGTCCGGCGTGGACGATTGTGCTTCGTTTTCGTAGTTCAGCTGCGCCACGATGAGTAACTCCGGAGAGTGTAGCAGCTTCCTTTTTCCACCTTCTGTGCTGCGCTCCGCAAAAGCATGTGCTTCGCTCCGCAAAAGCCGTAACTGACATCGATTTGTATTGTTACCTGTCAAGAAACGTACGCCCAGGTGCCGATTCCCGGCCGTCCGGTGTCTCGCGTCACACATAGCGTACGTATTTCCCAGCTAATCTCCGGGGGTGGCCGGAATCCGAACGGAAGAACCAACAGCTACCGGGCGTGTAGAAGCTCCCGGGCCCGCGACTCCCGATGATCAGTTTCGAGTACCGGCGCCCGCGGCAAACCGCGAGATCTCCGGCGGTGGCGGACCTCGGACCCCAAGAAACAGAATTGGCTCGGCATTTGCGCTCGGGTTGAAGATCATCCGCGGAATTCGGGCACGACTGGCGAGGCCCTCGGCAACGCAGCTTTTGGCCGGCGAAATCTCCCGCACGAACCAACTGCTGGCCGGATTGGTGTACGAGCAGGCCCGGTCTTCACCGCGATTCCAGGACCCGCAGCGACTGCTGCAATATGGCTTCAGCGCCTACTCGCAATTCGATGAGGACGGGATCATCGAAGAAATTTTTGCGCGGATAGGAACCAGCAATCGGTTCTTTGTGGAATTTGGCGTCGAGGACGGACTGGAGAACTGCACGCTTTACCGGCTCCTCCAGGGCTGGCGGGGCGCGTGGATCGAGGGTTCCCGGTCGTACTACCAAAGAATCCGGAAGAACTTTTCTCCGTTCCTGCACACGGGGGCGTTGAAGGTGATGTGCTCCTATGTGACGCCACAGAACGTGGAGTCCCTGTTCGCCGCGTTAGAGGTCCCACTGGATCTGGATCTGCTCAGTATCGATATCGATAATCACGACTACTGGGTTTGGCGGGCGATCGAAAGTTACCGGCCGCGTGTGGTGGTCATCGAGTACAACGCCAGCTTCCGTGAGAAAGTGGCTTGCTGCGTTCCGTACGTGCCGGGCGCCGGCTGGAATCTCAGCAATTATTTCGGAGCCAGTTTGAAAGCTCTGGAAGAACTGGGCCGCGCCAAAGGCTATTGCCTGGTGGGCTGCAATTACTCAGGCATCGGAGCGTTTTTCGTTCGCGAGGACCTGGCCGGAGATCGCTTCGCGCCGCCCTTCACCTCCGAGAATCACTACGAACCGCCTCGCTACCTGACGCGGATTCCGAACGGCCATCCACCGGGTTTCGGTCCGTTAACGGCTGGCGAACCGCCCGATCGGCGGCTCCTTTAAGGCGATCCGGTTGCCACTGGTTGGCCGGTAGCCCTACGCAACCTTGCTCGCAACTTCGTCGGGGCGCTCGCCGTGCAAGATGAGCCGCGAGAAAATGCCGAGCACTCTGATGTACTCGGCCAGAGCGTCACTGCGGATTGCCGACGTCGCATCCCTCTCCGCGATCGGTACTGCGGATTCGCAGGCCATGCGATAACGCTGCTGAGCTTCGAGTAGTTTTTCGCGCCAGAAATCCTCAGCCTTCCGTCTGGCATCGGTGTGGGTGGCGTTCATGGATCAAATTCTGAGGCTTCATACTATCGTTAGCAATCGGACTTTTTCTCTATACGTGCGAAGTATCACGGCGAAGGTAACGAGTCGATTACGGGCTTCCTCCAGCAAAGCACCGCGTCAGAGTCAGCCTGCGGTGCGCTTCTTTGGTTACACTGAAGAGGTGGCCGGCGGCCCCGCCCGGGTGGCGAAATCGGCAGACGCAAAGGACTTAAAATCCTTTTCCCGGCAACGGGAGTGCGGGTTCAAGTCCCGCCCCGGGCACCAAGATAGGGAGGGGAAACCGGCCGGAGCAGAGATGCATCTATACGTCAGGACGCCGGCACCACGTCGCCGAGTACGTGTCTAATCGCATGTCAAAACAGGTTTTGGTCTTTGGGGCTGCGCTATGCGCGGCGTTGGTGGGGAGGGCCGAGCCGACGCTCGAAACGGGCTACCGGCAGATGTATAACCTCCAGTTCGATGACGCCCATCGGACGTTCGCAGATTGGCAGCGGATGCATCCGGACGATCCGTTGGGACCAGCGTCGGATGCCGCCGCGTACCTGTTCACCGAATTCGACCGGCTGCATATTCTGCAATCCGAGTTCTTCACCCACGACGCTCACTTTTATACCGATCACAAGCTGGTGCCGGACGCATCGTTAAAGCAGCGGTTCGACGCAGCGCTCGATAAAGGCATTAGTCTCGCCGGACAAAAGCCCGGCGAAGCGAACGCCCAGTTTGCGGCGGTGCTCTGCCACGGTCTGCGCTCCAACTACATGGCGCTCATCGAGAAGCGCTACGTCAGTTCCTTTCACGAAATGAAAACCGCCCGCACGATGGCCGAACAGCTTCTGGGAGCGCATCCGGACTACTACGATGCGTGGCTGGCGGTGGGCGTCGAGAACTACATGCTGAGCATCAAGCCCGCGCCGATCCGCTGGCTGCTGCGCATCGGTGGCGGCGAAACCGATCGCGCTACCGGTCTGGAAAAGCTGCGGCTCACCGCCGAAAAGGGGCATTACCTGTTGCCGTTTGCGAGGTTGCTGTTAGCCGTCGCCCACCTGCGAGATCACAATACCGCCGGCGCGCGCACCATTCTGGAAGCCCTTTCCCGCGAATTCCCCCATAACCCTCTCTACCGCCAGGAACTCGCTCGGTTGTAACTCGCTTGGCCCGCGCGCGTCTGTAAGATATTAAGCAGATCGCGTGAGGCACAATTCCCTACAGTCGACGGACGTGTTTGTAATCGGAGGCGGTCCGGCGGGCTTGGCGGCGGCTATCGCCGCGCGCCAGCGTGGTTTCGCCGTGATGGTAGCCGACGGCGCTGTGCCTCCTGTCGATAAAGCTTGTGGCGAAGGCATCATGCCTGACGGGCTGGCCGCCGCTGCCGCCCTCGGGATCCGGATCGAACCAGATTTTGCGTTCGCCTTCCAGGGGATCCGTTTTTGCGAGGAAAAGGTTTCCGTGGAAGCCCGCTTTCCGGCCGGTCACGGGCTGGGCATGCGGCGCACCCTTCTACATCAGGCTATGGTCGAGCGCGCCCAAGAGGTGGGCGTCGATCTCGCGTGGGGAACTCACGTGACCGGCATCGATGCGCAGGGCGCTTTCGTGGACGGTCGAAGGGTGCACGCGGATTGGATCATCGGCGCGGATGGCGGCCAGTCTCGAGTGCGGCGTTGGGCGGGGCTCGATCGCGCACGGTGCTATAGCGCGCGGTTCGGATTTCGCAGGCACTTCCGCATTGCGCCCTGGAGCGAGTACATGGAAATCCACTGGGGTGCCTCCTGTCAGCTTTATGTGACACCTGTTGCTCGCGAAGAGTTGTGTGTGGTGGTGATCTCCCGCGACCCGCATCTGCGGCTGGAGCAGGCGTTACAGCAGTTTTCGGCCGTATCGCAGCGACTCTCCCGCGCCGAGCCGGGCGGAGTGGAGCGGGGAGGCGCGTCGGTGACCCGGTCGCTCCGCTCGGTGTATCGGGATCGCGTCGCGCTCATCGGCGATGCTTCCGGATCGGTGGATGCGATTACCGGCGAGGGTCTGTGCCTGCTGTTCCAGCAGGCCGTGGCGCTTGCCGACGCTTTGGAGAACGGAAACCTCGCGCAGTATCAGCAGGCGCATCGGCGGACCGGACGCCGGCCCGCCTTCATGGCCGATTTGATGCTGCTGCTGGACGGGCGGGCGCGTCTGCGCGGGCGCGTGCTCCGCGGCTTGGCCGCGAAGCCGGCATTGTTCGGACGTATGCTCGCCACCCACGTCGGCGGTTTTTCTCCGCTGGAGTTCGCCGTCACCGGTCTTTCACTCGGATGGCAGGTTTTGACCGCCTAGCGGCGGGTTTCGAAGAATGCGCGCAGAAGCTCCACGCACTCGGGCGCAAGGATGCCCTCGACGATTTCGACGCTGTGGTTCAGCACCTCCGAATCGGCTACGCGGAACTTGCTGCGCACGCCGCCGAAGCGAAGATCGCGGGCCCCGAAGACCAGTCGCTCGACGCGCGCGGCCACCAGCGCCCCCGCGCACATTACGCAAGGCTCGAGTGTGCAATACAGAGTAGCGCCAGTGAGGCGGTAGTTCCCGGTGCGCGCGGCAGCCTCGCGCACCGCCCGAATTTCGGCGTGCGCCGTGGGGTCGTTGGAGGCAATGGGAGAATTGGAACCCCGGCCGAGGATTTCGCCGCCGATCTCGAGTACCGCTCCCACGGGCACTTCTCCCGAGCCGGCGGCCTCTCGGGCCAGCCGCAGGGCCTCGCGCATGAATCGTTCGTCCGCGTCCACTCACTTATAATACGGGGAGCACAGCATGCCTGAACTCGAAATTCATCACGAAGCCGAACATGCGATCGACCCTACCGGCCAGCGCGTGGGGGTGCTCGCGGCGGTTCTGGCGGTGGCATTGGCGATTGTCAGCATCGCATCGCACCGGACCCACACG
>CAYMHP010000052.1:0-24526 GCA_964390225.1 uncultured Solibacteraceae bacterium
CAGGTCGGTGTTTAGAAGCGGCGCAAGGCGCAGGGCCGCTCGCGTTCCGCTGTGGCCCGGCAACTCATCCTCGAAAGAGTTCGCCGCACTGGTGTTCCCGAAAATACTCGGGTTCCCGTTCTGATCGATTTGCACACCGGTTTTTAAAGGAGTATTCAGGATAGCCAGGGAGCTAAGCCAGTAGTTGGCGTTGTAGGCGAGATCGCCTCCAACGGCGGTCGGAAGGCCCGTGCGGTATCGAATCACACTGGCCAGGTGCCATCCCCCAATGATTCGATCGACCCAGCCGGGAGCGCTGCGGAAAAACGCTTTGTCTTTGCCGATCGGCAGTTCATACAAAAAATCGGCGCTGATGTTATGCCGGATGTCGAAATCAGACGAGCCCCGGAACTCGGATATGTTGAAAATATTCTGGATTGCCGCGCCTTGCTGTCCGGCACCGGACTCCGCGGCCGAGCCAAGGTCGATCGAGTGCGACCAGGCATAGTTGAAGTCGAACGATAAACCGTTGCGGAAGGCGCGTCTCAGCGAGATGGTGAGGCTGTGATATACTGCCCTGCCGGCATTCATCCAAGTCGGCATCGAGCTGCCCTGCAGCGGGAAGAACGTGTAGCAACCAGAAGCGGAAAGGCACTGGCCGTTCACATAGGAGCTGGTGGTATTGCGGTCTACGGCGTGGAGGCAATCGAGGTAGCTGCCGTTGTAGTCGCCATACACACAGTTGAAGTAGTTCGCGGAAGCGCTGCCGGGGAAGTCGGCATTCTTGAGACCCGGCCATACATTCTCGACAAAGGGAAGGGTCGGCACCAGGTTCGGATTGGCTTGTACGGCCGCCGGCGTCAGCCCCGCATCGTAGAGTCCCCGCACCTGGGCCGCATTTTGCTGCCAGGTGATGCCCGATTTCGGATCTTTGAAGTATTCGAGCGGAGTGTACACATCGCCTTCCATCAGGAGACGGTGCGACAACCGCCCGGCGTAACCGACCTCGATCGTCATCTTGCCGGGCAGCTCGCGCGCGAAGCTGGCGTTCAACAGGTACGAATAAGGCGGCTTGAGATCGGGCGAGATCCCGAGGAACTCACCGGCGATCGCCGCAATATTCGGCGGTGCATAAGGAAACGTCTCGCGGGCGGGAAGATCCATTACGGGAGGGCCGCCCGCGTAGCGCTGGCTGGTGCTGAAGCTGTAGGAGTCCGAAAAATTGCTGGCCGTGGCCAAACCGATTGAGCCGAACTGATCGTATTGCGTGATCAGGTCGCTGCCAAAGCGATCGTAAGCGATTCCGGCGCCGGCACGGAAACTTCCCGTCCTGCCGAAGACTTTCCCGAGCCAGCTTTCGCGATTCGAAGGAGCGAAGGCGAGCCCGATGCGCGGAGCGAAATTCCGATTGTCGGGATTCCACCAAGTCGGCTTGCCGTTGACCGGCCCGTTCAATGCCCAGCTCAAGGTCGCGTTGGGCATGGCATTCTGCGGGACTCCTAGCGATTGCAGGAAATTGCGCTCGGCGAAGTATTGGTTGAGAGGAACGGTGGGCGCGACCTGGAATCCATTCGCTTCGTACGGCGGCCGGAAGTTTTCCCAGCGCAGGCCAAAGGTCAACGTCAGCTCGCGCGTGGCACGGAAACTGTCGCCCACGTACAGCGCGTAGTCCCGTTCCACAAAGCTGCGCGCCTGCGGCGTACCCTGCGGCAGCGGATTACCGTGAATATCGAACATGTCCGTGTGGAAGTTGTCATTGACGAGCCCGAATAGGGCGCCCATGCCGTTCGTTACGGAGGTCGGATCCGCGAGTTGCGCATCGGGACCCACGCGCTGCTGAATGTACGCGGTAACCGCGTTGTCGATATCCGCTCCCAGCCCGATCAATTCCGTGGCGCCGTAGCCGTACTTAGCAAATGAGTTGGCCAGCGAGGACGTATCGTTTCGGATAATCCGGGCGTTGAATCCCGCGGTTATGGTGTGCCTGCCCTTGGTCCAGGTGACGTCGTCCGTCGGATTCCAGGTAGGCAGACGCTGGGCATACGGACGCGCATTGTAGTTCTGTAAAGAGTCAATGCTCGTGAAGAACAGGATCGGGCCAGTGACGCCGGAGAGATTCGGGGTAAAACGCGTATAGCCGAGATTGGCCACATTGATGAGGTTCGGCTTGGCGATCCACGTGTACTGGGCCGCGAACCCCTTGCTTTGGTCGCGCAGAGTGGAAGCGGGCGCTTGCCCGGGGAACTGCGCGAGGACCTGGTCGTCGGTGTTGTGCGCTAGCGTTCCGCGCAGGCTTAGCGTGTGCTTACCGGCTGAGTCGAGATGGAAATCGAGCTTGCCCACGATCGCCTTATCGTTGCGGTGACTGGGCGCGTTGAAGCGGAAGCCGCTGAAGTTCAGTCCGCCATCCTCACCATAGGAAGGGTCGTTCCCCTGCGGATATTGGTTCAGAACTTTAAGGATGTTTGGATTGACGCCCTGATGTTGTGGATCGATGAGACGAATCTCGGTTGGGGACAGCGTCTGGACCGAGCCGTCCGCCAATTGGAACGTGAATATCCCCTGCCGCAACGTGTCGGACGGCACCGCACGGACCTGGGCCACGCCGCTGGCGTCGCGCCGTTCTTCGTAATTGAAGAAATAGAAGGCTCGGTCCTTTACAATTTTGCCGCCGAGCGATCCGCCAAACTGATTGCGCACCAGCGGTTGCCGCGGAACGCCTGCCTGGTTATTGAACCAGGTGTTGGCTGCGGTTGCGGTGTTGCGGTTGTACTCGTATAGCGACCCGTGAAGTTGGTTCGACCCGCTCTTCGTCACGAGAGCGACCTGACCGCCGGAGGAACGGCCTTGGTTGGCGCCTTCCCCGGCGACCGTCACGCGAAACTCCTGCACCGAATCGAGCGGGATCGGCAACACCGCATTGAACCCCGCGTTGCTATTCGCATTATTCGCATTCGAGCCTTGAAACCCGCCCGTGAATGTGTTCGTATTCTGCGCGACTAGCCCAGAGTTCTGGTTGTTGTTGACGTCGGCCCCATCCAGAGTGATGTTGTTCTGGTCGCGGCGAGCGCCCAGCACCTCTCCATCGGAGGTCACGCCTGGTTGCAGACTCAGCAGTTCCACAACATTGCGTGTCGCGAGAGGAAGCTGGCGCACCTGGCGTTCGTCGAAGGGATTGCCGACCGACGCATCCACCGTATTAATTGCGCTCGCCTCGCCTTCGACGTTGACGGTCTGGGTGGTGGCGCCCAACTCGAGTTGCAGATCGAGGGTGGCGGGAGTGTTAACCAATAACTCGACTCGGTCGCGAGTGAGCACTGAAAAGCCGGTTTTCTCTGCTTTCAGGCGATAAGTGCCTGGCGGAATCTGGAGAAATGCATACGCCCCCGCAGAATCGGACGTCACCGAACGAGTGGTGCCATTTTCGACGTTCGTCAGCGTCAAAATAGTCGAAGGGAGCACCAAGCCTTGCGCATCGGATACGGTTCCGCGAAGCGAGCTGGTAGCCTGGGCATGCACGCTCGATGCGGCGCCTATCAACAATGCGATCACACAAACTGCTTTTCCTATACCGCGCGAAGTTATAGGCATCGTCAATCTCTCCTTCCAGTACTGTCGGGCCAGATACGAGAAAAAGAATGCAGCACAAGTGCCTTTGGCCTCGGAGATCGAGCAGGCCACAAACGCTTGTACCAGAGCTAGCTTAAGTTTGGATTCGATGCCGGACGAGGGCAGCCGACTCTCAACAGAGAGCCGAGCAGGGGAACAGAGTCTGAACGACGAACCGCTCCCTGAAGGCTTTCTCGCATTATGGGGTAACAACCCCGCTCTGTCAATAACGCGTCGGGCAAATTCGGCCTATTTGTGGCCCGGCTGCTATCGATAATCCGGATAGGTTTAATAAAATCTTTCGTTTTCCACTTAAGGGCATTCTCCCCGAAAATCGTGGATGGATCGTCCGAGGGCGGAAAATGCAGTTCTCCAGCTACCAGCCAGAAAATTACTTCGATGAGATGTTCGAAGGGTCCGGCTGCCCTAGAACATACGCCCGCCTGCTTCTAGAGACGATACAGTCGCTCTCCGATGGCCAATTGCTGCGGTATCAACATTCCGCCGAGCGGCTGCTGCTGGAGATGGGCATCACGTTCAATGTCTATGGCGATTCCGCTGGGACGGAGCGCATCTTCCCCTTCGATCTGGTTCCGCGAATCGTTCCGGCGCGCGATTGGGATCGCCTGGAGCGGGGCCTGCGCCAGCGTATTCATGCACTGAACGCTTTCATCGACGACATCTATCACGACCAGAAGATTTTGAAGGATGGCGTCATCCCCAGTGAAGTGATCCTGTCGGCAACGTCTTACCGCCCGCAATGCGAAGGCTTGAATCCGCCCTGGCGGGTGTGGTGCCACATCACCGGAACCGACCTCGTTCGCGACCGGGACGGGCAATACTACGTGCTGGAAGACAACCTGAGGGTTCCCTCCGGCGTTTCCTATGTCCTCGAAAATCGTGAGGTCCTGAAGCGCATTTTCCCGAAGGTGTTCGAAGGCCTGTCGGTGCGCCCGGTCAACGAGTATCCCAGCCGGCTGCTGGAGATGCTGGAGTCGATTGCGCCCGCGCGAGCGACGAGCCCCAATGTCGTCGTATTGACTCCCGGTATTTATAATTCGGCGTATTTCGAGCACAGCTTTCTGGCGCAGCAGATGGGAGTGCAACTCGTGGAAGGGCGCGACTTGGTGGTTACTCCGACCGGCGTTTTCATGCGCACCACTAAGGGACTGGAGCGCGTGGACGTGATCTACCGCCGCATCGACGACGATTTCCTCGATCCCGAAGCGTTCCGCGCGGATTCCCTGCTGGGCGTTCCCGGCCTGATGGCGGCTTATAAGGCCGGCCTGGTCTCTCTGGCAAACGCGCCCGGCAACGGTATCGCGGACGACAAGGTCGTCTACGCGTACGTGCCGGACGTGATCCGCTATTACGAGGGTGAAGAGCCCATTCTGCCGAACGTTCCGACCTACCTCTGCTGGAGAGACGACGACCGTAGTTATGTTCTCGATCACCTGAGCGAGTTGGTCGTCAAGTCGGCGAACGAGTCCGGCGGATACGGGATGCTGGTGGGTCCGCACTCCACGGAGGCGCAGCGCGCCGAGTTTGCGGCGAAAATCAAAGCTCAGCCGCGCAACTACATCGCGCAGCCGACGCTCGCGCTGTCGCGCGTGCCGACCATTGTGGACGATCATTTCGAAGGCCGTCACGTGGATCTTCGCCCATACGTGCTCTGCGGCAGGGACATCTATGTCCTTCCGGGTGGGCTGACGCGCGTGGCGATGCGCAAGGGATCGCTAGTTGTGAATTCCTCGCAGGGGGGCGGCAGCAAGGATACCTGGGTCCTGGCAGAGTCGCAGGGTCAGCAACAATGGCAATGACATCGAAACCCCTGCTCAGCCGCGTCGCCGATTCGGTCTATTGGATGTCGCGCTACATGGAGCGTGCCGAAAATGTAGCGCGTTTTCTCGCCGTAACGCTGCACCTCAGGATCGACCTGCCCGACGGCGATGTGAATGTCTGGCAACCGCTGATCGATACCAGCGGCGATGCCGCGGTATTTCGCAAGCGGTACGGCTGCGCGACGCCCGAAAACGTCATTCAATTTCTCGCGTTCGATTCGCAAAATTCCAACTCGATCCTCTCTTGCGTGCGCGCGGCTCGCGAGAATGCGCGATCGGTTCGCGAGACCATCTCGTCGGAGATGTGGGAAGAGGTCAACTCGTTTCACCTGATGGTCAACAGCGAGGCCGCCAAGCGCCTGCCCGATTCGCTGCCGGAATTCTTCCAGCGCGTGCGCAGGATGTGCCATTTGTTTCAGGGCGTCACCGATGCCACTATGAGCCACGCGGAGGCCTGGCAGTTTATCCGGCTCGCCCGCGAATTGGAGCGCGCCGACAAGACCACCCGCCTGCTCGACGTGAAATACTTCCTGCTTCTTCCCTCGACCAGCGATGTAGGGACGCCTTTTGACGACATTCAATGGTCCGCTGTGCTGAAATCGCTTAGCGGTTTTGAAATGTACCGCAAGCGCCATGGGCGGATCGTTCCGGTGCGCATTGTCGATTTCCTGCTCCTCGATGCGGAATTCCCGCGCGCCGTCCGCTATTGCCTGCATAGCGCCGATGAGGCACTGCACGCCATCACAGGCACTCGCCGGGGGACGTTCTCCTGCTATTCCGAGCAGCGAATGGGGCTGGTCCGCTCAGAGCTGGATTTTGCCCGAATCGAGCCGATCCTCACGGGCGGATTACACGAGTTTCTTGACGGTCTCCAGGTCAAAATGAATAGAATTGATGAGTGCATTCTCGAAGATTTCTTTGCTTGGCGTGCGGTTGGCAGCGTTGCCAACGCCTAGCTGATGCCACGGAGCTCAAATGACATTTTGCTTGGGGATTACGGTTGAGGAGGGGCTTGTCGGGATCGCGGACACGCGAGTACTTTCCGGAAATGAATCCCTCGTCGCGAAGAAAGTTGCTTCGTATCAGGGTCCGGGATTTTCGTTTTTCGTGATGACTTCCGGTCTGCGGTCACTGCGGGACAAGGCCCTGCTCTGGTTCGAAGAGGCGTACGCGCGCGACAGCAAAGCTCGCGACCGTCTCTTCAAAGTCGCGAATCTTTACGCCAATCAGGTTCGCCGCATGGCGGAAGAGGAGCGGCCGGCGCTCGAGGAATCGGGGCTGAAGTTCAACATTTTCTCTTTGATCGGAGGGCAGATGGCCGGTGACTCTGCCCACCGCCTTTTTCTTGTCTACCCGGAGGGAAACTGGGTCGAAATCGGCCCCGACACTCCGTACCAAATCATCGGCGCTTCGGGCTTTGGTAAGCCCATCCTGGAGCGGTCGCTCACGCACTCCGATTCCATCGTCTATGCGTTCAAAGTAGGCTTTTTGGCCTTCGATGCGACACGCCTCTGTGCCGCCGATGTCGATTTCCCGATCGATGTGCTGCTCTATAGCCGCGGCAGCTTCGAACTGGTGGAACACCGCTATCAGCGCGACGAATTGCGCCAGATTTCCAACTGGTGGCAGGAACGCATGCGGTGCAGCGTGCAGGAACTTCCGGCCGAATGGGTCGAGCGCGCGCTTTCCAAGGTGAACGGGAACGACAGGATGACGTCTGCCAAATGAGATTCGGGGGCAGGCATTCCACCGTCTACCGCTACAACGTCCCGGTTTCGCTCGAGCCTCACGTATTTCGCCTGAAGCCGCGGGTCGATGGCGCGCAGCGGCTGCTGCATCATGAGTTGCAGATTGATCCGGCTCCCGCGGGCCGCACCGAGTGCCTCGATCAGGATGGCAACGTAGTGGTACACGCGTGGTTCAGAGGAACCACGGAGGAACTACGCGTACTCAATTCCTTCGAGGTGGAGACGCTCCGCAAAAACCCGTTCGATTTCCTGCTCACGCACGGCTGTGAGTTCGCGCTTCCCTTCTCGTATCCGGAATCCGTACGGCCCTCGCTCGCGCCGTATGCGCACGCGCAAGGCATTCCCGAAGCCGTCAAAGAATTCGCGGAATCCGCCGCCCGGGATGCGGGCTTTCGCTCCTTGGCGTTTCTACAAGACGTGAACCGGCGTTTATTCGACACGTGCCGGCAGGTGGTTCGCAACGACGGTCCGCCGCTCGCATCCGAGTTGACGCTGCAGGCGCGCGAAGGCTCCTGTCGCGATCTCGCCGTGCTTCTGTGCGACATCTGCCGGGCCGTGGGAATCGCGGCTCGATTCGTAAGCGGCTACGAATCCGCCGCTGTCGAGGAAGCGCACTCATACATGCACGCGTGGGCGGAAGTTTATCTGCCCGGCGCGGGATGGCGCGGTTACGATCCGTCCCGAGGACTGGCAGTTTCGACGTCGCACGTTGCCGTCGCGGCCGGCCGAACGTCCGATTTAGCAGCGCCGATCAGCGGGACCTTTCGCGGGAGCGCGGCCGCTTCCATGGAAACCCATCTGGAATTGCGTACCGGAGCAGAATGCCGTGAATAGTCGGCGCGTTCGCCCGGCCGGCTACCGGCCGGCGTCGGACACCGAATTCGCGATCCGGTCGGCATCTGCCGGCGTAAATGAATCATGCGGCGCGAGCAGCTCGGAACTGGTCTGCACAGGCCGGCTCAGCCCGCTCGTTCCGTGCGACGTTGTCCGCAGGAGGATGTGATACAACTCGTGCGCGACCACGCGGCCGAGGGCTCGTCCCAGCAATTCCCCCTGCTCGCTGCGCGGCGCCGCAGCGAGATCCCGATCGATGAGCCTGTGCAGCGCATCGCAACTGATATCGGCAATTGGCAAAACCTTGCCGTCGACAACCTGCGTCCGCCCCAAAGGCTCGGCTCCGCGTATCGAGGAAGACGCAGACGGCAGCCGTTCCGGGGTACAGTGGCCCTCCAGACGAATTATGGCCAGGCGGTTATACGATGCGCTCGGTGAGGCGCTCTCCTTCGATTCCCAGGCGAGTGCAATGCCCGACTGCGCCACTGCGAAATCCGCCTCGCGCTCCATCCCCGCCAAAACCGGCCGAGGTACGGAAACGCCCCCTTCCAGCATCACGGTGATAGAACTCTCACTCGGTGTCTGCCCAGCCAGGAAACCGCACGAAAACATCAGCAACAAAGCTGTTCGATAACGCATCGAGCAACCTCTACCCGGAGGTTCGGGCACAGCATATCACAGACGGAACTGCTTATGAACGCGATAGAAATTATTAGTTCGACGGCCCCAAACCGTTCTGGCATACTGAGCACATGTCCGTGGGACCAGCCGTCACCAGCACGCGAGCGCATATCGCGTTAGACGTGTTTTTGCGGCTCACCCGCATGGACGTCTGCTGCGGCCCGCCGCCCTGCCTGTAAACGCCCCATCAGTTTCTATCTGTTTCGGAAGACTTCAAGGAAGAGGAGTGTCCTTTTATGCAAGATTCGCCCATCCTTTGGGAAGAGACGATACAGCCAGGCGCGAGTTGGTCGCACGTTCTCAAGCGCGGAACGGTGCTGCGAATGACGGATTCGGAGGGCGGGGCGAATGCCGGAGCGATGTTCTACAACTTCGAGTGCCCTGCCGAACGTTACAACATGCCCGACACGCTCAAAGCACAGCACATCGCGCGCCTTACAAAAGGGTTCGTGCTCTACTCCGATATGGGCCGCATCCTCTGTTCGATTTCGGAAGATACAGTGGGCTGGCACGATCCCATCGGGGGTTGCTCGAACGCCGCACTCGTGAAAGCAAAATACGGTGAGGCCCGATACCAGGACTGCCGCAACGATTACTACAAAAACGCGCGCGACAGCTTCCTGGTCGAACTCGGTAAATGGGGCCTCGGGCCGCGCGACCTGGTCGCGAACGTCAACTTCTTCAGCCGCGTCGATGTAGCTCCGGACGGCGCCATGTCCTACCACCCGGGAAACTCCAAGCCAGGAGCGTTCGTCGAACTCCGCGCCGAAATGAACGTGCTCATAGTTTTCAACACCTGCCCGCATCCGCTCGATCCCGATCCGCAATATCGTCCGAAACCGGTGAGCTTGTCCATCCGCCGCGCCACGCCTGCCGCACTCGACGACCCCTGCCGCCTCTCGCGGCCTGAAAACGAACGCGGCTTTACACTGACGGAGCGCTACTTCCTATGACCGCAACGCAAGTGGTGGAAAGCAAATTGGACGCCCGCAGCGCGTGCTATAGCTGCGTCGTGCTAGCGGGCGAACCGTGGATGCGCGAGATCCGCAAAGGGCAATATTTCCGGATCGTCGATCTCCACGGAAACCAGGCGGTCGACACTCTCTTCTACAACGCTCACGATTATTCGGACCGTTACAGCGCCCAGGACACCATCCGCGCTCAACGGAACATCTATCTCACAACTGGCACGCAATTGATGTCCACGGGAGGGACCGTATTGTTGACCATCGTCGCCGATACTTGCGGACGTCACGATACCCTCGGCGGGGCCTGCGCCAACGAGAGCAACATGGTTCGGTATGCCATCGAGAAGCGTTATATGCATGCGTGCCGCAGCAGTTTCCTCAAGGCGGTTACCGAGTGGGGCGGGATGGACAAACGCGACATCACGAGCAACATCAATTTTTTTATGAACGTGCCGGTCACGCCCGAAGGGAAACTCACGTTCGAAGATGGCATCTCGGAACCCGGCAAATACGTCGAGATGCGCACCGAAACAGACGTGCTCGCACTCATCAGCAACTGCCCGCAGCTTAACAATCCGTGCAACGCCTACAATCCGACGCCAATACAGGTGTTGATCTGGGATGGCCAGGGAAGGTAAATGTTCGGCAAGGTCCTGATCGCCAATCGCGGCGTGATCGCCTGCCGTATCCTTCGCACGCTGCAGCGCATGCGCGTTCCCTCGGTCGCAGTCTATTCCGATGCGGACCGCCACTCGTTGCACGTCGAGCAGGCCGATGAAGCCGTTCGCATTGGCGCCGCGGCGTCAGTACAAAGCTATATGAATGTCGCGGCGTTGCTGGCCGCCGCGCGCAAGACCGGCGCCGAAGCAATTCACCCGGGGTACGGCTTTCTGAGCGAGAACGCCGAGTTCGCCGAGTCCTGCACGAAAAGCGGCATCGTGTTCATTGGACCCACCCCCGCGCAGATGCGCGCTTTCGGCCTGAAACACACGGCGCGGGAGATCGCGGCCAAGAGCGGTCTCCCCATGCTCCCGGGTACAGGTCTGTTGAATTCCGTCGAGGATGCAGTTCAGGCCGCGGGCAAGATCGGCTATCCGGTGATGCTGAAGAGCACCGCGGGCGGGGGTGGCATCGGAATGCGGCTTTGCGCATCCGCCGGCGAACTGCGCGAGGCCTATGCGGCCGTCGAGCACTTGAGCCAGTCCAGCTTCGGTACCGCCGGGCTTTACGTGGAAAAATTTGTCTCCAATGCGCGCCACATTGAAGTGCAGATTTTTGGCGACGGCAAAGGCACGGTGCTGGCCCTCGGCGAACGCGACTGCTCCGCCCAGCGCCGCAATCAGAAAGTCATCGAAGAGACTCCCGCTCCGGGACTTTCGCCCGATGTGCGGCACCGGTTAACGCAAACAGCCGTACGGCTGGGTAAGTCCGTCCAGTATCAATCCGCCGGAACGGTGGAGTTCATTTACGACAGTGACTCCGGCGAATTTTACTTCCTGGAGGTCAATACCCGATTGCAGGTGGAGCACGGCGTAACCGAAGAGGTCACCGACGTCGATCTCGTCGAATGGATGATCGGGCAGGCCGCCGGAGAACTGAAGCTCGATCGAGTGTACATCGAGCCTTCCGGCTGTGCGGTACAGGCTCGCATTTATGCCGAGGATCCCGCGCGAGACTTCCGGCCCAGTGCTGGCAAACTCTCGGATGTGAAATGGCCCACCAGCGTCCGCGTGGAAACCTGGCTCGAATCGGGCGCCGAAGTGACGCCCTACTACGATCCGCTGCTCGCGAAAATCATCGCGCGCGGCGCCGACCGTGCCTCGGCATTGGAGCGGTTGCGCGGCGCGCTCCGGCAATGCCGGATTGCGGGGATCGAGACCAATCTCGAATATATCCGCCAGGTCTGCGCCGACCCGGCATTTCAAGCGGGGGGCATCACCACCGGATACCTTCGCCAATTCCGTTACGAGCGCGACGACCTCGAGGTGCTGGAAGGCGGGACTCAAACCACCGTTCAAGATTATCCAGGCCGCCTCGGCTATTGGCATGTCGGCGTGCCGCCCTCCGGGCCGATGGATTCGCTTGCGTTCCGGCTTTCCAATCGCGTGCTCGGGAATCCGGAGGATGCCCCGGCCCTCGAAATCGCCGTATGCGGCCCGGTTCTTCGCTTCAGTTGTGACACCATGATTGCTGTCACCGGCGCCGAGTTCGGCGCGAAACTCGACGGCGCGCCCGTTCCCCGTTGGAAGGCGATCCGCGTCACCGCGGGATCCACCTTGGAATTCGGAATGGCGCAAGGCGCCGGCGCGCGAGGCTATTTCGCGGTATCTGGCGGCTTTGACGTGCCCCGCTATCTCGAAAGCTGCAGTACCTTCATCCTGGGCGGCTTCGGAGGCCATGCCGGCCGCGTCCTCCGAACCGGCGATGTCCTACACATCCGCCGGCCGGCAGGCGTTCAGCCGGCCGCGGAACTCCCCCCCACGCTCATCCCCCAGTACGGTAAAGAGTGGGAGATCGCAGTCCTCTACGGCCCACATGGCGCGCCCGATTTCTTCACGCCCGGCGACATCGAGACATTTTTCTCAACCGCGTGGAAGGTTCATTACAATTCCGACCGGACCGGCGTCCGCCTCGTCGGCCCCAAGCCAGCCTGGGCGCGGAAAGACGGCGGCGAAGCCGGCCTCCATCCCTCGAACATTCACGACAACGCCTATGCGGTGGGAACCATCGACTTCACCGGCGATATGCCCGTCATTCTGGGGCCCGACGGCCCGAGCCTCGGTGGTTTCGTCTGCCCCGCCACTATCGTCGACGCCGAGCTTTGGAAGGCCGGGCAGCTCAAACCCGGTGACCTGGTCCGGTTCCACGCAATCTCCCTCGAGCAGGCGCGCGGCATGGAACGCGAATTGTCCAGAGCAATTCAAACCGCGGCTGGTTCCCTGCCCCACGTGCCGCTCCGGCCCATCCAACAGGAGCCGGTCCTGCGCAAGGCGCCGGGCGTGGTTTGCCGTGTGGATGGCGACAAGTATTTGCTGGTCGAATACGGGCCCAACGTTCTCGATTTGAATCTCCGTTTCCGGGTGCATGCGCTCGAAGAACGCTTGCGCAGTTCGGGCCTGCGCGGAATCGTGGACATCACGCCGGGCGTCCGCTCGCTGCAAATTCATTACGATGGCCGCCTGACTCGCGAGGGGCTCCTCGAAGCGCTCGATGCGTGCGAGCGGCGCATCCCCGATCTGGGTGACCTGGTCGTCCCCTCCCGCGTGGTTCACCTTCCGCTCTCGTGGGACGACCCGGCCACGCAACTCGCGATACGTAAATACATGCAGGGAGTCCGGCCCGACGCGCCCTGGTGTCCGAGCAATATCGAATTCATTCGCCGCATCAACGGGCTCGATTCCGTCGCTGAGGTTCACCGCATCGTGTTCGATGCCAATTACCTCGTCCTGGGTCTCGGGGATGTGTATCTGGGCGCTCCGGTCGCGACGCCCGTGGACCCGCGGCATCGGCTGGTGACCACGAAATACAATCCTGCGCGAACCTGGACGCCCGAAAATGCCGTCGGTATCGGCGGCGCTTACCTTTGTGTGTACGGCATGGAGGGCCCGGGCGGATACCAGTTCGTGGGCCGCACCGTGCAGATGTGGAACACCTATCGCTCCACGCAGGATTTCCAGCCCGGCGCGCCGTGGTTGCTCCGCTTTTTCGATCAGATTCGCTTCGAGCCCGTTTCCGCCTCCGAACTGCTGGAAATCCGGGATGGCTTCCCGCACGGCCGTTATCCGTTGCGCATTGAGCACAGGGAATTCGGACTTCGTGACTACCACGAATTCCTCGCCTCGATCGAAACCGAGGCTGCCGATTTTAAGCAACGGCAGCACGCCGCTTTTGTCGCCGAGCGCGAACGCTGGGCCGTCTCCGGAGCCGATCGGGTTTTGGAGTCGCCAGAGTTCACGGCCGCTCCGCCACCAGCCGACGAGGCCGTGCCTGAAGGATGCCGTCCGGTTTGCTCTCCTGTGGCTGCAAGCGTTTGGAACGTCAGTGTCGAAGCTGGAGAACGCGTGCAAGCCGGCCAGAAACTGCTCATTTTGGAAGCAATGAAAATGGAGATCGCGGTGGTGGCCCCGGTCGCCGGCACGGTGGAGATGTTGAATTGCAACGCTGGTGGGTTGGTGACCGCCGGCCAGAAGCTAATCACCCTGCGTGGCGAGGTCCGCCCATGAAATCGAATCTGGATTTGACGATGAGCTCTCTGCGCGAGCTCTATCGGCGCGGAGAAGCCAAGCCGTCGGATGTAATCGCCGCCGTGTATGACCGCATTGCATCCGGCCCGCTTGCCCCGGTCTGGATATCCCTGGTACCGAGAGCAACCGCACTCGCCCAAGCGCGCAAGCTGGAGCTCGACCCTGTCGCGCCAGCCCGGCCCCTCTTCGGCGTGCCATTCGCCATCAAAGACAATATCGATGTGGCGGGGCTCCCCACGACGGCGGGCTGCCCGGCGTACTCCTACTCGCCCCGGCGGAGCGCCACCGTGGTCCAACTTCTGGTGGATGCGGGAGCGATTCCCATCGGCAAGACGAATATGGATCAGTTTGCCACCGGACTGGTCGGAACTCGCTCGCCGTATGGCGCGTGTTCGAGTGTCTTCGGCGAGGAGTATATCTCCGGTGGTTCTAGTTCCGGATCGGCAGTTGCCGTTGCCTCGGGCCTGGTGAGCTTTTCACTAGGTACCGATACGGCAGGCTCGGGGCGCGTTCCGGCGGCGTTTAACAACCTGGTCGGGTTGAAGCCGACGCGCGGTCTGCTCAGCACGCACGGCGTGGTGCCCGCGTGTCGCACACTCGATTGCGTGTCCATCTTTGCGGTCAACTGCCATGATGCGCATACGGTGTTTCAGACCGCGTGCGACGCGGATGTGGCGGACCCCTTCTCTCGCGCGCCAGGGCCGGGCCAAGGCGCGGCTCCATGGCTGGGCGGCGCGTTCCGATTCGGCGTTCCACATGTGGAGCAACTCGAGTTCTTCGGAGATGCGGCGTCCCTCACTCTTTATCAGGATGCCGTCCGCGCATTGGAAGATTTGGGGGGACAGAAGTTTGTCATCGACTTTTCTTCGTTCCGCGCCGCCGCCGATCTCCTCTATTCAGGACCGTGGATTGCCGAGCGGCTTGCCGCCATTGAATCGTTCTTTGAAACGAACTCCTCCCGGATGGATCCCGTCGTCCGGGAGGTCATCGGCAGTGCGCGCCAGTACACTGCCGTGGACACATTCGCAGCGGAATACCGCCTTCACGAACTGCGTCGCCTGACGGAAGCGGTTTGGCAACAGATCGATCTTCTGGCGCTCCCGACCGCTCCGACCATCTACACACACAAGCAGATCGCGGCCGATCCGGTTCGCCTCAATACCAACTTGGGTTACTACACAAACTTCGTCAATCTCCTGGATCTCGCGGCAGTGGCCGTTCCCGCGGGCTTCGCTCCCAACGGACTATCTTTCGGCATCTCGCTGATCGGCCCCGCGTTCAGCGACGAAGCCCTTCTGAAAGTGGCCGACCGCTACCACCGCGCGCATGCGGCGGTTTCGGGCCCGCCTGTCCAGCTCGCCGCGGATCCTCCTGGATGCGTCGCCATTGCCGTGGTCGGCGCGCACCTGACCGGAGAAGCCCTGAACTGGCAACTGGTGGAACACGGCGCACGCTGTCTCAAGGCCTGCCGCACCGCTCCGGGTTACCGCCTCTACGCTCTAGACAACACGATGCCCCCGAAGCCGGGTCTGGTGCGCGACGACCGATTCGCGGGGCGGGGCATTGAACTTGAGGTCTGGGCTATTCCGGAACACCGCTTCGGCTCCTTCGTTGCGGCTGTGCCGCCGCCATTGGGCATCGGGAGCGTCATCCTGGACAGCGGTGAAATTGTGAAGTGCTTCATTTGTGAACCGTGGGCATTGGCGGGAGCGCAGGAAATCACCCAGTTCGGTGGCTGGCGCGCTTACCTCGCCCAGGGAGTATCGATAGCGTAAATCCCGGTAATAGAAAGAATTGAGGCGGTCCGCGTTGCCCGCCATGTTAGAATCCTTCTAGATCTCCAGCTGGCCTCGTCGCCACTGGGTCTTAGACCTTGTTGACGACGATGCGACGCACTCTATCTCTTTTCCTCCTTATCGGCACCTTCGCCTTGACCGCACTCGCGGACAAGCCGGTCTTCACCGTCGGCTGGTCCGTCTACGCTGGTTGGACGCCCTACTACTACATGAACAAATCGGGCATCCTCCGCAAATGGGCAGACAAGTACGGCATCACCATCAAAGTCCAGCGCTTTGACTACGCTCCTTCGCTGGACGCTTTCGTGGCCCGCAACATCGACGCCTGCACCATGACGAATATGGAAGCGCTCGATATGCCGGCGGCCTCTGGCGTCCCCACCACCGCCATTCTCATCGGCGATTACTCCAACGGCAACGACGCCCTGCTGGTGCGCAACGGGCTGCAGATGAAGGACCTGCCCGGCAAAAAAATGCTCCTGGTGCAAAAGACGGTCTCCGAATACCTGTTCGATCGCGCGATGACCATCGGCGGCATGCGCGGCCAACTCAAGCAGGTGCGGATGATCAATACATCGGATTCGGATATTGCAACCGCATTCCTGAGCGACAGCAGCGCTTCGGCGGTCGTCACCTGGAAGCCAATGGTCTCGCAGATCCTGAAGCAAAAGGGAATTACTTCGTTGTTCAACTCGTCTCAGATTCCCGGTGAGATTCTCGACCTGACAGTAGTTCGAACCGACGTATTGAATCGGCCGGATGGCGCGGGGCAGAGCTTCGCCAAGGCGCTTGCCGGCGCCTGGTACGAACTGCTGGCGCAGATGTCGGCCCAAAATGCCCAGTCCGACAAGGTGCTGGCCGCGATTGCGGAAGGTTCGGAAGATTCGCTGGCTTCGTATAAAGAGCAGCTCAACACCACTAAGATGTTTTACACACCAGCATCGGCAGTAGCCTTCGGTGGCTCGGCCGAACTGAAGCAGAAGATGGACCTGGTGCGCCAATTCTGTTTCGATCACGGTCTCCTCGGCGCCAATACGAAATCGGCAGATGACGTTGCCATCCGTTACCCGGACGGATCCGTGCAAGGCAAGGCAGACCGCATTCGGCTGCAGTTCGAGTTGAAATACATGCAAATGGCCGCCGAAGGAAAGCTATAGGGGAAGCTATGTCCGCCGGATTTCTTCTGATCCACGCCAAGCCCAACCGAACCTGGACCACGGTCCTCTCCTGGGCATTGTTCGCGATGGGAATCGGACTGTACCTTTATGTCGCCCATTCCCGGCACCTCGATAATCCGGAAGAGCGGGTTACTCCGACTATCTCGCAAATGATCCGCGGTCTCGGGGGCGCGGCGCTCCGGCCGGCGGAAGATGACGAACAGACGGCCCAGGCAGAGGGATTCGCTGGACGTTTCTTCAACAGCATGTTGTGGAGAGACACGCGGGCAACGTCTCGCCGGTTCATCCTCAGCATCCTGTTGCTCATTCCTGCGGTCCTGTTGGGACTGCATATGGGACTCTTCCCTTACGTCGGAGCGTTCTTTCTTCGCTTCGTTCTCTTCTTCGATAAGATCGTCGCCCTTTCACTGTTGCCGATTCTGTTTATTGCCTTCGGCATCGACGAACTGTCGAAGATCATGCTCATCGTCATCGGCGTGACCCCGACCATCATTCTCGACACCTTTAACCTGACGCGAAGCGTCCCCGCCGAGCAGCTGGTCAAAGCATTCACCCTCGGCGCCGGGGATTTCGATGTGGCCTATCGCGTGGTGCTGAAGCAGATCATGCCGCGTGTGTTGAACAGCATCCGCTTGAACCTGAAATCCGTGATGTTGTTCCTGTTTGCAGGGGAAATGATCGCTTCCACAGACGGCCTGGCTTATCGAATCGCGCTTTTGCGCCGCCACATGGGAATGGATGTGATCATTCCGTACGTTCTTTGGGTGGCGCTCCTGTTGTTCCTGGTGGACTTGGGAATGCGCCTGATGAATCAAAAGCTGCATCCGTGGTTTCGCGAGTCCTGAGCATGCCCTTGATTGAAATCGATCACGTCTGCATGGCCTATGGCACTCCACCCCGGGCCGTGCTGGACCGAATTGATCTCGAGATCGAGGAACGCGAATTCGTCTGCGTGCTCGGGCAGACGGGTTGCGGTAAATCCACTCTGCTGCGCCTCGTGCTGGGCTCGGAGCAGCCGGTCCACGGCCGCATCGTCATTGACGGCCGCGAGCACCATCAGCCAGACCGCACGCGCGGTTACGTCCCGCAACGCTATTCGCTCTTTCCTGATAAGACGGTATTGGACAATATCACCTTCGGACCCGAGGTGAGCGAGTTCAGCTTACTCGGCCGGCTCACGCCGCGATTTCGCCGACGGCGGCGCGAGTTGCGGGAAGAGGCCCGCTCTTATTTGCGGCGTATCGGACTCGCCGAAGCCGACGCGGGCAAGTATCCCGACGAACTTTCTGGCGGCATGCAACAGCGGGTCGCCATTGCTCAAGCGCTCATGACCAGGCCGCGCATTCTGCTGATGGATGAGGCCTTCAGCGCCCTCGACCCCGCCACCCGCGCGGAAATGCAGCGGCTCATTCGCACGCTGTGGCAGGCCACCGGCACCACTATTCTCTTCGTCACCCACAACACGCAAGAAGCGTTGCGCCTGGGCACACGAGTCATCGTCCTCGGAAAGGAATCACCGGATTGCGGTTCGCAGGTCGTGCTCGACCTGCGCGTTCCGGAGCATCGCCGTGATGACGATCTAATGGAACTGATTCGGCGCCTGGATTCGGCTGCCGAGAACCTCGCCGCCGCCCACGCAATCACGTAAAGCTCTTGTGTACTTCGGTATTACGTTGGCGCGTGAGTACTTTGAGTTAGAGAGCAGCGATGCCGGACTATCCGACGCCGCCTCACCCGCAGATGCGCAACCGAGGCGGGGCATACTCATCGTCAATCAGCCACTCCCCATTTCTTTGAATCAGCCGAGCGAGTCGCAGAATATCGCTACTCTCAACAGAATGCGCAGGTAGAATTTCCACCGAGAATGTCTCTAAAATACGGCTGAACTCGATTCCGTTCCTGGTTGGCACTGGATCTGTAAGAACTTCATTGTATTGAAGAGCCACGAAACAGGTGTGCTCGGCCCGGGTTCCGATTTCGACACGTACGGGGCAGTCCACAAGAATCTCGTTCCCGAGGCGATCGATGGCAAACCCCGGGGATACGACGACGGCATCCGGCGCGCCGGTCTCGACGGCAACGGCTAATCCGTCCACGATGCCCGCGCCAAGAAACACGCGATTGTGCATCTGGCGCTTTCCGCGTTCATATGCCTGTTCGTCTTGAAAATCTTTTGCAGTCAGCAACTGTCCCTCGAAGTATCGTGGTCGCTTGAACAAGTGATAACCCCCTGCACTCTATTCTCGCTGCACCAGAAAGACGGTTGACTTTTGTAGTTCTCTGAGGAGTGTGGCGAGATCGTGCCGACGTGTCGGAGCGGTACCCCGGGCAAGGCGACGCATGCTGCTCTTCCGTGCCGGGGATGAATAGGGCTGAACGGAACTTCCGCGGCGGGCCGCCAGCCCGGTGCGCCATGTACGCATCAGATCGACCACGGTGCCTCCGTACATCTCAGTAGAGCCACACCATGCCAGAGGGAGTAGGGTGGCTGTCATCGAAATGTCAGAATCGCCACGGTATGATATTTCTTCTGCCATGACGCCTTTTGCCCGAACCCTGCTCTTCTTCTTAGCGTCTGCGCCGTTTCTATTTAGCGCTCCGGCAGGAGCAGCCAAACCCAAACTCGTTCTCGCGGTTGTCGTCGATCAATTTCGCTACGATTATCTGCTGCGCTTTGGCGACCAGTATCACGCTGGGATTTCGCGCCTGCTCGAACACGGAGCGGTTTTCACCGACGCCCATTATGTGCATGCGGCGACGGTCACTGCCGTCGGCCACTCTACTTTTATGAGCGGCGCCACGCCATCGGTGAGCGGAATCATCGCGAATGAATGGTACGACCGGGAGAGCGGCCAAATGGTGACGAGCGTCAGCGACTCGCAATCGAAACTGGTTGGCGGGATCGCCGGCGCTCTCGGCTCTTCGCCCCGGCGGTTATTGGTCAGCACTGTCGGCGATGAACTCAAAACACGGGACCCGAACGCGAAGGTGATTAGCATCTCGATCAAAGATCGCAGCGCGATTCTCCCCGGCGGTCACCGGGCGGATGCGGCCTATTGGTACGACCCCGATTCCAATGCCTGGGTGACCAGTGACTATTACCGGGAAACCCTTCCCGACTGGGTAAAGAAGCTCAACGCGGAGCACCCGTATCAGCGCTACATCGGAGCGAAGTGGTTTCCGATCGACGCAAAGGACGAGTCAGGAACGCCGTTATGCACCATGGTGGCGGGCACCGAGGTTCGCTACTGCGGCTCACTGGAAGCCTCGCGATGGGGCAATGAAATGATCGAGGAATTTGCCGAACGTGCCGTGGCGGGTGAGAGCCTCGGCCAGCATGGCGGCACCGACATTCTCGCCGTTAGTTTTTCTTCGAATGATTACGTCGGCCATGCGGTGGGTCCAGATGATCCGGCGGTGCGCGATATCTCCATTCGTACGGACCGCTTGCTCGGCCAGTTGTTCAGCAGAATCGAGCAAACGATTGGCGCGGACAACCTGCTGGTTGTTATGACGGCAGACCACGGCGTGGCGCCGGTGCCGGAAGAGAACCGGGCCCGGCGCATGCCTGGCGGGCGGCTGAACGATCTTCAGGTCATCCGCACGATGTCAGAAGCGCTGACCAAGCGTTTTGGGCCAGGCGAGTGGTTTGCGGGGGGGGTGGCAGTTATGCCGTACTTCAATCTGAAAACCATCGAGAAGCACAAACTGGATCGGGCGCAGGTAGAGCAGGTGGCCGCCGAGGCCGCTGCCGCCGTCCCTCACATCGCTCGGGTTTATACTCGCACCCAGTTGCTCAGCGGCAACGTGCAACAAGATGCCCTCAGCCGTGCGTTTTCGTTGGGATTTTATGGCCCCCGTTCCGGTGATTTGCTGCTGCTGCCGGAGCCGTATTACATCTGGGAGGCTACGGGCACTTCGCACGGCACTCCGTACACCTACGACTCGCATGTACCGGTGATCTTTCTCGGGTCGGCTATCAAACCCGGCAGATACTCGGAACGCATAGCGGTCAACGACATCGCTCCGACCCTATCCGAGATCCTGGAAATCGCTCAGCCCGCAGGTTCAAGCGGCCGGATATTGCGTGAGATGCTCCAGTAAACAGTGACGCACGTTCGCGCCGGTATCCTTGGCACGGCCCCGTACGGAAGTATTACCCGAATATCTGGGATGCGACTGTAAGCGATTTCTTGGATCACTTTGGCCTTGACCGCATCTCCCCGGTGCGGTATGTGTATGGGTCTGGCGCAACCGCTATTAGCGGCTTTATGCCGCTGCACTGCCGGAGATCCCCGGTTGCGCTCACCGGTTGAACCAGGAGGACCGCGATGTTTTCCCGCATTTCCCGACGAAGCTTTTCCAAGTCGATCCTCTCCGTGCCATGGATTCTGCGCGCGCAACAACGGCCGCTTAAAGCCCGCATCAAGATCGATACGGAACGGACCATTGGAGACATCGATCCCAAGCTCTATGGCAATTTCATCGAGCACCTGGGGCGCTGTATCGATGGCGGCGTGTTCGAAGAGAAGTCGCCGTTGTCCGATGCCAATGGCTTCCGGCGCGACGTGTTGGACGCGGCCAAAAAGCTCGATGTGACGCTGCTTCGGTGGCCTGGCGGCAACTTCTCGTCCAATTATCATTGGCGTGACGGCATCGGGCCGCGCGACCAGCGGCCGCCGCGCCTCGAGATGGCGTGGGGCACGGTGGAAAGCAATCGCTTCGGCACCCACGAATTCCTCAACTACGTGGAGTTGCTGGGCGCCGAGCCATATATTTGCGCCAACCTCGGGACGGGCACCTGGGAGGAGGTGCAGCAGTGGGTCGAATACTGCAATTCCTCAGAAGACACGGCGATGACGCGGCTGCGCAAACAGAACGGCCGGCGTGATCCCTGGAAGGTCACGTACTGGGGCTTGGGTAACGAGATGGACGGGCCGTGGCAGATGGGCCACCGCTCCGCCGAGGATTACGGCAAGTTCGCCCTCGAGGCCGCCAAGCTGATGAAGTGGACGGACCCGAACGTCAAGCTGATCGCCGCGGGGTCGTCTAACTTCGGCGCCGGATCGGATTGGACCGGCTGGAACCGGACCGTGCTTGATTTTTTGAAAAATCACGCGGACTATCTTTCGCTGCACATGTACGTGGGCAATACGCAGAATGACTACGGGGATTTCTTAGCAAGCTCCGTGGAATTAGGCTCGCGTATCAAAACCGCCGAGGGAATCATCGATGCGGCGATGTCGGGCGTGCGAGGGCGGCGCATTTATATTGCCTGGGATGAGTGGAACGTCTGGTACCGCGCGCGCGGCGATAAGGAGCGAGGACGCCGGATTCTGGAGGAGCGCTACAACCTGGAAGACGCATTGGTGATCGCTACCTTCCTGAACACCTTCGTCAACCACGCGCACATCGTGAAGATCGCCAACCTGGCGCAGATGGTAAACGTGATCGCGCCCATGTTCACGAATGAGAAAGGGATGTTCCTGCAGACCATCTACTACCCGCTCCAGCTTTTCGCGAACAACACGAAAGGAAAGGCGCTCGAGTTGTTTGTCGACAGCCCGAAGTACAAGAGCCGGCGATTCGACGACATCCCGTATCTGGATACTTCGGCCAGCTATGACAACGGCTCGCTGGTCGTGAACGTCGTCAACCGGCACAAGGACGAGCCGATGCAGGTGGAGTTCGAGCTCGAGGATAAGCAGTTCAGCGGGCCCGTAAACGTCACCGAGGTGAACGGACCCGATATCAAAGCGGAGAACAGCTTCGACAGCGCTCCGGTAAAGCCGGCGGAACGGTCCGCGACTGCGGAGGGCAAGACGTTACGCTATAACTTCCCGCCGCACTCCTACACGATGTTGCGCACGAGAGTCTCGTAGCGCCGATGCTCTTACGCGTGCGCGTTCGATACGCCGCCGCAAACGCGCGCTATTTCTGGCCGTAAGACGCGTTGGGACCATGCTTGCGAAAGTAGTGCTTGTCTCGCAGGGCGGTCTCGAGCGGTGACGCCTTGGGATTGATCGTAAGGGTCTGCCACGCCATGGCCGCCAGTTCTTCCACGATGACCGCGGTATGGACGGCGTCGCTGACGGACTTGCCCCAGCAGAAGGGCGCATGGCCCGCAACCAGCGCTGCCGGGCAGCCCAGCGGTTCGCGATCCCCCAATAAGCGGACGAGGGCGAGGCCGGTATTGGCCTCATACTCGGAGTCGATCTCTTCCGGCGTGAGCGCCCCCGTTACCGGCACTGCCCCGCAGAAATAGTCGGCGTGCGTAGTCCCTAAGCAGGGAATTTCCCGGCGCGCCTGTGCCCAGGCGGTCGCATGCCGCGAATGCGTATGGACCACGCCGCCAATCGAGGGGAACGCACGATAGAGAGCCGCGTGCGTCGCTAGATCGGAGGATGGGCGCAACAATCCCTCGACGACGCGCCCCTCCAAGTCGGTGATGACCATATCTTCGGGCCGCATCGTTTCGTACGGCACCCCGCTCGGCTTAATGACGATCAGGCCGTGTTCGCGCGAAACGCCGCTGGCATTGCCGAAGGTGTAAATCACCAGCCCGCGCCGGACAAGTTCCAGGTTGGCCTCGTAGACCTCAGTCCGCAGCGTTTGCAACAATCGATCCTCCTCGCGCCGCGGCAGCAATTCGGCGCAGCCGCGGCAACACGTCTCCGATCTGAGCGGCGTCCGATTGTCGGTGCCCTAGGGCGAAGTACAGCTTGCGAAAGAGCGGGTACAGCGAAGCGTACGTCGCCGTGGCTTCCCGCTCGGGGTTTACGACCAGGTGACCGGGGCACAACGCCTCCTGCGCTTCCTCGATGGAGCGGAACGCGCCTGCGGCAAGAAATGCAAAAATGGCGGAGCCGAGGCTGGTCACGTCCCCTTTCGGCACCAGGATCGGCTTGCCCATCACGTTGGCATAAACCTGGTTCAGGACCGGATTGCGTTGCGGCACGCCGCCGCCGTTGATAATCCGGCGCACCGGTATATCGTGTTCCTCCAGCCGCTCCAGAATCACCCTCGTGTGAAACGCGGTGCCTTCGATTGCGGCGAAGAGTTCGTCCTGAGCGGTATGCGTCAGCCGCCAGCCCAGGGTCACGCCCCCCAGTTCCGCATTCACGAGAACGGTGCGGTCGCCGTTGTCCCACGTGAGACGCAGAAGACCGGTTTCGCCGGCGCGATAGCGTTCCAGGCCGGCCGACAACTCGGGCACCGTGCCGCCCGCGCGCCGCGCGATGGCCTCAAAAATATCTCCCGTTGCCGACAGTCCGGCTTCAATGCCGATGCGGGAGGGGTCGATCGAGCCCGGCACCACGCCGCAAACGCCGGGAATCAGCTCCGGCTTCTCGCCGAGCGCCATGATGCATGTCGAAGTGCCCACCACGTTCACCACATCGCCCAACCGTACCCCGGCGCCGATTGCGTCCCAATGCGCGTCGAACGCGCCGGCCGGAATCGGAATGCCCGGGCGCAACCCGAGTTTCTGAGCCCAATCCGGTGCCAGCCGGCCCGCGATCTGATCGGCGGTGAGGTAGCGCCCACGCAACTTCGCGCGAACGCCGGCAAGCAGCGGATTCACGCCCGCGAGAAACTCCTCCGGAGGCAGCCCGCCGAGCGCCAGGGCGATCGACGCGGGAGAAACCGA
>CAYMHP010000053.1:0-24244 GCA_964390225.1 uncultured Solibacteraceae bacterium
GAACGGGATCGGCACGTGCAGAGCGGCGGCATCACGCGTGATCCGGGCCCAATGCCGCTCGAAGGCGAAGGGGACCCCATCGGCAACCCGCAACGTGCTGAATACGCCCCAGCCGGAGAGCAGCCCAACCTGCCCAGGCGACAACACCTGTTCGGACGCTTCGCGAATCTCGCCATTGTGAAGAACGAAACGATGCAGCACGATGCCATTCTACCGCCACCCAGCGCCTGTACGCGGCAATGGCCATATGCTCTCAGCCCCGGCCCTCAGAGCGCGGTTCCAGCTGCGCGAGGCTCTCGCGGTAAGAGGAACTCCGGCGTTGTGCCGCGGCTGAAGAATGCGCTCGGCTTGCAGACCTGGCCGCGACGCCGGGGGTAGCACATTACCGACGCTCCCGACCCCCGCGGCGTACGATGGAACCGATGGCGTTTGACGCAATCGTCGTGGGTGCCGGGATCATAGGTGGCTCCATCGCCTGGCGCCTCTCACAGGAGCGTTTACGAGTGCTCCTGCTGGATGCCGGTCGAATGGGCGGCGAAGCGAGTTGGGCCGGGGCCGGCATGCTCGCCCCCGGCGGCGAAATTGAACAGCGCTCCCCGTGGAACGACCTGGCCGTCGATAGCCTGAGGCTCTATCCCGGCTTTGTCTCCGAGTTGGCCGCGGACACCGGGAATTCCATTGATTTTCAGCAACATGGCGCGATGGACGTGGCGCTCTCGGAAGAAGAATGGGACGCCTTGCAGGAGCGCGGAAAGCGGCAGCGGCTCCTGGGAATTCCCTCGTGCCCGCTCACGGCCGCTGACGTCGCCCGGCGCGTCCCGCTCCTCGCACCACAGGCGGCCGGCGCGCTTTTCTATCCCGAAGACGCCGCCGTCGACCCGCGCGACATCCTACAGGCGCTCCGCGCCGCTTGTCTGAAGCGAGCAGTGGAGCTTCGGGAGGGTGTGCGGGTCCTCAGCGTCCGGCAGGGGACCGCCGAGGTCGTCGTCGGGACCAGCGACGGGGAAATTGCAGCGGCCACAACAGTGCTCGCGGCGGGCGCGTGGACCAGCGAGATCGACGTTATCGGGCACACGCTCCCGCAGGCATTCCCCGTCCGCGGCCACTTGCTCGGATACCGGCTCGCGCCCGGTTCGCTCGGGCCCATCGTCCGGCGCGGCAATACGTACCTGCTGCAGCGGGGCAACGGCTTCACGATCGCGGGGTCCTCGTCCGAGCGCGCCGGTTTTGATCGCACGCTGAATCCAGCAATCGTATCGGACATCCGTTCCCGCGCGGCCGCGCTGGTTCCGGACCTTGCCGGCCGCCAGCCCGATGAGGAGTGGCTGGGCTTCCGCCCCGGCGTGGAAGGCGATCTCCCCGCGATCGGCCGGCTTGCCGGCACCTCCCTGTTCCTGGCGTACGGCCATTACCGCAACGGCATTCTGATGGCGCCGGCCACGGCAAGCCAGATCTCGAAGGGGATCATCGCCAGTTTGGAAACGGGTTCGTCCGGGCCGAGCGGCACGCGGTAATCAGCTCCGGCAGTCGTTTGCGGCGCTCGAACAACCGCTCGAGCAGTTGCTGCAGGGCTTCTTCTTCGCCGGCGATCCATTCGGCGGGAATGCGCTTCCAGGCGCGGTCAACGACCTCCTCGGGGAAGTGCATGATCTGGTCCAGCCACGGCTGAAAGTCGTCTAACGAACGGACCGAGTCGTAGACCGAGCGCCGGGCGTACAGCCCCTGCACTGCCGAATCGGGAAAATCCCAGTGCGGCCCGTTGAAGGCGTATCCCTGGTCGATCATCCAGGCCACGAACCCCGGCCGCGAGTTCCCGCGCGCGCCGCTGGCGGCCAATTGCCGCACCAGGGCGCGATAGAAGACCGCCTGCCGCCCATCGGCATTGCCCGTCCACTTGTCGAATGCGAGGATGGCCCGGAAGTGTTCCAGGTTGGCAATGTGGGTGAGAAGCGCATCCGGCAGAAAATCGTAAACCGCAATCCTCCCCGGATCGCCCGGATAGCGCGCGCCAAAGTGCCAGCCGGGCTCGACGTCGATGCGGCGGGTTCCCAACTGCAGATGAACCTCGGGGTTGGCGGCAAGAAACGCCTCCTTGACTTGAATCAGAGCCGTCACAGGCGCCGCGATCTTAAGATAGTCCAGGAACGCCGACGCGAGCCATTCGTTGACAAGCACGCGCGGATGCTGGGGATTGTTCCGGAATTTGACTACGTACCAGTTGCCGTCGTCTGCCTCCAGCAGATGTGCCTGGGCGCCTCCTCGCATTTTACGCACATGCCGGACGGCGTCGAGAGGCATCGGAAAGAATTGTTGGTGTGCGGCGCGTCTCCGCCGGGCCTCGGGTACACTAGAGTTTTAACACACGGAGGAACGACGCACTCATGGCGGAACCAGGACCACCGAACACCGCAGTTCCCGAGACTCCCGCGCCTGCCGCGCCACCGCGCAGTGGAGACGAGGTCGCACTGGAATTGATGAAATTCATCGCGGTGACGACCGGATACGGCCGCGCCTCACAATCCTCGGCGGGGTTTTCGGGGAAACCGGTAACACGGTCGCCTGAGGAGCATGCGGAAGCGCTCCTTGACCTGTTCGAGCGGTGCCGCAAAGTAGTCAAGAAAGAGGCTTGATCACACCTGGGGCGGCATTTGGCCGCCCCAGATCTAAGTCCGTCCTTAGCGGCGCCCGCGAGTCTTCTTTGCGGTCTTCTTGGCCACGCCTTTCCGTGCGCCGCCTTTTGCGGCAGCCTTCTTGGCGGAAGCCTTTTTCGCGGCCTTCTTGGCCGGGGCCTTCTTTGCAGCCTTCTTGGCGGGAGCCTTTTTCGCGGCCTTCTTGGCTGGGGCCTTCTTTGCAGCCTTCTTCGCCATGGTCTTCTGAGCCGCTGCCGTCTTCGCCGGCGCCTTCTTGGCGGGAGCTTTCTTCGCAGCCTTCTTGGCTGGTGCCTTCTTCGACGCCGAGGCCTGAGTCACAGGCTTTTTCGGAGGAGCTTCGTGTCCTTCTGCTCCGGACTCGGCAGCAGGGGGCGGCTCGGTTGTGCCAACAGGCATAGCGCCTCCCAGCTCTTCCTCCTCCTCCTCTTCCTCGTCTTCATCATCCTCGTACTCATCGAGCTTCGAGGTGAGGTCGGAGTTTTCTTCGTCGTCGTAATCGTGGAAGTCTTCCATGTCGTCTTCGTTCGTCGGAGCGACTTTCAGGCGATCAAACATTCAGCAAGCCTCCAGTAAGTCAGCAACAATCACCCATAGCATACCCCTTTTTGGAAGGTACGCAACAGCGAAAAAACAGATCTGTGAAAATTTGAGGGAGGTTATCGCGTTGCCGTGCGTGTGAGCGTGTCGCTGGTTTTATGCAGCGAACGCGTGGGCAGCGCGGCTCTGGACACTATTTTCGCGGCGGGCCGCCGCACGGAAAGGCGGCGCTGCGCCGTTCGCGCGACTGTGGATCGCGCCGCAACGCGCCGGACGGGAGCCTCGGCTCGCACACCCACCGGGATAATCAGACGGTCGCCTTCCACAGCATCAGGTTTCGGCATCCGATTGGCGGCAACGATACCGCTGGGAGCGATCCCGTAACGTTTGCCGATCGAAGCCACCGTTTCACCCGTGGCGACCCTGTGCATCCGCCAGGAGACGCGATGCTCAGCGGGGATCAATTGCAGGGATGCAGTCAGTTGGTTGCCGGTACCCTTGGGCAGGTGCAGCGGAAAATGCTCCGGGATCACGCCTTTGAGGACGGCGGGGTTCAGGGCTAGCAGTTCCGGCATGGGGGTGTCGGTGAGATCGGAGACCAGCGCCAAGCTAGTAAGCGACGTGATTTCTACCGTGTCGTACTCCAGCGGCGGGTCGAGCGTGATGCCTTCCAAACCATACTCCGCAGCATTCTTTTCCATGATCGTCATGGCCAGAATAATCGGCACGTAGTTGGTAGTCTCGGCCGGGAGAGCGCCACGGTCCCGCAACTCCCAAAAGTCGGCGAAACCCGTCCGTTCGACAGCCCTCTCCACGGCTCCCGGTCCGCAATTGTAGGCGGCGATCGCCAGGTACCAGTCGCCAAACTCGTTATAAAGATCGTGCAAGTGATGGGCTGCGGCGCGCGTTGCCTTTTCCGGATCCATGCGGTCATCCGTGTAGCGGGTCTGCATTAGCCCGTACTGCTGGCCGCGCCACGTCAGGAACTGCCACATGCCACCCGCGGCCTTCCGCGAAACAGCTCGGGGAATAAACCCGGATTCGGCCTGTGCAAGGTGAATCAACTCCTGTGGAATGCCTTCCTCATCCAGAATCCGCTGGATCATCGGCCGGTACCGGCCGGAGCGCTGCGTCGCCGCGATGAGCGTCTTGTGGCCGCGATTGGAAAAGTAGTTAATGTACCCGAGGACAGGGTCGGTCACGATGAGCGGTAGCTGCGACACCGTCGCGGCTACCTGGGCTCGCACCTTATCTTTCAGCTTGGGATCCACCGGAAACGTCATCTGCAGGATGTCTTCGAGAGGGGCCTTCTCGAACTGGGCATCTTCGACATCGGCGGAAGTTCCCATGCCAGCCAAGTCGAAACGATGGATGGAATCAACCATTTCATCGAGCCGCTTCTCGTAATCCTGCCGGTCAGTCGGATTCTGATCGGAGGCATCCAGCATCAAATCGATGGCGGAATCGAATTCGTGGCGGGCGCTCGGGACGTCGTTCGCCTGGTAATCCCGTTTACCGCGCTGGAACGCCTGCTCAGCCCGCTGGATCAAGGCGTCTGCCCGAGATCGGCGCGGGATCGGGTTGGTAGTTAGGAACGGGACGTCCTGGAGGTAAACATTCGGCTGCACTGTCGGCGGCTCGGCGATTTCCACCGCCGCCGCGACCGGCCGAGGGGCCGGCGGCAGGAAGGACATTTGGAATCTGGACTGCTGATTGTAGCCGCAAGCGGAGGTACTCAGGACCACGGCGAGCGGGAACAGGAAGAAGAGCGTGTTCGTTCGAGAACTCATTTCTTATCGCGAACTGTTGAAACTAAAGCTACTTCCACGGGCCGCGCCCGTTTCCGGACCACTCCAGCCTACTACAGGGCTGGACCCGGTGCAACCAGCCCTTTGGGGGGTTATCTCCCTGTGTAGCGGATATCCCCGGCCGCGAGTCATTCCTCCTCTTCCTCCTCGCCAGTCTTGGCAGCCTTCGCCGCCGCAATAATCTTGTCCGCCTGCATCTGCGGCACGAAATCGTAGTGGTCGAATTCCATGGTGAAGGAAGCGCGCCCCTGCGTCATGGCGGTCAAGTCGTTCTGATAATTCAACATCTCGGCCATAGGGACCTGCGCCCGGATAAACTGCGTGCTGCCTTTGGTTTCCATGCCGGCGATGCGCCCCCGCCGTCCGTTCAGATCGCCCATCAGGTCGCCCGCATACTCCACCGGAGCCTGGATCTCCACATTCATAACCGGTTCGAGCAGCGCCGGTTTGGCCTGCTGCATCGCCGCCTTGAACGCCTTCCGGGCGGCCAGTTTGAACGCCAATTCCGAGGAGTCGACATCGTGGTACGAGCCGTCGTAGACCGTCACCTTGAAATCGACCATGGGGTAGCCGGCGAGATAGCCGTTCTCGGCCGCCTCGACGATTCCTTTTTCCACTGCCGGTATAAAGTTCTTAGGAATGGCCCCGCCGAAGATTTCGTTGGCGAACTCGAACTTGGCACCGCGCGGCAGCGGCTCCATACGGATCCAGCAGTCCCCGAATTGCCCGTGGCCGCCGGTCTGTTTTTTGTGCCGCCCCTGGACGTCGGCGGTGCCCCGGATCGTCTCCCGATAGGGAATTTTGGGCGCCTTCAGGGCGACATCCACCCCGTAACGTTTTTTCAAACGGCTGACGACCACTTCCACATGCTGTTGGCCCGCGCCGGCCAGAAGAAACTCGCGCGTTTGCGGGTCGCGGTAGAACCGCAGCGCCTGGTCTTCTTCCAGGATGCGGTGAACCGCATTGCCCATGCGATCCTCGTCGTTGCGCGATTTGGCTTCGATCGCAAAAGCGATTGACGGCTCGGGGAGTTTCACCGGCGGGTAGGTGATGTTCAAACCCTTTTCCGCCAGCGTGTCGCCGGTCAGAGTGTCTCTCAGCTTGGCAATGGCGCCGATGTCGCCCGCGCGCAACTCCGTAACCGGCTGAATCGTTTTGCCTTGTGGGCTCCCAAGGTGGGCCAGCCGCTCGGCGGTTCCGCGGGTGACGTTCTGGATGTTCGCGTCGTTCTTGACTACGCCGGTCATGACCTTGAAGTAGGTAATTCGCCCTGCAAAGGGATCGGCAGTTGTCTTAAAAACGTATAGGGCGCAGGGACCGGCTTCCGCAATCCTTTGCGCCGACTCCTTGCCATCGACGAGTGCCGGCACCGCCTCACGCTCCATTGGAGAAGGCAGGTTCTCGACGATGAAGTTGAGGATCAGGTCGCTACCAATGTTGTGCAACGCGGAAGCGCACATCACGGGGAAGATCCGCAATTCGCGAACGCCCTGCTTCAGCCCATCGATAATGTGCTCAGCGGGTAGGGTGCCTTTGTCAAAGAACTCCTCCATCAGGGCATCGTTGCCTTCGGCAACCATTTCCACCAGCGCTTCGTGGGCTTCCTGCGCGGCATCGGCCATGTCGCCGGGGATGTCGCCTTCCTTGCCCTTCCCGTCTCCATCCGGGGTGTAGGTGTAGGCCTTCATACGGATCAGGTCGACGACTCCTTTGAAATCGCGCTCCGACCCGATCGGAATGTGGATTGGAACGGCCGCCCGGCCAAAGTTCTGTTGGACGCTCTCGAGAGCGCGTTGGAAATCGGCTCGTTCGCGGTCGAGCTTATTAATGATGACGGCCCGCGGGAGATTAAAGTGATTACAGAATTCCCAGACTTTTTCCGTCTGCACTTCGACGCCGGCCACGCCATCGACCAACACCAGAGCGGCGTCCGCGGCGACGAGCGCGGCTCGGGTGTCGTTGATAAAGATGTTATAGCCAGGTGTGTCTAAAAGGTTGATCTTGAGTTTCTTCCATTCGGCAACGGCAATGGAAGTGGAAATCGAGATCTTCCGCTGGATCTCCTCCTCATCGAAATCGGTGATCGTATTGCCTTCGTCCACGCGGAGGAGGCGGTTGGTGGCCGCCGCGGTGAACAGCAATCCGGCGGTGAGCGTGGTCTTGCCGGAATCGCCGTGGCCCACCACACCGACGTTCCGAATGTCCTTGCTTTCGTAGACTTTCACGGAGATGTCCCCTATTTAAAACGGAATGGTAACACAGGCAGGAAGAAGCGGCGGCGGGGAAGAGAAGAGATGTTGCTTCTACGTTACAACGATCTCATCGCCCACCTGGGTGCCGGTCTGGCGCACGGTGCCGGCGGGAAGTTCTACCACCGAATGCGCGCGGAGACAAGCGGATAGCCGCCACGGCGGAACCGCGTGCCTGACTTTGCGGACGCGTTTTTTCCGGTCGAGGTACACCAAGTCGATCGGAAACTTCATAAAGAAGGTATGGACCGATTCGCAGGGAACGATCCAAAGCCCCTCTCCGGGATTGAGTCGCTCGTGCTTCAGCAGGCCCACGCGCCGCTTGCGGCTCGTGTCCGCGATTTCGGCGGCCTCCGCAAGCAAGGTGCTGCGCGTTTGATTAAGAATGCGTAGCGGCAACTCCGCAGGTTAGCACTTCTCGCTCTGTCTGAAACGTCACAGAGCCGTCGATTGTAAGACATGGACGTTAACAGAATATTGTTGGTGCGATTCAAAGCGGCAGCCGTTAACATAGGTTGTCCGCGCCACGGACCTCGGGGTTAGTTCATGAAAATTCCTACAACGTTTTTCAGCTGTATCGCTATTGCTGCGACAGCTTTCTTTCCATCGGCCTGGGCGGCCGATCGCGCAGATTTCACTCGAACGATTGCCGTAGGCGACTCTCTCAGCGCCGGTTTTCAGAACTTTTCGTTATTCGATGCAAAGACAGCGCCGTTTGCCGGCGGTGCACAATTTGGATTTGCTGCGGTGGTCGCTCACCAGACGGGACACGATCTCACCCTGCCGCTTTTTACCTATCCGGGAGTGCCTGCGAATTTCCTGACCGGCGCGCCGCCCTTCTTCGGACGGGAGAACCCTTCCACACAGGCTACCAATCTATCCGTACCCGGATTCACCGTTGCGAACGCGTTAGCCAATCCCTTCCCCGGTAATCCCACGAACCTCATCGACGGGATGAGCGCCCTGATTCTCGGTTCACCGCAATTTCCCAACACCGCTTTCGGCTGCGGGCCGATTCCGGTCGGCCCCTCGCAATACATTGTCAGCGAGCTATCCTGCGCAATCGCGCTGCGGCCGACGACTGTGCTGGCATCGATCGGCAGCAATGACGCACTGCAAGCTTTGACCGTGGGCGCTCCGCCGACCGACGCACAGACGTTTGCCGCGGAATACGCAGCGTTCCTGGGCGGCCTCGCGATTACCGGCGCAAAGGTAGTAGTGACGAATATCGCCGACGTGAGCGCGCTTCCGTACCTCATTCCGGTGCCTGCATTCCCATTCGCGTGCCCGGGCACGCCGCTTCCATCGGGGGCGACACCGGCCGACTTCATCGTTGCGAACCTGGCAGCGCCGCCGGGCCCCGACATTTTGAACCCCTGCAAGAACCCGGCGGTGCGCACCGCTGCCGTCGTTCAGCAGGCGCAGTTCGCAGTCCAATCCTACAACAAGACGATTGCGCAGACCGCCGCGTCTTTTGGGGCCATCGTGGTGGATGTGAACTCGCTCTTCGCGACGATTCAGCAAAACGGTTATACACTGGCGAACGGGAATAAGCTTACGACAGCGTTTGGCGGCGGTCTGTTTTCGTTAGACGGGATTCACCCGACCAACACCGGCTCGGCGATTCTCGCAAATCTGACGATCGATACCATTAACGCCCGCGTCCGCACGAACATCCCGCGGGTGAACGTCGACGAGGTAGCTGCTTCCGATCCGCTGGTGCAACACTGATAAAAGCCCGGAGTGGGCAGCCGAATCGCCTGCCCCACCTCTACCGGGTCCCGGCGGAAGTATCGGATTTCTGGTGCGGTGCAAAAGAACCGGCGACGAGATCGCCAGCGCGACTTTGTATTCACCCGCGCCAGTGATGCCGCGGTTCCGCGGGCGGACCGCAACCCCCGCCCTTACGGGCGGGGCTGACAAAACGTAACGGCGCGGGTCGTGTTGCGCGGTAAGTGGAACTGCATCCTCACTGGACGCGGCTGATCAATCCCCCGGAGTACAATTACTCAAATATGATGCTGCAGGGTAGCGAACTGGGAGAGATTGGGACGATGCACGTTTGGATTCGCGCGACCGCCAGGGCGGCGGGAGCGGTCGCTTGTCTGTGGTTGGCGGCGCTGCCGGCGGCGGCGCAGGGGCCGAGCTACCGGGCGCCGCGCGGACCGGATGGCCATGCGGATCTGAACGGAGTCTGGCAGGCTCTCAACACTGCGAACTGGGATCTGCAGGATCATTCTCCGCAGCAGGGGCCGCTCTGGCAACTCGGCGCGATCGGCGCGGAACCGGCAGGACAGAGCGTTGTGGAGGGGGGAATGATTCCCTACAAACCCGAGGCGCTCGCGAAGAAAAAGCAGAACTGGGACAACCGGCGGACCAACGATCCCGAGGCCAAGTGCTACATGCCGGGTATCCCGCGCGCCAACTACATGCCCTACCCATTCCAGATCGTGCAATCGCCACAAGGCGTTTTGTTCGTGTACGAGTACGCGACAGCCAACCGGTTTGTGAACATGGGCAAGCCGATAGAAGCAGGCGCGGATAGCTGGATGGGCACCAATAACGGCCACTGGGAAGGCGACACGCTGGTGGTGGATGTGACCGGATTGAATGGCCTGGCATGGTTCGACCGCGCGGGCGATTATGCCAGCGATCAGCTTCACGTCGTGGAGCGCTTTACCCGCACTGACCCGACCCATCTTCAATACGAAGCGACCATCGAGGACCCCAAGGTCTTCGTGCGGCCCTGGAAGATCAGCATGCCCCTTTACCGCAGGGTGGAGAAGAATGCGCAACTGCTGGAGTTTAAGTGCGTGGAGTTCGCCGAGGAGCTGATCTACGGTCAATACAAGAAGGAGCCCGGCAAATAGGCCGGCTTGGAGGAAGGGCGCATGCGCAACCTGCTATGGTTGAGTGCCTTGGCTGCCGTGATTGCGGCCGGCCCGCTGGCGGGCCAGGATGCCGGTTCCGGCAGCCATGGAGCCAAGAACGCTCCCGCCAGACCGTACACGCCTCCGAAAACCCCGTGGGGGGATCCGGATTTGCAGGGGCTCTGGCCGGGCAACGTGGGGGTACCCATGCAGCGGCCGGAGAAGCTGGGCACCAGAGCCACGCTTACCGACGAAGAGTTCGCCCAAAGAGAGGCGCAAGCGAAAAAACAAAGCCAGGCCGACGCCCAGGAATTCGCGGGAAGCGACACGCGCGTGGGCATCGGTCCACCCTCGTATTGGACCGAGCGCGGGAAGCCGTCACGCCAAACTTCGCTCATTATCGACCCGCCGAACGGTCGGCCGCCCGCGTTGACTGCCGAAGAGCAGAAGCTCCGCAAAGAAGCTCGCGGAGGGAAGGGCTTTCCGGGCGAGTGGCGGGGCGAGGCTGAGAGCTACGAAGACCTTAACATTTACTACCGTTGCATCACTCGCGGCGTGTTGGGATCGATGATTCCCGTGGTCTACAACAACGGTAACCAGATCGTGCAGGCGCCCGGATACGTGGTGCTTCGCAATGAAATGATCCACGAAGCACGCGTGATCCCGCTGGACGGGCGCGGCCACGTGGGCTCCGCCATCCGCATGTACATGGGCGACTCGCGCGGGCACTGGGAGGGCAACACGCTGGTCGTAGAGACCACGAATTTCACGGACAAAGACGCCATCGGATCGAACGGAGCGGGTTATCCCGGCGACCCGGGCCATCACAGCGCCGACTTGAAGCTGATCGAGCGTTTTACGCGGGTCGCCGCCGACCAGTTGAATTACGAGGCGACGATCATCGATCCGAAGACCTGGACACAACCCTGGACGCTGCGCATCGAACTCCCCAGGAACGATCGGTACCAGTTCCTCGAGTATGCGTGCCACGAGGGAAACTACGCGATGGGCGACATCCTCCGCGGAGCGCGCGCCGGGGAAAAGGCCGCCTCTCCGCAGTAATGTAGTGTCCTGATGCGCGCCGACCGCGCCGTTACGGGGGACGGCTGAAAAATCTTTCAGCCCCGGCGATAAACGCCGGGGGTCACGGGTGGATACAACCCCCGCCCTCACGGGCAGGGCTCAATCGGTGCGCGGCTGAAGGGTCTACTCGTTCGCGGATAGCGACGATGAGATCGCCGGCGGCGGGCTGGGGCCTCTCAGGACGTAGCGTCGGGGAGAATTTGACGCGTCGGGATTCTCTTCCTTGCCCCGCGAACTTTTTTGGTCTTTAACTCCGTCAAATCGGCCCGAACAGCTTCCCGATAAAGCTCGATGGTTTTTAGATATTCGGCGGCCAAGGTCTCGACCGCCTCACGCGCTTTCCGCCACCGCTGCAAAGCTTTGTCGTCCGTGGGACGCCTGGCGCAGCGGAGGGTCAGATTCGACTCCACCCTGAGGGCATCCAACAGCAGATCTCCCGCGACGAGCATCTCCTTACGACGCAATTCCGAGCTGACCATCTTGTATCCCTGTTTCGTCTCACTCGGCGATTGTTTGAGATGGTAAGACGTTCGGGGCTATGGAACAGTAGCCTTTTCGAGCCAGTTCTCTTGGACAGATTCCGGAGGCGCCGTGGAAATACGCATTGGACCGGCGAAGTTTAGTAAACGCATGTAGCCGAACGACAGCATCTCAGCCATTGTTCTCGAGAACTTCGGGGGCCTCGGCTCGTTCGAGCCATCGCGAGGCTTCATCGATGTCGGTGAAGATCTGGAGTACCATCCCCTCGGCATCACAATAGGCGGATGCCATTCGCGCCAGTCCGAACTGGTGCGGCTTCGGGCCGATGACCACGGCGCAACGAGCCGAAAGGCCCTGCGCGAGCCGCCTGCGCAGCATGTGAATCCTTCTTTGGAATTCGTCGGACGATGGATTGTCGGCCGAGAGGCGGACATCGAGAAGCAAAGACGTCCCCGGCCGGAACCGGGGGTCGTCCAAGGCCTCGTCCAGCGCCTTGCTGAGATTCGTATTGGATTGGCCGACGATCGTGACAATCAGAATGGCGCCGCGGATTTCCCAAGTAACCGGCATCCTGCCTCCGCCTGCTCACTCTTCTGCATGTCGATTAAGAAGATACTACGGCAAACCAAACGAGTATGAAAGGAAAATCCGACAGGAGTATGCCACGTTGGTGGAATTGGTAACGCGCTAGGGACTTATCTCGGGACGTCTTCGAGCACGGACCTGATTCTCTCGATGAGGGTTTGCGTAGAGTAGGGCTTTTGGATGAAGCCGGCCAGGCCTTTGCCCGTGAAGTGGCGAACCGCTTCCACTTCGTTGTACCCGCTGGAAAGGACCACCTTGACATCGGGCTTGATAGCCTTCATGCGGGCGAACGCCTCTTCACCGTTCATAACGGGCATCGTCATATCGAGGAGCACAGCCGAAATCTTGTCCGCCAATACCTTGAAGAGCTCAAGGCCTTCGTGGCCATTCTCCGCGAGCACGACGGTATAACCGTAGCGTTCCAGCATCGATTTGGCGGTGCGGCGGATAATCATCTCGTCGTCGACCACGAGAATCAGTTCATCCTTGGCCGCGAATCGAGGAGCGGCAGTGGCTTTCGGGACCGCCGGCTCCTTAGTGGCCGGAAACAGCACCTTAAAGGTGGTGCCCTCGCCGGGCCGGCTGTAAACCCGCAAGGCGCCCTTGTGCCCCTGGACGATGCCTTGCACGGCGGCCAGACCGAGGCCTCGGCCCGTGAACTTGGTGGTGAAGAACGGATCAAAGATGCGGCCGATCGTGGATTCGTCCATGCCGCAGCCGGTATCGTGCACCTCGAGAGTGACGTAAGTACCAGCGGGGAGCGCGGCGGATTCCCCGAGCGTGTTCAACAAGTAATACTCGTCGACATTCTGGACCCCGGTGGTTACCAGGACGGTGCCGTTTTCGTTTCGCCCAATCGCCTCGGCGCCGTTGATCACAAGGTTCATGACGACTTGCTGCAACTGGCTTGAATCGGCCTGAACCAAGGGGATGTCGTCGCGCAGCTCGAGCCGCAACTGGACGTTTTTGGAAATGGAAGTTTGGATGAGAGTGCTGATTTCGCGCACGAGCCCGGAGAGATTCACCGGCTCGATGACGAACCGTCCCTTACCGGCGTACGCGAGCAACTGGCGTGTGAGGTGTGAGGCTCTCTCACTCGCGTTGAGCACGTCGCGGAGCAGGTTCCTGGCGGGATTGTTGGTCGAGAGTGTTTCCAGCGCCAGTGAAGTGTTTCCCAGTATGCCGGTGAGGAGATTATTGAAATCGTGCGCGACGCCGCCCGCGAGCACGCCCAGGCTCTCGAGCTTCTGCGTGTGGCGGAGCTGCGCTTCCAGCCGTTTCCGCTCAGAAACGTTGCGCGCCACGTGCGAGGCCCCGATGACGCGGCCGGTTTTGTCCCGAAGGGGGGAAATGGTGAGCGACACGTCGATAAGGTCGCCGGTTTTGGTGCGCCGGACGGTTTCGAAATGTTCGACCGCCTCACCGCGAGCGATACGCTCCAGGATCTCGGATTCTTCGTGAGGCCGGTCTTCGGGTAGCAACAACGTCATCGGCCGGCCGATCGCCTCCTGCGCCGAATAGCCATAAACGTGCTCGGCTCCGGAGTTCCAACTCAGGATAACGCCCTCGAGTGTCTTGCTGATGATAGCGTCCTCGGAGAATTCCACGATGGCCGCCAAGTGCCGGAGTTGCGCATCCAGCCGTTTGCGCTCCGTTATATTACGCGCAATATGCGAGGCGCCCATGATCCGGCCCTGCTCGTCGCGAATGGGCGAGATGGTAAGCGAGACCTCGATGAGATCGCCTCCCTTAGTCTTGCGAATGGCTTCGAAGTGTTCCACGCGCTCCCCTTGGCGGATGCGCTGGAGAATTTCTGCCTCCTCGTCGGGCCGATCCGGAGGCAGGAGGATTGTCATGGGGCGGCCGATCGCCTCGGCGGCGGAATAACCGTAGACGCGCTCGGCGCCTACATTCCAGGTGAGGATAATGCCATCCAGCGTTTTGCTGATGATGGCGTCTTCGGAAGACTCGACGATCGCGGCCAGATGGGCGGGCGCTTGCTCCGGGTTGAAGCCTTTCCGTGTTTCTGTAGTCATCGTCAGTGCTATTTACGGGACGGCCGTCAACGGGCGTCCGGGTTCAGCGCACTGGCCTAAATTGCCAGTCTAGCCGATTGTTAGGCGGTCGCCACGCATCGGCCCGGACAGCGTCGCGCCAGCCACGTACGTATACAGACAGAAGACGCATTGCGCTCGCCTCTGCTGCTACAGGAGAAGGCCTCTTCCAGACCGGCGGCTATGTGCCGGTTGCCGGGCGCGTGAGGATTGCCGAGCCAGATCGGGATTGATACGATATACAGCCATACGGGCCGGATGCGTACTATTCTCGATCGGAATTGAATCCCGGTCGCAACCAAGGATCAGGAGAAGAATCAGATGCCAACGAAGTTCCCGGTTTTCGTGGCCGGCCTGAGCGTGATGCTGCTGTCGCCGCTGTGGGCGCACCACGCTTTCCAGGCCGAGTACGACGACAAAAAGCCCATCCATCTGCAGGGGAAGGTCACCGAGATGGAATGGATCAATCCTCACTCCTGGATCCACCTCGACGTAAGCGGCCCGGACGGGAAAGTCACCAGCTGGATGATCGAGTGCGGCAGCCCGAATATTATGCTGAGGCGCGGTTTCACCAAGCGCTCGCTGGAAGTGGGAACGGAGCTGGACGTTCACGGTTATCAGGCAAAGAGCGGCGAGAACAAGATCAACGGCGGCCAGATTACGTTCAAGGACGGGCGCAAGCTGTTTGTCGGCGGTTCCAATCCGGACGACCCAGGCGCGGCGAAAGGAGAAGCCAAATGAGTCGCTTTTTCGGCTCTGCGAGAACGCACGCGGGCATAGTTGCGGCAATGTTTCTGGCCACGCTACCCGCCGGCGCGCAGACTGCCTCCAAGGCCGCTCCCGCGGCGAGCAAGAAGCCTTACACGCCACCCAAGACGGCTTGGGGCGACCCGGATCTGCAAGAACAATGGCCGGCCCAATCGAGCATTCCCATGCAGCGTCCCCCGGCGCTGGGCACCCGCGCCACGCTGACCGATGAGGAACTCGCGCAACGGGAAGCGCAGTATTCCCGGCAATCGGAGAGCGACTCGGAAGAATTCGCGAAGGGCAGCGGCAGCGTGACCATCAATCCTCCGAGCTACTGGGTGGAGCGGGGCAAACCGAACCGGCAGGCCTCGCTGGTGGTGGATCCGCCGAATGGGAGAATCCCGCCGCTGACTCCCGAAGCTCAGCAGCGCGTGAAGGATCTGCGCGGCGGCCGCGGCCCTGCCGACCATTTCCCGGACGTGGTCAATTCCTGGGAAGACTTTGACGTGTACAGCCGCTGCATCTCGCGCGGCATGCTGTCGAGTATGTTGCCCACGCTTTATAACTTCGGCAATCAGATTGTGCAGGCCCCCGGGTATGTCGTGATTCGCAGCGAGATGATTCATGAGGCGCGCATTATCCCATTGGATGGGCGTCCGCACGTTGGCAGCAACGTTCGTACTTACATGGGGGACTCTCGCGGCCACTGGGAGGGTAATACCCTCGTGGTCGAGACGACCAATTTCAACGGCAAGATCGGCGTGGGCGGGCCCGCTCCGCCCACCGACGAACTGCGCATCGTGGAGCGCTTTACGCGGACCGCGCCCGATGAACTCAGCTACGACGCCACCATCAGCGACCCCGGCACGTGGACCCGGCCTTGGACCATCCACATGCCGTACCGGCTCGACCCCAATTACACGCTGTACGAGTACGCGTGTCATGAGGGCAATTACATGATGCTGAACGCCCTGAAGGGCGCCCGCACATTGGAGAAAGAAGGCAAGGACACGCGCGTCTCGCGTGGCGATGCCGGCGGACCGCCGCCCGGCGGCGCAGCGCCTCCGCAGTAAGCGCAAGTGAACAGGCTTTCGATCCATCTGGCGTGCCTTGGGCTGGGGCTCGCTCCGGCCTTCGCGCAACAGCCGCGGCTTGCCAAAGACCCTGGGCCTTTCCTGGCGCCGGGGCAGTTTTCCGATGCTCCCCAGACCCCCGCGCCCGTGGCGGGTCCGGCGCCGCACCTGGCCGATGGACGGCCCGACTTCGGCGGAAACGGCGCGTGGTATCCCGGTTTTTCCGGAAATATCGCGGAGCCCAAGTGGAAGGGCGTGAAGAGCGCGGACAAGCACGTGGATGTTCCGTTTCTGCCTTGGGCTCTCAAGGTCTTCAATGAACGCGTGGAGAATATCGCGAAGGACGATCCGGAATCGCAGTGTCTGCCGGTGGGAGTCCCGCGGTACATGTTCGACCCGTATCCGTTTCAGATGATTCAGACGGCCGATGAGGTCATCTTCATTTTCGAAGGCGACAATTACCCGTGGCGCATCGTGCCGGTCGATCGTAATCGCAAGCACCCCAAAGATCCGAATCCCACGTGGATGGGAGACGCTGTGGGCCGTTACGAGGGAGACACGCTGGTGATCGACGTCGTGGGCTTCAACGATAAGGCGTGGCTCGACCAGGCCGGCCATCCGCAGACCGAAAAGCTGCACCTGATTGAGCGCTACACGCGCACGGACTCACTCACGTTGAAGTACGAAGTGACCATTGACGATCCCGGGGCATACTCGAAGCCGTGGACGACCAGCAATACGGTCAAATGGCGCCCAGGCCTGCAGTTGATGGAGTACGTCTGCCAGGAAAACGAAAAGAGCTCGGCGCACATGCGGGCGGTCGGAAGCAGGTGAGTTTGTCAGCCGCTGCAGTCATGCCGCGGTTCCGGTTAACCGTAGGCCCCGCGCACGCAGAACCGCGCCATCACGGGCGCGGCTGAAAGCGGCGTCGAGTGAATTTTCTTTTCAGCCCCGGCGGTAACGCAGGGGGTTCGGCAGCCGATCGCTACCGCTGTTGATTGCCAAATTCCAGCGAACTCGAGAAGAACGGCAGCATCTTGCGCTCCACGCGATCGGCCACGTGATTCACGTGGTTGCCTTCGTAGATCTCAAACTGGTGCGCGATGCCGTAGGTGGTAAGCACCTGGTCCAGAGTGCGGACCGTGCTGGCGATGGGCTCGTCTTGCGCGCCGGCATCCATGGCGATCGCGTGATACGTTTTCAGATTCGGAATGTATTGATCGATCATCGCCAGCGGAGCGTTGGCGGCCCACTTCGCGATCACCTCTGGCTGGGGCTTGCCGTCCTTGGTCGCCAGATCGATGAAGAAGGGAGGATTCTTCGGATCGGGAGACCACGCGGCAGCGGAGGCGAGCGCAGCGGAGGTGCCGAAATCGGCTTTGGCCACGTCTTCCGACGTGCGCACCGCCTCGGCTTTCTCACCGTTTCGCGGGTTCAGATTGGCCGTCATGCAGCAGGGGCTCAGGATGTACAGGCTGGAAAACACGCCGGGGTGCTGCATCGCGATCTTCACCGTGCCGTAGCCACCCATCGAGTGGCCGGCGAGGCCGCGGCTGCGCGGGTTCGCGATCGTCCGGTAGTGGCCGTCCACGTAATCCACCAACTCCTTGGCGACGTACGTTTCCCAATCGCCCGTCGTGGCAGAACTCGAATACATGCTGCCCTTGAAAGCCGTGTATGCATTCGGCATGACGATGAGCATCTCGCGGGTGCCGCCCGCCGCGAAGACTTTGTCCGCGATTGCGGGCACGTTAATGAAGTGCTGAATCTTTCCAAACCAGCGTTCGTCGGAATCGGTGTAGCCGTGCAACAGGTAGATCACGGGGTAGCGGCGGTTGGGCTCGCTGGCATAGCTGGCCGGCAGATAAATGGAAACATCCCGGTCGGGAGAATCGCCTTCCAGATTGCCTTCGAGCGATTTGCCGTGCACTTTGACGCGCTCGACGGCGCCACGCCGCGGCGCGGTTTCCGTTTGCGCAAACAGCACTCCGGCACCGCACCCGGCGAGCGCCAGCGACACTAAGATGGCCCGGAATTTCATGTGACGAGAGACTCCTTTTGCCGACTTAGTTTATCAGGAGCGATGCGGCCGGCTCACAGTACGTGGTGTATCGCATACAATTACGTCTAGCCGTCGAAACGCTCGGGGCCACCCTCCGATGACTCCACTGTCACGCACTCGTTCCAGCAGAAAACCCGAACGCGCGCAATCCGCGGCAGGGCGCGTGGTCCGCGTATCGGTGGGAAATTTCCTCGAGATGTACGACTTCATGGTCTTCGGTTATTACGCCGCGGGCATTGGGCGAGCGTTTTTTCCGAACCAGAGCGAGTACGCCTCGCTGATGCTCTCGTTCATGACCTTCGGCACCGGCTACCTGATGAGGCCGCTGGGCGCGATTCTGCTTGGCGCATATATCGATCGCCACGGCAGGCGCAAGGGCCTGCTGCTCACACTGACGCTGATGGCGATCGGGACGTTATCCATCGGCTGCCTTCCGGGATATCGCGTTCTGGGATTGCTCGCGCCGCTGCTCGTCGTGGCGGGGCGCTTGGTGCAGGGGCTCTCTGCCGGGGTGGAGATCGGCGGCGTGAGCGTCTATCTTGCCGAAATCGCGCCGCCGGGGCGAAAGGGATTCTTCGTGAGCTGGCAATCGGCGAGCCAGCAGATCGCAGTGATGTTCGCGGCGCTGCTGGGGCTGGTGCTGGCATCGGCACTGTCCCCTCAGCAAATGCTCGCGTGGGGCTGGCGGATTCCGCTGCTACCGGGTGCGTTGATGGTGCCGTTTCTTTTTCTGCTCCGCCGATCGCTGACCGAAACCGGGGAGTTCCTGGCGCGCCGCCGGACCCTGGGCGTCGCCGAAATCTGGCGCGGCGTGGCGGAAAATTGGCGCCTGATCATTCTCGGCATGCTGCTGACCACCACGACGACGGTCACGTTCTACCTAATCACGGCTTACATGCCGACTTACGGAAGCTCGGTCCTGCACCTCTCGAGCAAGCAGAGCATGACGGTGACGCTGTGCGCCGGTGCATCGAATTTCCTGTGGCTGCCTCTCATGGGCGCGCTTTCCGATAAAGTGGGGCGGCGCCCTCTGTTGATGCTGTTTTCCGGGCTCGCCCTGGTAACGGCGTATCCCGCGCTTTTCTGGCTGGTCACCGCTCCTTCCTTCGGCCGTTTGCTCGCGGTGGCGCTCTGGTTCTCGATGATCTTCGGCAGCTACAATGGCGCGATGGTGGTGTATCTGACCGAGATCATGCCCGCGCACGTGCGCGCCTCGGGTTTCTCGCTGGCCTACAGCCTGGCCGCCGGAGTATTCGGGGGCTTTACTCCAGCCGTTTCCACCTACCTGATCCACACCACCGGGAACCGTGCCATGCCCGGTGTATGGCTGGCGGCAGCGGGCGCCATGGGTCTGCTGGCAACGGCTCTTCTGGCGCGCGACTGGACTAGGCGGCCGGTCCCCGATCTCGTCCCGGAGTTGAAGCGGTAGCCTCCCGCTCCAGGGCATAACGAAGGAGCGCGGCGGCGCGGTAGATACCGTGCACGAATTTTCCGTAGGGCATCGTCACGAACAGCGCCAGCACTACTCCCAGATGGATCGCCAGAAGCGGTCCCATGGCGCGAGTTTCCCGGAGCACCAGCAGCGCGATCCCGGTGACGCTCGTCGCGAAGAGGAGCGCGAGGAAGTTGGTGTCCATGGTATCTTGCGTGAGATCGGCGATGGCGGAGTCTCTGCGCCTCTTCAAGGCAGAGAGTCCCACTGGGCCCACCAGCAGGCCGATTCCCCCTAAGGTGCCGAGAATGACGGGCGCGCTCAAGTATGGATGCGGAGCACGCACCGAGAGCCAGTAGTGATCGAATGCGGCCACTGTGGTGGACGCGAAGCAAAGCAGGAAGCCGTAGAACGTGAAGTGGTGAAACCAGCGGCGCGCCAGCGAATGCCGCTCATTCGGATAGGTGCAGCCGAAACCGCCGCTGCCCAGGTACTCGAGCGAAAGAATGCTGCGCGCCGCCTTCGCCAGCGCCGCCGCAGTCAGCGGGCGATGGGTGCTGCCGCCCGAAACGCGCCAAAACCGCACGGATCCGGCGGCGAGAGCCGCAATCAGCAAAACCGCGATTGCGGAAAATGCGGCGATCATCGGATCGTGTGGAATGATGGCGTAGAAATCGGCTCGCGATGCGGAAAGCAGCCGCGCGCCGCCCGCCACGCCCCAGACGGCAATGCCCGCCAGCACCAACCCGCAAATCCACGCCGCACTTCCGGGAAAGGCTTTCGCAAAAAACCGCGGCCACGTGGAGCGCTGGTACGATTGCAGCCGGACCTCGGCCAGCACCTTGGGAACGTTCACCGCGAACTCGTGCGGCGGCGCATACTGGCACGCGTAATAGCACTCGGCGCAGTTGTGGCAGAGATTCGCGAGGTAATCCACGTCCGCCTCGGCAAAATTGAGACAGTGCTCCATCGCCGGAAACACGGCGCAATACCCCTCGCAATATCGGCAAGCGTTGCAAATGGTCAGGATCCGCCGGCCTTCGGCGAGAGGATCACTTTGCCACACGGGCGGCCTCCGTTCCGGCAATGCGCCCGAAGACCGTGCCGATCGCCATGCCAAAGCCGGCGAGATAGCCGCGGCCCAGGATGTTTCCCGCCATGATTTCTCCGGCAGAAAAAATGTTCGAGCCGCGCCCGTTTTGTGCGAACCGCACCTCGGCTTTCGCGTTCACCTTCACGCCGAGATAGGTGAAGGTGATGCCGGGGCGCAGTGGATAGCCAAAAAACGGCGCCGTATCGATGGCTTGCGCCCAATGCGATTTTGGCGGATCGAGGCCGTTGGTCCGGCAGTCGTCCAAAACCGTGTGATCGAATCGCCCCGGCACAACCGCGCGATTGAACTCGCAGACGGTGCGCTGGAGCGCACCGGGTGAAAGCCCGAGCGCCTCGGCGAGTTCCGCGAGAGTCTCTCCCCGAAGCGCTGGGAACACGGACGGCATGAATCTGCCCATCACCTTCGAATCGATGATGGAGAACGCGATCTGGCCGGGTTGTTGCGCCACCAGCCTGCCCCAAATCGCGTACCGCTTCGGCCAGAGGTCTTCGCCTTCGTCGTAGAAGCGCTCTCCATCGCGGTTCACGGCGATGCCTAGCGGCACGCAATCGAGCCGCGTCACAATGCCGCCGTCGAACTTGGGAGCGCGGCCGTCAATTGCCACGCAGTGGCACTGCGTGGGGTCGCCGACCGGCGCCGCGCCGCAATCGAGCAAGATCCGAAGCAGTTCGCCGCGATTGTAAGGCGTGCCGCGCACAATGAAGTTCTCCGCGGCGTCCCCCCAGGCCTGCTTCAACCACTCGAAATTGGCTTCGAAACCGCCAGCGGCGACGACCAATGCGCCGCCCCGGAACTCGCCGCGTTCCCCGTTCAGTAGAACCGTGCCGCGCTCGAATATGCCACGAGCGATCTCGAGCCCCGTGACTTCCGCGTTGTACAGCACGCGGATGCCGAGCCGCTCCGCCGCGGCATAGTACGTGTTGAGGAGCGCCTTGCCGCCGCCGAGAAAGAACGCATTCGTGCGCCCCAGTTGCAGCGTGCCGCCCAGCGCGGGCTGGAAGCGCACGCCGTTCGCCCTCATCCAGGCGGCGCTATGCTCCGTCTCCGAGATCACGAGCCGGGCCAATGCCTGGTTGGTCTGGCCTCCGGTGACGCGCATCAGATCGGCGAAGTATTCGTCCTCCGGGTAAGCTTCCGTCAAAACGTCGGTAGGCGCCGCGTGCATCGTACGCATGTTTCGCGTGTGGCGGCTGTTGCCTCCGCGGAACTCGCGCGGCGCCGACTCCAGCAGCGTGACGCTCGCGCCCGAGGCCCTGGCGCTGAGCGCGGCGCACAAAGCCGCATTCCCGCCCCCCACTACGACGACATCCGCCTGCAGAACCGGAATTCCCACGTTCCTGCCATTGTATAGGGCATACCGCCGGCGGTCGCAGTCGGCGGTGCTTCAGCGGGGCCTTGCGGCGGAATGAGTCCCAGCCCCTGCGTCCAATTCGGTTTAGAAATCGCTGGCGGGCTCCGCTGAACAAGCGCCGGCTCCCCGGTGTAGGCTTAGGATGTGAGTATTAATACCCGGGAACTCGGCCGGCGCGAATCTATCGAACCGCAAGCCGTCGTCAGTGACTCGCCGCATCGCGCATGGTTCCTGCTGCCGCTACTCGCCGGCAGCGGATGCGCGGCTCTCATCTACGAAATTGTCTGGTTTCAGTTGCTGCAATTGGTCATCGGATCGTCGGCGGTATCGCTCGGACTCTTGCTGGCGGCCTACATGGGCGGGCTTTGCCTCGGAAGCGTGCTGCTGCCGCGGCTGGCCTCGCCCAAGCACCATCCCTTGCGGGTTTATGCTTTCCTGGAACTCGGCATTGGGATCCTCGGCGTGCTCGCGCTGTTTGGTGTGCCCTTAGTCGGACGTATCTACGTGGCGGGGGCGTCGCAAGGTATGGCCGGACTCCTGCTCCGCGGCGTGGTGGCGGGCATCTGCCTGCTGCCGCCGACCCTGCTGATGGGGGGCTCGCTGCCGGCGATCGCCCGCTGGCTCGAGACCACACCGAAAGGCGTGTCCTGGCTCGGCTACCTTTACAGCAGCAACATCGCGGGCGCGGTCGCCGGGTGCGTACTCGCGGGATTCTACCTGCTGCGTGTACACGATATGACAATCGCCACCTACGCGGCCGTTGCGATCAATCTTGCCGTGGCCCTGCTGAGCTTTTTGCTGGCCGCCCGGTTGCAACACGCCCCTGCCGATACCGTTAGGCCCGTCATGCCGATGCCCCGCGCGCGAGGCGCGACCTTGGTTTACGTAGCCATCGGCCTCTCGGGTCTGTGCGCGCTCGGGGCCGAGGTGGTTTGGACACGTCTGCTCTCGCTGCTCTTGGGAGCGACGGTTTACACGTTTTCCATCATCCTGGCGGTGTTCCTCGTCGGGCTTTGGGGAGGCAGCAGCGCCGGGTCGTACTTCGCCCGCCGCACGCAGCATCCGCGTCTCGCCCTCGCGGTCTGCCAGGTTTTGCTCGCGGTTGCGACTGGCTGGACCGCGTACACGCTGGCCTATTCGCTGCCGTTCTGGCCCGTGGATCCGTGGCTGTCGCTGAGCCCCTGGTTCAACTTCGAGTTGGACCTGGCCCGCTGTGTGTGGGCGATTTTCCCAGCCACCCTCCTCTGGGGCGCCAGCTTTCCGCTGGCGCTTGCCGCCGCGGCCGTTCCGGGCGAGGATCCGGCCAGGCTCTCGGGAGAAGTCTATGCGGCCAATACCGCAGGATCCATCGTCGGTTCGCTGGCTTTTACGCTGATCCTTATTCCGGCGATCGGTACCCGCGGTTCGCAGCAACTGTTGATCGCGCTTTCGGTGGTGGCAGCGATCGTCGCGGCGGCCTCTGCCGCGCAGCATTTGCTCTCACGGCCGCTTCGCAGCTTCGGAATCGCCGCCGCCACGCTCGCCGTTTCGGCTCTGTTGATCGCCGGCGTTCACGATGTCCCCTGGGAAGTAATCGCTTACGGCCGCCGCATCGCGCCGATCGTGCGCGCCTTCGACCTCTACGACCGCGATCATCCGACCACCGTGTTGTTCCGCGGCGAAGGACTCAACTCTTCCGTGCTGATCGCCGAAAGAGCGGGGCAGCGGCACTTCTATGTAAGCGGGAAAGCGGAGGCCTCCACCGCCCCGTTCGACATGCGCCTGGAGCGCATGATGGGAGACATCCCCGCGCTCATCCATCGCCAACCGCGCTCCGTGCTGGTGGTCGGCTTCGGCGCGGGCGTCACCGCCGGGTCGTTCGTGCCGTATCCCGACGTCCAGAGCATCACCATCTGCGAATTGGAGCCGCTCATTCCGCCGGCCTCCACCGAGTATTTCGGTAAACAGAACTACACCGTGCTGCACGATCCGCGTACGCGCGTGGTTTACGACGACGCGCGGCACTATGTGTTTACGACCCGCGAGAAGTATGACGTAATCACTACGGACCCGATCCATCCGTGGGTGAAAGGCACCTCGACGTTGTACTCGCGCGAGTATTACGATCTGGTGAAGCAGCACCTCAATCCCGGCGGCGTCGTGGCGCAG
>CAYMHP010000054.1:0-6425 GCA_964390225.1 uncultured Solibacteraceae bacterium
GCTTTACCACCTATGAACGGATCGACGAAGTTCCCTATATGGTAGTGAAGAAAGACGGGCGCCGCGAGAAATTCGATCGCCAAAAGGTGCTCGCTGGGTTGTTGAAGGCATGCGAGAAACGTCCCGTCAGCATGGCCAAGCTCTCCGAAATGGTGAACAAGGTGGAATCGAAGGTGAGCGACTCACCGGATCGCGAGATTTCTACGATAGATATAGGAGAATTCCTCATGGAGAATCTGAAGGAACTGGACAAGATCGCCTACGTCCGGTTCGCGTCCGTCTACCGGGATTTTCAGGACGAGCAGGCATTTTTCAACGAGCTCAAGAACCTGATGCGGCAGAAACTGACATGACAGTCGGGGCCGCTAGGCAATCGGCGTCAAACGCACAAAAGCATGTAACCAATACGGTTTCCAGACATCTTTTAAAATAGAACTTAACTTTGCTGGGGAATGGTGCTATGATCAGTCGAACCCCGGATGCGACCTATCTTTCCGACAGTTCGGGCCGGACCAACAAGTCGCAATCTCAGATAATATCCGTTTCCCTAACATTCGGTGGAGTGGACCGTGTGTACATTGGGGGAGGTGAGCCTTAGTGGATCAGTTTGAAGACCAATTTCTACCGGACAGCCCTGACAATTTAGGCCTGACATTTGAGGACGATAGCAAGTTTTTCGATCCTGAGGCCGCGCATGAGGCTGAGTTTTTACACCCCCAGCCGGTAGAAGAATCGATTTACACGGACGATCCTGTCCGGGTTTACCTCCGCGAAATGGGCGCTGTTCCGCTGCTGACCCGTGAGGGCGAAGTCGACCTCGCGCGGCGCATGGAACGCGGTAAGTTGCGGATGCAGAAGGCGATCAGCCGGTCTGCATTGGTCCAGGGAGTGGTTGTCGAGCTGGCTGAGCAAGTGAAAAAGGCCGGCATCGAACTGGAGAGCGTGGTCGATCTCGGCGATGTCGAAGAGGGCTCCCCCGCCGACCTCAAGGTGCGCGCCGACGCGCAGAAGCAGTTCTTCGAAATTTCCGCTCTCCACAAGAAGCTTGGCCAGTTACAGGAGAAGCTGGATGCGACGCCAGTGGCCAACAAAAAGCCCCGCAAGCGTTTGTGCGGGCGTTTGAACCGCGCCAAAGTCGAGACCTCTCTTGCAATCCGCAGAGTTCCCTTCAAAAGCATCAAATGGAAAGAATTCTCCCGCGAAATCGAGCGCGCCGTCGACGAATTGACGCACCTCGATGGCGAGGTCAAGAAGCTCGAAACGCGCAACAACCCGGTCCAGCAGGCCCGGCTGCGTGAACTCAAACGTGAGATCAAGAAGCGCGAAGCGGTCGCGGGCGCCACTCTGCCCGAATTAAAGCATAGTCTGACCGTCATCCGGCATGGAGAGGCGGAGGCCGAGCGCGCAAAGAAGGACTTGGTTGAGGCGAACCTTCGCCTGGTAGTCTCCGTCGCCAAGAAGTACGTGAACCGCGGACTTCACTTGCTGGACCTCATCCAGGAAGGGAACATCGGTCTAATGCGCGCTGCCGACAAGTTCGAGTACCGGCGCGGCTACAAATTCTCTACATACGCCACGTGGTGGATCCGGCAGGCCATCACGCGGGCGATCGCCGACCAGTCCAGGACCATTCGTATTCCGGTCCACATGAACGAGAGTATGAACAAATTCCTTCGCGCCACCCGCGAATTGGAGAAGGAACTCGGCCGTACTCCTACAAACGAAGAAATCGGCCGCCGAATGGACATTCCGGTAGAGAAGGTCCAGAAGTTGAAGACGATTTCCAGAGACCCAGTCTCCCTGGAAACGCCGGTCGGCCGCGATGGCGAGTCTGCACTCGGCGATCTGATCGAGGATCGCTGGGTGGGTTCTCCCGTCGATGCGGTCATTGATTCGAACGTTCGCGACGAGACCGCCGGTATCCTTAAGACGCTTTCTCCGAAGGAGGAGAAAGTGATCCGGATGCGGTTCGGAATCGGTTGCGAACGGGAGCACACGCTGGAAGAGATCGGACAGGAGTTCGACGTCACGCGTGAGCGGATCCGACAGATTGAGGCCAAGGCGCTGCGGCAACTGCGGGCTCCGGAACGGGCTCGCCGGCTCCGTGCGCTGATGGCCGCCAGATAACTGCGAATAGCCGTTTCTACTCCGGAGCCGGTGCGGGTTTTCCGCTCCGGCTTTCTTTTTTTAAACAGGTGCATGTGGCCTGGGCGTGGAGGTTCTGCCCAGATGACTCATCCCGGAGACGCTCGGTCCCTCAGGCGCGTTGAAAATGCTTGCTATCTTATCTGGCCGACAGATTGCTGAACGTTTCTCCCGAAGATGAGCAGCCGAATGCCGATCGCCAAAATCACGCGAGATGGGCTAGCCGCCGTGGCTTTGTCGGTTGCGCTTCTTTGGGCGTGCCTCCTCAGCGAACGCTTGATTTTACGGCAAGCTGTCGTCGAACGCGCGCGGGTGCTGCATCAAATTGAAATCTTGCGGCTGGAACAGCGCTCGCGTCCCGTGATGCTCCCTGAGCGCTTCTTTCCACACCGCTCGGGCGAAAAAGCCAGCTAACACGTGAGTTCAGCCGCGCCAGCGATGGCGCGGTTCTGCCTACGGCGACGCATCCTGGAGCAGAAACCGCGGCATCACTGCCGCGCCTGTAAGACGCATCTCTCACTGCGGGTTGTACAATTGCAGGGGTGTGGAAGACCTCTGCGGTTCTCGCCGTTCTCGCCATGACAGCGTGTAATCGGAATTCTCCGGAAGCCTTCAGCCAACTGTCAGACGAGTTCGTTTACACGACTCTTTCGTTTTCACCGATCGCGGCGACGGGCGCGGGCCTGCATCAATACAACAACCAGAACCTGGACGAACTGCTCGATGACGTCCGGCCGACAGCGTTCGACACACAGCGACACTTCTACACCGATTTCCGCCGGCGGCTCACGGACTCGGGCAGCGCTTCGCTGAGCGCGGAGGAGCGCGCGGACACGTCGATTATCCAGGACCAGATCTCTCTGTCTCTGCTCGAACTGGACCAGATCCAGAATTACCGGCACAATCCCACCGTTTACGTCGAGGCACTCGGCAACGCGTTCTTCAACCCTTATGTGCTGGAGTATGCGCCGAAAGAAACGCGCATGCGCCACGTGATCGCGCGCCTTGAAAAGACGCCAGCCTACCTCGAGCAGGCAGCCATGAATCTGGTTTCCTCACCGGAAATCTGGACCCAGGTGGCCATCCAGGAGAACGATGGGAACATCGGGCTCGTGGATCGGACCATCCGCGGCGCGGTTCCCGCCGAATTGCGCGCCGCCTATGACACGGCCGCCCGGCCGGCGCTCGACGCAATGCGCAAATTCCAGGACTTTCTCCGCAACGCCCTCGCGCACCGCAACGATGCGGATTGGCGCCTGGGCCGCGATAAGTACGCGAAAAAATTCCAGTACACGCTGGAGAGCGGGATTGCTCCCGAGGAAATGCTGAAGCAGGCCGAACAGCGGCTCGCCGAAGTGCGTTCGCGCATGCTCGACATGGCCGTACCTCTACACCGCACGATGTACCCGGCGCATCGCGATCACAAGGAGCTTTCCGAAAGCGCACGCGAGGAAAAGATCATCGGGGAGGTTCTGGACACGATCGCGGAGCGGCATGCCACGCGCGAATCGTACATGGACGAAGCGCGGAAGGATCTGGACGAGGCTCGCGCGTTCGTCCAGGCGAAGCATTTGCTGACGCTCCCCTCGCGCTCGAATCTGCAGGTAATCCCCACACCGGAATTCATGCGAGGCCTGTATTCGGTCGGCGGCTTCTCCCCCGCCCCGGCGCTCGAACCGCAACTCGGGGCATTCTACTGGGTCACGCCAATTCCGCCGGAGTGGCCGAAGGAACGCACCGAATCGAAACTGCGCGAATACAATTTCTACAAGCTGAAACTGCTCACCATTCACGAGGCGATCCCCGGCCACTACGTGCAGACCGAAATTGCGAACGATGTCCAGCCCAAGAGCAGGCGGGTGCTGCGCTCCGTATTCGGCAACGGCCCGTACGTGGAAGGCTGGGCGGAGTACGCGACGCAAGTGATGCTCGACGAGGGTTTCCTGGACCATTCGCCGGAAATGGCGCTGACCTTCGCCAAGGAGGAATTGCGGGTGCTCGCCAACGCGATCCTCGACGTTCGCCTGCAGACCATGAACATGACCGATCAGGAGGCGCTCGAGTTCATGGAGAAGCAGACCTTCCAGGAGAAGGAAGAGGCCACAGAGAAATTGCAGCGCGCGAAGCTCTCGTCCTGCCAGTTGCCGATGTACTTTCTGGGCTGGAGGGGATGGCTCGCGGACCGGACCCGATACCAGCAGGCCAAGGGCGCTTCCTACCGTCTACAGGAATTCAACGACCGGGCACTCAAGGAAGGTGCTGTGCCGCTCCCGGTTTTGGGAGAGTTGCTCCGGTGAGGCAACCCGGTGCCTCGTGGAACCGTCTATAATCGTGTAGCAGAAAGGGATGCCGGACCAAATCGACCCCAACGCCGTGCCTCTGGCCACGCCCGAAGAGACGCCGCCGCCGGCGGCGAGGGGCAGTCTTTGGAGCGCCCTTTCCTGGGCCAGGGATCTCGCCTTTTCCGTCCTCATCGCGGTCATCCTGATCGTCTTCATCTACCAGCCCGTAAAGGTCGAGGGCACCAGCATGATGCCGACCCTGGTCGACCAGGAGCGCATCTTCATCAACAAGTTCACGTATCACTACGGCTTGGGCAATATCGAGCGTGGCGACACGGTGGTGTTCTGGTATCCGCTGGACACCTCGAAATCGTATATCAAGCGCATCATCGGTGTTCCCGGGGACATCGTGCAAATCGACGAGGGTGACGTATACGTGAACGGCACCAAGCTGGTGGAAGATTATGTCCCCGACGAGTACCGCGACCGCGTCTCCTGGGGGCCCAAGCGTGTGCCGCCGGACGATTTCTTTGTCCTGGGCGACCATCGCAGTTCCTCCAACGACAGCCGCACGTGGGGCTTCGTCGATCGCAAATACATCTACGGGAAGGCTGTGTTCGTATACTGGCCGCTCGATAAGATGGGCCGGTTGAAGTAACTCACCGGCGGCAAAAAGCCGCCACTGGCGCTATCTCCGGAAAAGCCACATCAACAGCGAAAACAGAACGCTCAGCAGAATGCACGTCGTGAGCGGGAAGTAGAAGCTCGAGTTCTTGCCGTGGATGTAAATGTCGCCCGGGAGCCTGCCGAGTTTGAAAGGGAGGCGCCCCGCGAAGCTGATGAGCAGCCCTGCGGCCACGAGGACGAGGCCGAAGACGATCAACACGCGGCCCATTCCCATAGCTCCAGTATAGGGCGCACGGAAACCGCGGCATCACTGCCGCGGCTGAAAGTCACACCGGACGTGTCTCGATCCACGGCAGGTAAGCCGCTCCGTACAGGCCGGCCTCGTTGCCCAGCGTGGCCTTCTCGATCCGCGTCGCGCCGTGCGTCAGCCGGTACGTGGCGGAGCGCAGTTCCACGGTCTTCAGCATCGGCGGCGCAAAAAACTCCCACGCCGGCAGCATGCCGCCGCTTAACAGGTACAGCGGAAAGTTGAACGCGTTCACGAGCATCGCCAGAGCAATGCCTAGCGACTCACCCATGACGCGCCAGATCTCGCGCGCCTTCGCGCCGGTCTCGTCGTTGCGCAAGGCGAGTTCGTAGACTTCCTTCGAGGTCAGCGCCTCGCCGAGATTCATCAGGCGCGCCATGGCCGTAATCGCCGTGGCCGCAGCGTGCTTCTCGACACAGCCCTGGTTCCCGCACCCGCACGGATTGCCGTTCGGCACCACGGTGATGTGTCCCAGTTCGCCGGCCATTCCTGCAAAGCCGCGGATAATACGCCCTCCGGAGATCACGCCGCCGCCAATCCCTGTGCCCAGCGTGAGCAGCACCAGGTCCTGCACTTCCCGCCCGGCGCCCATCCACTTCTCACCCAGCGCCGCCGCGTTAGCGTCGTTTTCCAGGATGACGAACGTAGCGAGCCGGTGTTCGATCTCGTCGCGGATCGGAAAATTTTCAAGGAACGGCAGATTGTTACTGTTGCGAATGACGCCTTCCTTCAGCAGAATGAACCCGGGCACGCCGATGCCGATCCCGGCAAGACCGGTCGAGCCGTGTTTTTCACGGAGCAGCGTAATCGCCTTCACCATGTCGCTCAGTACCGCTTCACGGCCTTCCGAGAAGTGAGTGCTGCCGGAGATTTTGTCCAGAATGTTCCCGGCCCGGTCAATGGCGGCGGCACGGAGGTTGGTGCCGCCCAAATCTAATCCGATCGAATAATCAGGCATCGTGCGGAATCATAGCACGCAACCGCCCATAGTACCCGGCGATTGGCAGCGCCGCGGCGCGCGGGTCGCGGAAGATGATCATGCTCGAGCCCGCGGCCTTCTTGAG
>CAYMHP010000054.1:6435-14985 GCA_964390225.1 uncultured Solibacteraceae bacterium
GGTTTCGCGGGACTGCTAAACACCATATAGAACAGTTTGATAGCGCGGATTAAAACATTTTTAAATCACAATGGTACGGGCTGTGCTAAAACAAGAAACAAAACTGCCTGTCATTTGCGTCGATAAGGTAGGCAGGGAACACTGCGATGAGGGACGAACGGTATATCGCAATACCCGGCAGTAAGACCCACGAACTGCCGCCGCTGCTGGTCCATGCAGCCGAAGCCGCGCCCGCTGAGAGCGTGACCGATCTGGGCGCCATGATGCTCGAAGCCGAAGACATGCTGGTTGCGAGCGACGTAAACGAGGAGGTCCTGGAGCAGCGCAAGTTCGACATCGCCGTACAGTTGGCGGCGCAATACAAAGCGCTGCGCTCCCATTGGCAGTGGGGCGACTCGGTGCTGGAGTGGATCCGACAGTGCGAGATTACCTTCGAGTGCGAAGAGGCGTTGCGCAACCTGCTGCATCCGGACGTGTGGCCGCACGCCAGCCGAGCCAGCTTCGTAACCCTGCTGCGGGAGAAAGCGGTGGCAGCTCCCGGCGTGGCCCTGGAGCGCGCGGTCGGTCTCCGCTTGACGTTCCGGCAACCGCCGCCGATCGATTGTTTCTCGAACCAGTTCCTGTTCTATCTGAACTCCACCGTGGCGGACAGCGCGTACCAGACATGGTCGCACCTGATTCCGGAAATGCACGTGCTTTTTCCGCCCGACCGATTTCATTTCGAAGTCCTGAACCTCGACAACTGAACCCTGTCGGGTTCGAAGCCAAGCCTGACGCCGGTAGCTGAAGAACGCGGCCGGCCTTCAGCCGCGCCAGTGATGGCGCGGGTCGGCTCCAGGAGGAACCCGCGGCGTGACCACCGCGGCTGAAGAACGCGCTCGATGCGCTTCAGTTCTCCGTCGGAACCTTCTCGATGCGGTCGATGACGATGATCTCGAACTCGGTCCGCAGGGTGTCCGGCGGTAGTTTCGCCTCGATATCGAACGTTTCGGTGTCTAGCCAGCCAGGGCAGTCAAACAGCGGCGAGCCAGCGCTTCCGGTTGGCGAACACCATCGCCAGCAGCACACCAAAGCCGGCCAGCGTCCCGGCCGAGGCGCCGATTCCGAGCCATTGCGGCTGCGAAATGCCCAGCCGCAGAGTCAGGGTTGCGTTCACCAGCAGCGGAACCGCCGCGGCGATGACCGGAGGCCACCGATGGTCCAGGGCAAACAGCGAGCGCGCGGTGATTTCGATCAGACTCCACCCGATCAGCGTGGGCGCCAATCCCAAAAAGACGGCCGAGACTAGGCGAGTCGATTCGGCGGTGAAGTTTCCTCGCTGGAAGAATAGGGCAATCGCCGGCTCACGAAAAAGCACGGCAAAACCGCAGCCCGCGACGGCGACGAGCGCCGCCAGCGCGACCGTGCGGTCAATCAGGTGGAAGGCTTCGCGCAGTCGCGACAGGCTCTTCAGCCGCGCGATCTCGGGCAGGAGCGAATTAGCCGCCGGGTTGACGAGGATCGCCAGCGGCACTCCCACGCCGCGCATACAATACTCCAGCGCGGCCGCCATCCCGGGGCCGGCGTGCGTGGCGTACGCCCGCGTGAAGGTAACATTCAAACCCAAGCCGGTGGCGTAGACCAGGAAGAACGAGGGCTTGGCCAGGAGTTCGGCCCAGTGCACGTTCGACCGTGCAGCCGTTTTTCGCCGGCAGGAATTCCTGGACGCATAGTACACAACCGCCAGTTGGACGCACGACCCCGCCGTGTAGCCAATCGCGAACGCGTAGACGCCCAGCAGTTTCCATAACGTCAGCGCCGCCACGCTAGTGCATAAATTGAGCGTGGCCTGATAAAAGGCAGTAGGAGCGAAGCGCCGGTCGGTGTATAGCAGTGCGGAATAGAGAGCGGCAACGCCCGCCGCAGCCGTCGAGATCGCCAGGATCCGCATGTTCACAACCGCCGCCTGAAACGAATCCGGGCCCAGCCCAGGCGCCAGCACGGCCATCACCCATGGCGCCAGCGCCACCATCACCGCGGCGAAGGCTGGAAAGACCCAGAGGAACGCGCGCCGCAATGCGAAGAACAAGGCGACCCGATCCTCGCCGGCGCGTGCGGTCAGCATGGGAACGAAGGCGAAGATCATGCTGTTGATGACCACGCCATTGATGGTATCCACCGGACCCATGGCCACCGCCAGCGAATCGGCGCGGCTGTGCGTGCCCAGCAGGTACGCGGTCAACGCGACACGAAGGAATCCGACGACGTTTCCGATCAGCACGCCACCGGCAAGCGTAAGCCCGCCGCGAACCAGCGGGCTCTCCACCGCGCGCGTGAAAATGCTTTCGGAGGTCAGCGCCGAAGGTGGTTGAGGGGAATTCAGGCGAACCTCAAATTTGGGGGCTTGGCGCCGGCCGCCCCCAAGGCCCTCGCCTTACGCCTTGGCCGCCGCCGCGCTCTTGGCGGCCGACAGCGCGGCTTCGTAGTTCGGAAAATCGGCTACTTCCTTGACGTATTCGACGTAGCGGACTTTATTGTTCTGATCCACGACAAAGATAGCGCGGCTCTCGATGCGCATATCTTTGATCAACGTTCCATAGTTGGCGCCGAAGGAACCGTCGCGGTGATCGGAAAGCATCTTGACTTTATCAACGCCGAAGGCGCCGCACCAGCGCTTCTGCGCAAAAGGGAGGTCCATGCTGACCGTAAGAATGTCGACGTCCGGCAGTTTGGCCGCCTCTTCGTTGAACCGCTTGGTCTGAGCGTCGCAGACCGGAGTATCGAGCGAAGGCACGACACTGATGATCCGCACGTGATTGCCCGTGTCTTTCAGCGTGACGGGCTTCAAACCGTTGTCCACGAGGTTGAAATCCGGCGCCGGATCGCCCGGCTTCAACTCGGGGCCAATCAGCGTCAGGGGGTTGCCTCTCATCGTGGTTGCGCCTGGTCTTTCCATGATTCCTCCTGGTTGTGTGGGGTGAACTGTCATTGTAGCAACTCGGCCAATTTATCGACCTCGGAAACGGGCAACTGGCAGGCGTAATTGCGGCAAACGTACGCCGCGGCACGGCCGTCAAGTTTGTGCATCGACGCGACGGCAGGCTGTGCCGCGGCGAATGCCCGGCGCGTCTCCTCGGAATCGAGAAGCAGAACTACCCGGTTCGGCAGAAACCGCCCATGAACCGTGCGAATCAGGGCGAGAGTGTCGGGTGCGGCCGGTTCGCCTGCGATCACGATCTGCCGCGGCTCGCCGAGCAGAAACTCGCAGGCCACCAGCATTTGCGGGACCGCCATCGCTGCGACCGAGATGCGCGGCGCGAACGCGGCGATCACCTTTTCGGCGGATTGGCGGAAATCTGCTCGACTGCCCATTTCCGCCAGACGCAGCAGGTTGAGTGCCGCGACCGAATTGCCCGAGGGCTCGGCGCCGTCGTAATCCTCCTTAATGCGCAGCACCAGGCTGGAGTCACCCGCCGCGGTGCTGAAGAACCCGCCGTTCGTGCCATCCTCGAACAGCTCTCGCATCTTTTCCGTCAGGCGGAAGGCCAGTTCCAGGTGCCGGCGATCGAACTGCATTTCATACAGGTCGATAAGCGCCTGCGCGAACATCGCGTAATCGTCCAGGAATCCCGGGATGAGCGCTTCGCCTTCGCGGAAACGGCGCAGCAGCACGCCGCTCTTCTCGTCGTACATGCGAGAGACCAGGAACTCCGCGGCTTGGCGGGCCGCATCGGCATAAACGGGCTCGTTCAAAACGCCGCCGGCCAGCGCCAGCGCCGAAATCATCAGGCCGTTCCAGGAGGTCAGGATCTTATCGTCCAGGTGCGGCCGGATTCGCTTCGCACGCGCATCGAGCAGCGTGCGCTCGGCCTGCAGGATCGCCGAGCGCACCTCGTCGATCCCCTTTCCAAAATGTGCGGCCGTTTCCTCGATAGTGTGCGCCTGGAACAGGATGTTCTTGCCCGTGAATTCACCGTGCGGGTCGTTGGCGACGTTCCCGTTTTCCTCGACCCCGTAGCGGTACTGCAACAGCGAAGCCGCGGGCTCCCCGACCAACCCGCGGATCTCTTCGGCGGACCAGATATAGAACGCGCCCTCTCCCTTGATGGTTGGTTGCGCCGGATTGATCACGCTGTCGGCATCTTCGGCAGAATAGAACCCGCCGCCGTCTCCGCGCATGTCGCGAAGCACATAATCCAAGGTCCGGCGCGCGGTTTCGGCGTACTCGGGCTCGCCGGTGATCTGAAACGCTTCGATATACGACACCGCAAGCTGCGCCTGGTCATAAAGCATCTTCTCGAAGTGCGGCACGAACCAGCGCTCGTCGACCGAGTAGCGATGGAAACCGCCGCCTAGCTGGTCGTTCATTCCTCCCTTGGCCATCTCGCGCAACGTGAGGAGCACCATATCGAGCGCCTCCCGGTTTCGCGTGCGCGCATAATACCGCAGCAGAAAATTGTGAACGGACGGGCGCGGGAATTTCGGCGCTTCTCCGAAACCGCCGCGGCGCGAATCGAAGGTGCGGCGGAAGACGTAGAAACCACTCTCCAGCGCCGAATAATCCACGGCCGGCGCTCCGGGGCGCGCCGCCTCAACCGCGACCGATTTTTCAAGCTGCTCCACGACATCTTCGGCCGATTCCGCAATCTGCACGCGCTGCGAGCGCCATGCCGACGCAATCTGACTCAAGATCGACCCGAATCCCGGGTGCCCCCAGCGGTTCTCCGGAGGAAAGTAAGTTCCTCCGAAGAACGGTTTCAACTCAGGGGTGAGCCAGACCGACATGGGCCAGCCGCCGCTGCCGGTAGTCGCCTGAACAAACGTCATGTAGATGCGATCTACATCCGGGCGCTCTTCCCGGTCCACTTTGATCGGAACAAAGTCGCGGTTCAGCAATGCGGCGATTTGTTCGTTCTCGAACGACTCGCGTTCCATAACATGGCACCAGTGGCACGTCGAGTAGCCGATGGAAAGGAAAATGGGCTTGTCCTCAATTCGAGCTTTTTCGAAGGCCACGTCCCCCCACGGATACCAATCCACTGGATTGTGCGCGTGCTGCAGCAGATACGGGCTCTTTTCGTTGGCAAGGCGATTGGTGTGCATGGCTGGGAAAGCAGGAGACTTCATCGTATCAACTACGCCACTCGCCAGTCCGTGCCAGAATGAGCCAAGTGGCGATTACCATACGGCGAGCGAACGGCGGCGACACCGACTTTCTGGCGTGGGTGATGCTCGCCGCTTCGAGGGCGCATTTGAGCCGCGGCATCTGGGATCTGATTATCGGCGCGGATGATGCCGGCTGCCTCGAGTATCTGAAACGGCTCGCCACTGCCGAGCCAAGCTCGCTCTGTCACTTCCAGAGCTTTCTGATCGCTGAATTCGATCGCAAACCGGCAGCCGCGCTCTCCGCCTTCGAACCACACTCTGGCGGATGGGCCACCGTGTCAGAGGCGATGTCCGCGGTGCAACGGGACCTGGGTTGGAGCGAAGCGGATCTGGCGGCTTCGCAAGCGCGCGTCGCGCCGGTTTGGTCCTGCTTTCTTCCGGACGCAGGAGCCGACTGGGGAATCGAAAACGTCGCGACTCGTCCGGAGTTCCGGAGGCGCGGCCTCGCTCACGCGCTTCTCGACGAGACGCTCAGGGACGCCTCCGAACGGGGCTGCAGACTCGCCGAGGTAATCACCTACATAGGGAACAATGACGCGCAGTCCGCGTATGAAAGCGCCGGATTTCGCGTTTCCGACCAGAAACGCTGTTCGGAAGTGGCGCAGGTTCTGCAGGCCCCTGGATTCGTCCGCATGACGCGGAAACTGTAGCGCGGGGCCGGGCTTTGGCGAGTTCCAGCTACTTGCGCTTGACAGCGCGCCACATTTTCAGGAAGCGTTCAACCGGCGGATCGGCGTCGCCTGCCCTCCGCAGGAAACCGCACGTCACCGTAGTGACGTCGCCATCGATGTCGCGGAAAACAACCCCTGGCGCACGTCTGCTCTTCACGCATTCTGGATACAGGGTTACCACCCCTGACGTAGAAATCAGGCTCAGGGAGACTGAGATCTCGTTGGACTCATGTACAACCTCCGGTGTGAAGCCCGCAGCCCTGCAGATTTGCTGCACGGCGTCATAACATCCCGGCGCCACGGATCGTGGATACAGTACGAACTTCTCTCTAGCTAGCTGGGAGGTTTGTACACGCCTGCGTGAGGCCAACTTATGCGAAGACGGCATGGCTACTACAAAGTGTTCCTCGCCGACTCTATCGAAAGTCAACACCGGGTCATCTGGCACGGGCGGGTGGACGAATCCGATATCGATCTTTTTACGAGTTAGTGCTTCGGCTTGTTCCGATCCGGACATCACAAAGCTCGACAAACGAGTCTGTGGATAGCAGGCCAGGAACTGCTTCACTACCAGCGGAAAATCATGGTATGGCGCGCAACATTCGAACCCGATTACGAGGGATTCGCTACGCCGCGCGGACACGTTCCGTGCCGTTTCGATTGCCCGATCGTGGTGTTGAAGGGTCGCGCGAGCCTGTGCGGTGAACGAGACACCGGCTGGAGTGAGAGAAACCGCGCGTTGAGTTCGCTCGACCAGCGGAGCGCCGAGGATCTTCTCCAGCATCTGAATCTGCCGGGTAAGCGATGGCTGCGAAATGCCCAATCGTGAAGCAGCCTTCCCGAAATGAAGTTCTTCAGCTAGCACTACGAAGTATCGGAGTTGGCGGAGTGTCGCCTCGGCTGGTTTGTTCATCGAGTCTGCGCCTCCCATTAGCGTACGTGAAAAGCGGGTGTTCCTATCTATACGCAGAAGCTATCATTCGACCGCCCCGGAACATTGGACAATTTTCGCAATTGACTTGTACCATCTGCCTGAGAATCGCGAGCATGATTCTCAATCATCGGCCGGCTAAGTGGATCGTGTCGCGGGTCGAAAAGAATCAACTTGGCGTATGGGAGGTCATGTGATTACGTTTCAGGTCAATGGCAACGCCGCGAGCTTCGACGACGACCCTTCGACGCCGCTGCTCTGGGTGCTGCGCGACAATTTGCAGTTGACCGGCACCAAATATGGATGCGGTATCGCGCGATGCGGCGCCTGTACCGTGCACATCGATGGAGAACCTGTCCGGTCTTGCGTCGCGCCCGTATCCCGGGCTGCGGGCCGTTCCGTAACGACGATTGAGGGCCTCTCTACTGACCTCAGTCATCCTGTGCAGCGCGCCTGGCTGGAACTGCAAACGCCGCAGTGCGGATACTGCCACTCCGGGCAGATGATGACTGCCGCCGCCCTTCTCAGGAAAATCCCCAATCCGACGGACGCCGACATCGACGACGCTATGTCGGCCAATTTGTGCCGCTGCGGGACTTATCACCGCATTCGCGCTTCTGTTCATCGCGCGGCGGAATTGCAGGCTGGGGAGAAGCGCCGATGACCCGCCTGCTTTCCATTTTCCTTCTCATCGCCGCGGCCGCGGCGGCGCAGACCGTGATGAGTTCGTTTGAGGCGTTCCGGAAAGCCGCGGTCGTGCTTCGGCATGCCCGTTGCCTGGACTGCCATATCCCTGGCGACCAGCCGTTGACCGGCGATGCTGCCGAACCGCACCCAATGCTCGTGAAGCGTGGTTCCGATGGCCTCGGTACGAGCGTTCTTCGATGCACCACATGCCACCAGGAAACCAACGGCGACTTGCCCCATAGCCCTCCCGGCGCTAAGGACTGGAAACTTCCGTCGCCGGAAACCCGCATGGCATGGGTAGGCCTCGGGGACCAAAAGCTATGCAGCGCCATTCTCAGCACCAAAGTGAACGGCGGAATGTCGCGAGAGAAAATCGTTCACCACATGGAGTCCGACCCCCGGGTTCTCTGGGCTTGGGAGCCGGGGCCTGGCCGCGACGCGCCCCCGCTGGATCGTCACGAATTTCTTGAACTAATTCGAATCTGGATCGAGAAAGGAGCCTCTTGTGCGCCCTGAAGCTATCGCCACCCCGAGCCGCCGCGGATTTCTGCAAACTTCAGTGGCGGGTGCGGGTCTTCTATTATCCGGGCAGTTCCGTCTGCTGGGCCAGGCAAAGGAAGTGAGCCTGAACGCCTGGATTCGCATCGCACCCGACGACACGGTCACGCTCATCGCCTCGCAAGCGGAAATGGGGCAGGGCGCCGGAACCACATTGCCCGCGATTCTCGCCGAAGAGCTGTGCGCCGATTGGAAGAAGGTGCGCCTGGAGCAGTCCGGTGTCAATGAAGCTTACAATAACCCACGCGTCAACTGGCAATTTACGGGCAACAGCGAAAGCACCACGGGATTCTTCGAGTTGTTGCGCCACATGGGCGCATCCGCCCGCGAAACACTCATCCAGGCGGCCGCCGAGCGATGGCGCGTGATGCCATCCGAATGCGTCGCCGATTCCAATTTCGTGATCCACTCCGCCACCAACCGCAGAGTCCGCTTCGGTGATCTGGCCGAAGCAGCAAGCAAGTTGAAGCCGCCGGCCGATCCGCCACTGAAGCAACCAGCCGAATGGAAGCTGTTGGGCCGACCGCTTGGCCGCGTCGAGCTGCCGTCCAAACTCAA